>NZ_JALLKV010000160.1:0-331 GCF_023093815.1 Pseudomonas sp. PNPG3
GTGCCCGTATGCTCGCCGTATGGCGTCCTCCAGCTCCTCCGCATCCGGCCTCGGCTCCGTCCCCGGCATCGTCTCGGGCATCGCCTCCGGCGTCGGCGCATCCGTCGTCCACGGATCGCGGTCGCAGATCCTGATCGGCTCCCGGCCGCTGCCGCTCGGCCTGATCGCCCGCGCGGGGCTGATGGCGCAGGCCGTCGGGGCGCTCTCGCTCGTGGAGCCGCGGACCCTGGGGCCCCGCCGTCGGGCCTGGTACCGGGTCGGGATGGCCGCCGCGAGCGGTGCGCTGTCCGCGGACCTCGCGCGCGACGGCCAGCGGCTCGTCTCCCCGGCC
>NZ_JALLKV010000161.1:0-324 GCF_023093815.1 Pseudomonas sp. PNPG3
GCGCTTCTCGAGTGTTTGCCGTTGTACTTTCTGCGCCTGTGAGACCGAGCGCCGCCCGCGCGGCGCTTCGCGGGACAAGCCCGCTCCCACATTTGTTGCAACGTGCCGAACCTGTCAGGCCATGGTTGTCAGCCTTGTTGCCTTGGCACGGTTTCCCGGCTGGCGCTACCGCCGTCTCGCCGGTCTCAAACATTCCACCAAAGCGGGCAACGCCTCTCCCACAGGCATGGCCACGTTGCAACAAATGTGGGAGCGGGCTTGTCCCGCGAAGCGCCGCGCGGGCGGCGCTCGATCGCACCCCATACACCCCACATCCCGCAATAC
>NZ_JALLKV010000162.1:0-322 GCF_023093815.1 Pseudomonas sp. PNPG3
GATTGCGACCAGGATGAACACCAGCGACAGCCAGATCGGGATCTCGGGGATCCGCTGGAGCACCTCGAAGCCCGGGATGAAGCCCAGCGGCGCCTCATGGATCGCATGGACCAGCAGCTTCACGCCGATGAACCCGAGCACCGCGGCGATGCCGTACTGCAGGTAGGTCAGGCGGTCGAGCATGTGGCCGAGCAGGAAGTAGAGCTGGCGCAGGCCCATGAGCGCGAAGATGTTGGCGGTGAAGACCAGGAACGGGTTCCGGGTGACGCCGAAGATCGCGGGGATCGAGTCCAGCGCGAACATGACGTCGGTGATGCCGAGG
>NZ_JALLKV010000163.1:0-320 GCF_023093815.1 Pseudomonas sp. PNPG3
TCACCGAGTACGTCGACGGCGTCCTCGCGATGGATGCCCCGCCGCTGAGCCGTGCGCAGCTCGCGACCGTCGGATCGATGGTCCGCGCCATCCACGATGCGAGCGAGGGGCTCGACGCCGATGCGCTGGGCCTGGGCCGGGCGCTCCTGCCCGTGCCGGCGCCGGACCTGGTCTGCCACGGGGACCTCACACCGTGGAACCTCGTCGTCGGGGAGCGGTGGACGTTAATCGACTGGGACGGCGCGGCGGCGAGCACGCGACTGTGGGATCTGGCGTACTCCGCGCAGGCCTTCACGCTCAACGATGCGTCCGCCGATCCG
>NZ_JALLKV010000164.1:0-319 GCF_023093815.1 Pseudomonas sp. PNPG3
GACTGGACGATCCGGAGGACAGGTGAGCAGACTGCGCGTCGGGCTGCTGTCGAACCCGACAGCGGCTCAGGGGGCAGCGCACCGCGTCGGCCGTCAGGTGAGCCATCTGCTGCGCCTCGCCGGCATCTCCGTCGTGGATCTCTCGGCCCCGACGGCGAGCACGGCCCGGGCCCGCGCCCATGATGTGCGGGACACCCTCACCGCGCTGGTCGTCGTCGGCGGCGACGGCACCGTCGCCCTCGGCGCCGAGATCGTCGCCGGCACCCCGGTGCGGCTCGGCATCGTCCCCGCTGGCTCCGGCAACGACCTCGCCCGGGCG
>NZ_JALLKV010000165.1:0-312 GCF_023093815.1 Pseudomonas sp. PNPG3
TCCAGAGCGTCCGACGGAAGTCCCCGGGCCGGCCCGCCTCGGCTGCTCCGTGGCTGTGGCTGTGGCTGTGGCCGTGCCCTGCGCCCATGTCGTGCCGCCTCCGTCTCCTCCGCGGCTCCGGCCGCGAGTGGATCATGCGAATCATCGTCTAATAACGATGATAGCTTTTCTCGGCGATGTCGACCAGAGGTGACGAGGTGGCACGGACGACAGCCGGGGCCGTCGGATCAGGAGCGCACGAGCCGACGGACGGCGTCGGTCGCCTCCTGGATCTTCTCCCGGGCCTCCTCGTCGCCGAGCTTCGCGGCATCG
>NZ_JALLKV010000166.1:0-311 GCF_023093815.1 Pseudomonas sp. PNPG3
TGAGGCCGATCGGCACGCGACTGCCGCTCGGCGACTACATCCTGCAGCTCTGGGAGCGCCGCCACTTCATCTGGATGGACGCGCGGCATCGCGCCGCCACCCAGAACGCCCGCAACCGTCTGGGCAACCTCTGGCTGATCCTTCGGCCGATGGTCGACGCGTCCTTCTACTTCGTGATCTTCGGTCTCCTGCTCGGCGCGCGTGCCGGTGTCGAGAACTTCCCGGCCTTCATCGTCATCGGCATCCTGATGTATCGATCGACTTCCAGTGCTATCGGTGCCGGTGCGGGAACTCTTAATGCAGGGAAGGCG
>NZ_JALLKV010000167.1:0-305 GCF_023093815.1 Pseudomonas sp. PNPG3
GATTTGTTAAAGAGCGTTTGGTTAAGAGCGTTTCGTCTCAACCGAGGCGCGCATTTTACGCTTTCCTCATTTGCTGTCAAGTGTTTATTTTGAAGTTTTTTGCGAGAAACTCGTTTAGCTTCAAACACTTGGCTCGCTTCGATCTCTCGTCGCGGGAGGTGAATAATACAACATTCGAAAACGCTGTCAACCACCTTTTTCATCCCCAGCTGGCCGTTCAGCCTACCAGGAGAAGCGATAGCTTCTACTTAAAGACAAAACCCCTACCTGCATGCGCAGATAGGGGTTTTGCGAAATGAATCTTG
>NZ_JALLKV010000168.1:0-299 GCF_023093815.1 Pseudomonas sp. PNPG3
CGCATCGTTCGCGACCGAGGCCGAGATCGCCGCGCGGCCGTTCTTCCTGTGGCCCCAGAACCCCACCCTCGAGACCTACAAGTACATCTTCTCGACGGACACGTTCGTGCGGTCCCTGCTGGTCACGATCGGTGTCACCGTCGTCGGCACGCTCGTGCAGATCACGCTGACGATGCTGATGGCCTATCCGCTCGCGGACCCGAACCTCGTGGGCCGGGGCCTGATCATGCGGCTCGTGCTGTTCGCGATGCTGTTCTCCGGCGGCATGATCCCGCTGTTCCTGGTGGTCAAGGAGCTCG
>NZ_JALLKV010000169.1:0-299 GCF_023093815.1 Pseudomonas sp. PNPG3
TAAAGATGGACCTTGTAGGGCTCGAACCTACGACCGGGCGGTTATGAGCCGCCTGCTCTAACCAACTGAGCTAAAGGTCCAAGCTCAATCGCGGCGGGGGGGATCGAACCCTCGACCTCCCGGGTATGAACCGGACGCTCTAGCCAGCTGAGCTACACCGCGAGAAAAACATATGGACTAAGCGTCCAATCGGGAAAACAGGATTCGAACCTGCGACCCCCTGGTCCCAAACCAGGTGCTCTACCAAGCTGAGCTATTTCCCGTTAAATGCACCCAGTAGGAGTCGAACCTACAACCTT
>NZ_JALLKV010000016.1:0-5729 GCF_023093815.1 Pseudomonas sp. PNPG3
ATCAAGATCAAGAGCAAGAGCAAGAGCAAGAGCAAGAGCAAGAGCAAGAGCAGGGCGCGTCTTCACAGGCGGTGCTTGGACCACGTCGCGCGATGCGCGACAATAGCGATCATTTGCGGAGCCCCCCATGACCGATTTCACCCCCGACGCCATCCTCGACGCCACCGGCCTGAACTGCCCGGAACCGGTAATGATGCTGCACCAGCACGTGCGCAACCTGGCCGCTGGCGGCCTGCTCAAGGTCATCGCCACCGACCCCTCGACCCGCCGCGATATCCCCAAGTTCTGCAACTTCCTCGGCCACGAACTGCTGCAGCAGCAGGAAGACGCCGGTACCTTCCTGTACTGGATCCGCAAGAAAGCCGACTGAACCGCTCTGGAACACGCCCGGCGTTGCGCCTACACTGCGTTCCCCAGACAGGAGAGCGCCATGCTGATAGTTGCCGACGAGAACATCCCGCTGCTCGATGCCTTCTTCCAGGGTTTCGGCGAAATCCGCCGTTACCCCGGCCGAAGCCTCGATGCCGCCAGCGTAAGGGACGCCGACATTCTACTGGTGCGCTCGGTGACCAAGGTCGACCGCCAGTTGCTCGAAGGCAGCCGCGTGCGCTTCGTCGGCACCTGCACCATCGGCACCGACCACCTCGACCTGAACTACTTTGCCGAAGCCGGCATCCACTGGAGCAGCGCACCGGGCTGCAATGCCCGCGGCGTGGTCGATTACGTTCTGGGCAGCCTGCTGACCCTGGCCGAGCTGGATGGCGTGGCACTGCCCGAGCGCGTGTATGGCGTAGTGGGCGCGGGTGAGGTGGGTGGCCGCCTGGTGCGGGTGCTGCACGGCCTTGGCTGGAAGGTACTGGTATGCGACCCGCTGCGCCAGGCCGCCGAGGGCGGTGACTACGTCAGCCTCGAGACCATCCTGCAACAGTGCGATGTGATCAGCCTGCACACCCCCTTGCAGCGTGGCGGCGAGCACCCGACCTGGCACCTGCTGGGCCAGGCGCAGCTGGCGCAGTTGCGCCCCGGTGCCTGGCTGGTCAACGCCAGCCGTGGCCCGGTAGTGGACAACGCCGCCCTGCGCGAACTGCTGCTGGACCGCGAAGACCTGCATGCGGTGCTGGATGTGTGGGAGGGTGAGCCGCAGGTCGACCTGCAACTGGCCGACCTGTGCACATTGGCTTCGCCGCACATTGCCGGCTACAGCCTCGACGGTCGCCAGCGTGGTACGGCGCAGATCTACCAGGCGCTGTGCCGCTTCCTCGGTGTGGATAAACAGGTGCAACTGGCCGACCTGCTGCCCCGGCCACCGCTGGCGCAGATCGAACTGGATGCCAGCACCGACCCGGCCTGGGCCTTGGCCACCCTTTGCCGCGCAGTGTACGACCCACGCCGCGACGATGCCGATTTCCGCCGCAGCCTCAGCGACGACCCGCAGCAGCAGCGCGCAGCGTTCGACCAGTTGCGCAAGCAGTACCCGCCACGGCGCGAGATCGAGGGGCTGGCGGTGCGCGTGCGCGGGGAGTCGCCGCAGTTGGCGCAGCTGGTCAGTGCCTTGGGTGGGGTGTTGGTCTGACAGCCATTTGAAAGCTGTGCCGGCCTCTTCGCGGGTAAACCCGCTCCCACAGGTAGCCCGCTGACCTCAAGGCTTGTGTTGTCCCTGTGGGAGCGGGTTTACCCGCGAAAGGGCCGGTACAGGATTCAGGCAAATAAAAACCCGGCGCAAGCGCCGGGTTGCAAGGAATTCGCCGATCAACCTTTGCGTACGCGCTCGACCCGGCTTTCTTCCAGGGCCTTGCAGGCCTGCTGGATCATCTGCTCGGTGATCGGTACTTCGCGCCCCTTCGCATCGATGATCGAACCGCACACCTGCGGCGGTGGTGTGGTCCGGGGCTTCTGATTGTCGCTGCCATGCTGCAAGCTCATGTATTGTCTCCTCATCAGGTTCAAGCGCAGGTTAACCCTGTGCCGTGACTGGCCTGTGACAGTACCTGCAGGGTCACGGCAGGCACAGTCCAACAGAAACGGCAGTAAAGCTCCATAGCCTGGTTAGACCGATAGGCTATAGCAACCCTGCAAGGGTTCCACAGGCGTGGATGAGTGGTAGGCTGCGGTTTCCCACCATTGTGGTCAGCGCCATGCCCGAATCGGTTTCCCCACGTCAACGCCGCGCCTTGCGCCTGGGTTGGCAGTTTGTCCGTCCTTACCGTCGCCAGGTGATGCTTGCCTTGCTGGCCCTGGTAGTCACCGCCGCCATCACCCTGTCCATGGGCCAGGGCATCCGCCTGCTGGTGGACCAGGGCTTCATGACCCGCTCCGCGCATCAGCTCAACCAGACCATCGGCCTGTTCCTGCTGCTGGTGTTGGCCCTGGCGGTGGGTACCTTCAGCCGCTTCTACCTGGTGTCGTGGATCGGCGAGCGCTGCGTGGCCGATATCCGTCGAGCCGTGTTCGACCACCTGATCGGTTTGCATCCCGGGTTTTTCGAAGACAACCGCAGCTCCGAGATCCAGTCGCGCCTGACCGCCGACACCACCTTGCTGCAATCGGTAATCGGCTCTTCGCTGTCGATGTTCCTGCGCAACGCGCTGATGGTCACCGGTGGTGTGGTGTTGCTGTTTATCACCAATCCCAAGCTCACCAGCATCGTGGTGGTGGCCCTGCCGCTGGTGCTGGCGCCGATCCTGCTGTTCGGCCGCCGGGTACGCAGCCTGTCGCGGCAGAGTCAGGACCGGGTAGCCGATGTGGGCAGCTATGTGGCCGAGACACTCGGGCAGATCAAGACCGTGCAGGCCTACAACCACCAGGCGCATGACCGCGAGCTGTTCGCCGGTACGGTCGAAGCGGCTTTTGCCGTGGCCCGGCAGCGTATTGCCCAGCGTGCCTGGCTTATCACCCTGGTGATCGTGCTGGTACTGGGAGCGGTGGGGGTGATGTTGTGGGTTGGCGGCATGGATGTGATCGCCGGACGCATTTCCGCGGGCGAACTGGCCGCGTTCGTGTTCTACAGCCTGATCGTCGGCAGTGCCTTCGGCACCCTCAGCGAGGTAATCGGCGAGTTGCAAAGGGCGGCGGGCGCCGCCGAGCGCATTGCCGAACTGTTGGCGGCGCGCAGTGCAATCCTGCCGCCCGCCGTGGCGCAGGTGCTGCCGCAGCAGCGGGCCAGTGGGCGTATCGAGCTGCAGCAGTTGGTGTTCGCCTATCCGTCACGGCCCTCGGTGGCGGCTGTCGATGGCCTGAGCCTGACCATCGAGCCGGGGCAGACCGTGGCACTGGTGGGCCCGTCGGGGGCGGGCAAGTCGACCTTGTTCGATTTGTTGCTGCGCTTCTACGACCCCCAGCAGGGGTGCATCCTTCTCGATGGCAAGGCGATCACCGAACTTGACCCCAATCACCTGCGCCAGCAGTTCGCCCTGGTGGCACAGAACCCCTCGCTGTTTCGCGGCACGGTCGAGGCCAACATCCGCTATGGCCGGCCCGAGGCGACCCTGGCCGAGGTCGAGGCAGCCGCCCGGGGTGCCCATGCCGACGCATTCATCCGGCAATTGCCGCAGGGCTACCAGACACAGCTGGGCGAGGGCGGCATCGGCTTGTCCGGCGGGCAGCGGCAGCGCCTGGCCATTGCCCGTGCGTTGCTGGTCGATGCGCCGATCCTGTTGCTGGACGAAGCCACCAGCGCACTCGACGCACAAAGCGAACACCTTATCCAGCAGGCGCTGCCCAGCCTGATGGCCGGGCGCACCACACTGGTGATCGCCCATCGTCTGGCTACGGTCCAGCATGCCGACCGTATCGCGGTCATCGACAAGGGCAGGCTGGTGGCGGTGGGGACGCATCGCCAGTTGATCGAAGAGAGCCCGCTTTATGCGCGGCTTGCGGCCTTGCAGTTCACCACGGGGTAGCTTGTAGTGGCCTTGTAACATTTCTGTAGTACTTGCCTGAGAGTATCTAGCTCAACTGTTGCGTAAGTGCTCGACCTGGCTGCCATTGCTTGATGGCAGCCTTTTTTTGGCCTGCCCGTAACCGGGCTGCGTTGCGCCTTGTTGCCAGCTTGCGCGGCCCTCCGGTCTTCCTCCTGCTTTCCGAGATCCCAGATGTTGCGTAAATCCCTCAGAGTGCAAATTCTCTCCCTGCTCGGCGGCAGTCTGGTGGCGATGTTGCTGATCGCCCTGGTGTGCTTCCAGTTCCTTTCGTCCAGCGTGCGCGGCTACGCCGAGCTGGTCGACGGGCCGCTGCGGGCCTCGCAGTTGATCGACGAAGCCAACCTGCAGTTCAAGATCCAGGTGCAGGAGTGGAAGAACGTGTTGTTGCGCGGGCGCCAGCCGGCTGACATGGACAAGTACTGGCAGCAGTTCCAGGCTCGCGAGCAGCAGGTGCAGCAACTGCTCGGGCAATTGATCGACAGCAGCGACGCCAGGCTCAAGGCGCCGCTGCAGCAACTGCGTGACAGCCACCGGCAGCTGGGCCAGACCTATGCGCAGGGGCGCCAGGCATTCCAGGCGGCGGGCGGCGACCCGGTGGCCGGCGATCTGGCGGTCAAGGGCGTGGACCGCGCCGTCAGCGAGCAGATGAGCGAACTGGTCGAGCAACTGCGTGCCGATGCCCGTCAGCACGCCGCCAGCCTCAGTGCCGGTGCCGAGCGCACGGTATGGCTGGGCTTGCTGGTGATGCTGGCCTCGGCCGTGCTGGTGGGGCTGCTCAGCCTGTGGCTGGTCAACCGCAGCCTGATCGAGCCGATCCGCCAGTTGATCGAGTATGTCGCGCAGCTGAGCCAGGGCCGCTTTGCCGCCCGGGTAGACAGCCGCCGTGAGGACGAACTGGGCCGCCTGGCGCGGGCCGCCAACACCCTGCGCGATTTCCTCGCCGACACGGTCGGCCGGCTGCAGGACAACGCCCAGGAACTGGAAGGCGCCAGCGGCCAGCTGCGCAGCATCGCCGGCGACATGGCCCGTGGTACCCACGACCAGTTCCAGCGCACCGACCAGGTGGCCACGGCCATGCACGAGATGTCCGCCACTGCCCAGGAAGTCGCCCGCCACGCCGCGGAGGCCGCCCGCGCTGCGGACGACGCCGATCACAGTGCCCAGGCGGGCGAGCAGGTGATGCAGCAGACCATCGACATCATCGGCGTGGTCAACCGCGAAATTGCTGGCACGGCGGCGGTGATTCGCGACCTTGAGCATGACAGCGCGCGCATTGGCAAAGTCCTTGAAGTGATCCGCGGCATTGCCGAGCAGACCAACCTGCTGGCGCTCAACGCGGCCATCGAAGCGGCCCGTGCTGGCGAGGCCGGGCGAGGTTTTGCGGTCGTCGCCGATGAAGTGCGCAGCCTGGCCCAGCGCACGGCGGCGTCGATTGCCGAGATCCACCAGATCATCGAGGCGGTGCAGTCGGGGGCGGTGGAGGCGGTCAAGGCCATCGAAAGCGGCCAGCAGCGCAGCGAGGAGGGTGCCGAGCAGGTGCAGCAGGCCGGGCAGATGCTGCAGCGCATCACCCTGGCAGTGGAAGCGATCCGCGACATGAACCGGCAGATCGCCACGGCGGCCGAAGAACAGACCAGCGTGGCCGAGGACATCTCCTGCAACCTGATCGAAATCACCCGCATCGCCACGGCCAACCAGCAGGCGGTGCAGCATACCGAACAGGCGGGGCAGCGCCTGCATGGGTTGTCGGGGCAGCTGGGTGAAGTCACCTCCCGCCTCAGCGCCTGACGCGGCTCTTGTGGGAGCGGC
>NZ_JALLKV010000016.1:5829-112813 GCF_023093815.1 Pseudomonas sp. PNPG3
GCGGCGCCAGGTTGGCTACTGGGGAAACCCGCCACTTCCACTGCTTCATTCCATGCCCTCTGGCGGATTGCCGCCATCTACCCCGTCGCCTGCCCCCTGTATCCACTGCTCCAGACCCAGTTGGCACGTTCCCTGCTCAAGGCGGCGCGCGTGTACACAACAACTGGATAACATCAATGAAGAAATTCCTGCTGACGTTCCTCTGCCTGGGCGTCATCGGCTGCTCCAAACCCGCGGAACCGGAAAAGACCGTCGACGTGCTGCTGATCGGCGGTGGCATCATGAGTGCCAGCCTGGGTACCTACCTCACCGAGCTGGAGCCCTCCTGGAAGATCGACGTCTATGAGCGCCTGGACCAGGTGGCCGAAGAAAGCTCCAATGCCTGGAACAACGCCGGCACCGGTCACTCCGCGTTCTGCGAGTTGAACTACACCAGTGTGGGCAAGGACGGCAATATCGATATCAGCAAGGCCGTTGGGGTCAACGAGCAGTTCGAGGTGTCCAAGCAGTTCTGGGCCTACCAGGTCGAGCAGGGCGTGCTGAGCAACCCGAAGTCGTTCATCAACAACGTGCCGCACATGAGTTTTGTCTGGGGTGACGACAACGTCGCCTTCCTGCACAAGCGCGTCGACGCCCTGCAGCACAGCTCGCTGTTCCGCGGCATGGAAATCTCGGAAGACCACGAGCAGATCCGCAAGTGGGCGCCGCTGGTGATGGAGGGCCGTGACCCGGGGCAGAAGGTCGCCGCCACGCGCATGGCCATCGGTACCGACGTGAACTTTGGCGAAATCACCCGCCAGTTGTTCGCCGCGATGACCCGCAACCCCAATGTGTCGCTGAACCTGCGTCATGAGGTGCGTGACATCGTGCGCAACGACGACGGCACCTGGCATGTGCGGGGGCTCGATCTGGCCAACGGCGGCGAGGAAAAGGCCGTCAACGCCCGCTTCGTGTTCATCGGTGCCGGTGGTGGCGCGCTGAAGCTGCTGCAGAAGTCGGGCATTCCTGAAGCCGAAGGCTACGCCGGCTTCCCGGTCGGTGGTCAGTTCCTGATGACCGACAACCCCGACCTGGTCGCCCGCCACCAGGCCAAGCTGTACGGCAAGGCCTCGGTTGGCGCGCCGCCGATGTCGGTACCGCACCTGGACACGCGGATGATCGATGGCAAGCAGGTGCTGCTGTTCGGCCCGTTCGCCACCTTCTCCACCAAGTACCTCAAGCACGGCTCGCTGCTGGACATGTTCGCCTCGCTGAACAGCCACAACGTGCTGCCGATGGTCAATGCTGGTATCGACAACATCGACCTCAGCACCTACCTGATGGGGCAGCTGATGCTCAGTTTCGATGACCGCATGAACGCGCTGCGCGAGTACTTCCCCAACGCCAAGAACGAAGACTGGAAGTTGCTGCAGGCCGGCCAGCGGGTGCAGGTGATCAAGAAGGACCCGGTCCTGGGCGGTGTGCTGCAGTTCGGTACTGAAGTGGTGGCGGCGCAGGACGGCAGCATCGCTGCGTTGCTGGGAGCTTCGCCGGGTGCCTCGACAGCGGCGCCGATCATGCTGACCGTGCTGGAAAAGACCTTCAAGGACCGTATCCAGTCGCCAGCCTGGCAGGCCAGGCTCAAGGAAATCGTGCCGAGCTATGGGCAAAAGCTGAACAACAACCTGGCGCTGACCAACCAGACCCGGGCATGGAGCAGTGAACGCCTGCAGTTGCTGTATGTGCCGGTGGAGGCCGAGGTGTCGCACTGACCTGCACAAGTTGTTGGGGGCTGCCTTGCAGCCCTTTCGCGACACAAGGCCGCTCCCACAAGGGGGCGCGCGCGCTGGGGCAGGGCACTTTTCAACGCACAACAAAAAGCCCGCACAAGGCGGGCTTTTTGACGAGGATTTGGTCGGAGAGACAGGATTCGAACCTGCGGCCTTCTCGTCCCGAACGAGACGCGCTACCTGGCTGCGCTACACTCCGATGTAGGAAATCCTACTGCATACTTTTTTTGCACGCAAGCCCTTGTTGTTAAAAGGGCCTTTGCAAAAAACAGGCTGCGATCAGAGCTCTTTGACGGTGCGGATCTGGTCCTTGTTCAGGCGCGTGCGCTTGCCGTCCAACTGCTCGAATTCGTAGAAACCGGAGTCTTCATCATACTTCGGTGTGTCGGTGGCCTGGATTTCGCGACCGTCGTTCAGGGTAATGACGGTTGGCGATGCGCAGCCAGCGAGGGCGCCCAGGCCCAAGGCGAGCAGGAAGGCGGGTAGGGTCCGTTGAATCATCGTGTTTCTCCAGTGCGATGGTGCTAGATGACATTAAGACGCAGGGTGTCCACGCAAGTTCCGTCTACAGTGCAGCATAGCGGCAAACCTATGGCATTGATCGAGGGCAAGGGCCATGGGCGTCAAGCTGTGATGGGCGCGTGCTGTGTTATAACTGCGGCCATCCCCTCTTCTTGTGACGGACCCCCATGAAAGCCAAGGCAGATACCCCCTTCGTGCCGCTGAACATCGCCGTGCTCACAGTCAGCGACACCCGCACCTTCGACACCGATACCTCCGGCCAGATGTTCGTCGACCGCCTGAGCGCGGCTGGCCATCGCCTGGCCGAGCGCGTGCTGCTCAAAGACGACTTGTACAAGATTCGCGCCCAGGTCGCCACCTGGATTGCCGATGACAGCGTGCAGGTGGTGCTGATCACCGGCGGCACCGGCTTTACCGGCCGCGACAGCACGCCCGAGGCCGTGGCCTGCCTGCTGGACAAGCAGGTAGAAGGTTTTGGTGAGCTGTTCCGGCAGATTTCCGTGGCCGACATCGGCACCTCCACCGTGCAGTCCCGCGCCCTGGCCGGGCTGGCCAACGGCACCCTGGTGTGCTGCCTGCCGGGTTCGACCAACGCGGTGCGCACCGGTTGGGACGGTATCCTCGCCGAGCAGCTGGATGCCCGCCATCGCCCGTGCAACTTCGTGCCGCACCTGAAGCAGGCAGCGGCCTGCGACAGCCGTGGCTGAGGTTACCCAGGCCCGGCCGTTGATGCCGGTAGAGCAAGCCTTGGAGCAGCTGCTGGCATTGGCTGAAGTGGCACCGATCCGTGATACCGAGAACCTGCCACTGGCCGAGGCCGAAGGCCGTGTGCTGGCCACCCACCTGGTGGCCTCGCTCGACCTGCCGCCTTGGCCGAACAGCGCCATGGACGGTTACGCCCTGCGCCTGGCCGACTGGCAGGGCGAACCACTGCCGGTCAGCCAGCGGATTTTCGCCGGCCATGCGCCGCAGCCGCTGCAGCCGGGTACCTGCGCACGCATCTTCACCGGGGCACCGCTGCCCGAAGGTGCCGACTGCGTCGAAATGCAGGAAAACACCGAAGTGGCGGAGGATGGGCGGGTACGCTTTCTCGAAGCGCTGAAGACCGGGCAGAACATTCGTCCCCAGGGCCAGGAAACCCGCAAGGGCGAACAGGTGATGAGCGCCGGCACCCGGCTTGGGCCGATCGAGCTGGGCCTGGCCGCGACCTTGGGCCACGGCCGGCTGGATGTGGTGCGCAAGGTGCGGGTGGCGGTGTTGTCCACTGGTGACGAACTGGTCGAACCTGGCCTGCCGCTGGGGCCGGGGCAGATCTACAACAGTAACCGCCGACTGCTGGTCAGCTGGTTGCAGCGGCTGGGCTGTGAGGTGGTTGATGCGGGCATCCTGCCGGATGACCTGGCACGTACCCGCACCTGCCTGGCTGAACTGGGCGATGTCGACCTGATCCTGTCCACCGGCGGTGTCTCGGTGGGTGAGGCCGACTACCTCGGTGCCGCCCTGCGCGAAGCCGGCGAGCTGGCCTTGTGGAAGCTGGCGATCAAGCCGGGCAAGCCGCTGACCTTCGGCCACTTCCAGGGCGTGCCGGTAATCGGCCTGCCGGGTAACCCGGCCTCGACCCTGGTCACCTTCGGCCTGCTCACCCGGCCCTACTTGTTGCGGCGTCAGGGCGTGACCGATGTTACGCCGTTGCGCTTTGACATGCCGGCCGGCTTTGACTGGCCCAGGGCTGGCACGCGCCGCGAGTACCTGCGCGCCCGCATCGAGCAAGGCCAAGTGCGCATCTACAAGAACCAGAGTTCGGGCGTACTGCGCAGTGCGGCCTGGGCCGAGGGGCTTGTAGAAGTGCGTGAAGGCAGTACACCGAAGCAGGGTGACAGCGTGCCCTTCATTCCCTTCAGCGAACTACTTGGCTGAGCGGCCCAGCCAGGCACTGGCCAGCGGCGCGGCCTCGACCGGTGCCGCCAGGGCCAGGCGCATGTGCACGTTCTCCAGTTGCTGGGCGGCCACGCTCCAGTCGTGGCGCTGGCGGGCAAACTGGCGCCCGGCGTCGCTCAACTGGCTCATGCGCCAGGGCTGGTTGAGCAACTGGGTGATCAGCAGCGCCAACTGGTCGCCATCCTCACTGCCCAGGTAGTGCTCACCGTTGTTCGCGGCCAGGCCTGAAACGCCCTTGCCGGTGGTGATTACCGGCAAGCCGGCGGCCATCGCTTCGAGGATTTTTACCTTGGAGCCACCGGCATAGCGCAGTGGTGCGAAGAACAGTGCCGAGCGCCGCTGCAGTTCACGCAGGTCGGGGCGGTAGCCGAACCATTCGATGCGCGGGTCGTTCCAGTGCAGTTTCCAGCTGGCCGGCATGGCATGCCCGGCAATCGCCAGGCGCACCGCCGGGTTGCTCATCCAGACCTGCGGCATGATGTCTTCCAGCGCCCATTCGATGGCCTCCAGGTTGGCGCCATACTCGAAGTTGCCAACGAACAGCAGGCGCTGGCTGTGCAGCGCGGGTTGCACGTGCTGGTAGAAATCACAGTCCACGCCATTGACCACCACGTTCACCGGGCGCCCGCTGATCTGCGCGATCAATTCGGCATCGTGGGCGCTGACTGCCACCAGTTCGGTGGGTTGGCGCAATACCCGCTGTTCCCAGCGTCGATAGCGCCAGCGGTCGAAGGCGTTGAGCGGGCGCAGCCATAGCGGCAGGCGATCGTGGCTGGCGCCACCCATCACCGATTCCAGGGTGTGCTCGCTGAGCATGTACGGCAGTCCGCGTGCCTGCAGGGCCTTTTCGAAGGGCTGGAAACTGTAGCTGTGCTCGATCTGGATCACGTCCCAGGGCTCGTCCAGCAATTGCTCGAAGCGGTGCCGCAGGCAAGGGGCCAGACCATTGATAATTGCCCGCATGGGGTAAACGATAATCGGCGAGGCCAGCAGGTTGAGCGGGCTGTGCAGGGGCCGTCGGGGCAGCACGATCAGGCGCTCGAGCAGCGGCTCCAGGGCCTCGCGGGCAGCATCGTCGAGGGGGATCTTCGATTGCACCAGCAGGGTAATCCGGTGGCCCCGCTGTGCCAGTGCGCGTATCAGGTGGTATTGCCGGGTCTTGCTGCCGCTGGTGGTTGGCCAGGGCAGGTACGGCAGTGTCCAGAGAATGCGCATGACCCGGAATCCTCGCTAAAGGCTGCGGATAGCAAGACGCGCCCGTGGGCAGCAGTGGTAGAACCACTGCCGGGGGCGCGTCCGTGGCAATAAAGTGTATTTGCTGAGCATAGCCGTGCATTGCCAGGCGTGTGGGAAAAGACCGGCCTACGCAATTAAATACTGGGAGCGGCCTGCTATTTTTTCGGGCGCATGCAACGATCCGCGACTGCAAAGGGTCGAGATCTGGGTTGATCACTTCACGGAGGCGCGCACATGCAAGGGCGCAAGGCAATGCTGATCCTGCACGGCAAGCAGGCCATGAACGAAGACGTGCGCAGCGCCGTGCATGGCCTGCGCGACAGCGGCTGGGTGCTGGATGTGCGGGTCACCTGGGAGGCCGGTGACGCCCAGCGCCTGGTCACCGAGGCGCTGGCCGCCGGCTACGACCACATCGTCGCCGGAGGCGGGGATGGCACGCTGCGTGATGTCGCCGAGGCCATGGGGCTGGCAGGTACCCAGGCCAGCCTGGCGTTGTTGCCGCTGGGCACAGCCAACGATTTTGCCAAGGCCGCCGGCATACCCCTGGAGCCTGCCACGGCCCTGGCCTTGCTAAACATATCCGCACGGCCAATAGACCTGGGCCAGGCCGGCGACCAGTTGTTCCTCAACATGGCCACGGGCGGTTTTGGCAGCCAGGTCACGGCCAGTACCTCCGAAGACCTGAAGAAAGTACTGGGCGCGGCCGCCTACCTGTTCACCGGGTTGTCACGCTTCAGCGAACTGCAGGCCGCCTCGGTAGAGCTGCAAGGGCCAGGCTTCGACTGGCAGGGTGACCTGCTGGCGCTGGGGATCGGCAATGGCCGCCAGGCCGGGGGTGGGCAAATGCTATGCCCCGAGGCCCTGGTGAACGACGGCTTGCTCGATATCGCCATCCTGCCGGCACCTCAGGAGATGGTCGGGACGTTGCGTGAGCTGTTGGCCGGTAACGGTCTGTTCGTCAGGGCCAGGTTGCCCTGGGTGGAGATCAAGTGCTCGCAGGGGCTGGACATCAACCTCGATGGCGAGCCAGTGCAGGCCGAAAAGTTACGCTTCCAGGCCAAGCCCGCTGCATTGCGGCTACACCTGCCAGAGGGGTCTCCGTTGCTCAGTCGTCCAGGCTGATGATTTTCTCGCGCACGGCGAACAGCACCAGGCCGGCCACGTCATGGATTTGCAGGCGTTTCATTACTTGCGAGCGGTGGGTTTCCACTGTCTTGATCGACAGGCCCAGGCCGGTGGCGATTTCCCGGGTGGACTTGCCACGCACGATCAGGCGCAGGATCTCCAGCTGTCGCGCCGTGAGATTATGCCGCTCGCCAGCTGGTTGCTTGCCCTGCCTGGTGTGCAGCAGCGCCTGGTTGATGGCCGTATGAGCGACGGCTGGGCTGAGATAGCGCTCGCCGTTGCGCACCGCGGCCAGGGCCTGTTCCAGCTCGGTGGCGCTGGTGTCCTTGAGCAGGTAGCCGTGGGCGCCACTTTCCAGTGCCCGCATGATCAGGTCCGGGTCGGTGTGCATCGACAGGATCAACACTTTGCAGGTGCTGCCGCTGGCGCGTAGTTGGGTGAGGGCGTCCAGGCCGCTGGTCGAGCGCATGGAGATGTCCAGCAAGACTATGTCCGGCGCCAGCGTGCGCACCTGTTCGAGCAACTGGCTGCCGTCGTCGGCTTCACCGATCACGTCATAGCCGGGAATATCGCACACCAGTGCGCGCACACCGGCGCGAATCAGCGAGTGGTCGTCTACCAGCAGCAGTCTACAGGTCATGGGTTGCAGTGCTCCTGGCGCGTTGCTGAGTGCGCGGTGGCCATGGGAACATCGCCTCGATGTGCGTGCCCAGGCCGAGCTGGCTGGTGATGTCCAGGCTGCCCTGCAACGCGGTTACCCGCTCCTGCATACCGGCCAAGCCCCGCTGGCCTGCTTCGGCCGGTTGCCTGGCGGGCACGAAGCCGCGGCCATCGTCTTGGATTGACAGCGCCAACCCCTCGGGGGTGCGCTGCAGGCGGATGACCAGATTGCGTGCCTGGGCGTGGCGCAGCATGTTGGTCACGGCTTCCTGGGTAATGCGGAACACCGCCATGGCCACGGCCTCGTCGATGCCCCCCAGGCGCTGGTTGCATGCCAGGCTCCAGTGAACGCCGCTGTTGCCCAGGGTGCGCACCAGGTGTGCGCGCAGGCTGGCCTCCAGGCCCAGACTGGCCAACTGCCGCGGGTTGAGCAGGGCGGAGACATCGCGCACGTTGCCCAAGGTGTCATCCAGCGTGCTGCGCAGCGCGTCGCAGTGGCCTTGCAGCTCGTCGGGCATGCGCTTCTGCAGCCACTGCAGCTGCAGCTTGGCGGCGGTGAGCAACTGGCCGATGTCGTCGTGCAGTTCCCGGCTCAGGTGCTGGCGCTCGCCTTCCTGGACTTTGAGCATGCGCTCGGCCAGTTCCGCCGGGCGCAGGCTGATCGACCTGGCACCCAGGGCCAGGTGCACGGTAGCGCCCAGTGTGGCGACCAGTTGCAGCACCAGCAGGCTGGCCGGGATCACCTGATCGGCCAGGTACAGCAACAGGTTGGCGACCAGCGAGGCCATGCACAGCCCGACAGTTGCCCAGCGCAGCAGGGTAGTGCGGGAGCAGCACCGCGAAGAAGTGTTCAAGCGTGGAAACATAGGTAGGGAAGCCACTGAAGTATTGCTGATGGAGGCCTTGCACAATCCATGTCAGAGGCTTTGGAGCAGTACTTGCCTTTTTCTTTCAAACACATGATCTTGCGACCTTGCTGCTCGCAAGCGTTTTGGGGCTGCATATTACCACTTCGCAGTGCATTGGTCGCGATCGGGTAACGCCATGAAACGCCGGCGGGGCGGGCGCTGGAGGGTGGCAAAGTGCCGCTTTGCTTGATCGCGCAACAGGCACTTGCCATGGAACTTGTGTGCTGTTGATTCAACTTGGCCCCCCTCAACCTGAAAAGCCTCGAGAATTTTCCAGGTTCGGCCAGGGTGGGCCTGAATAAACGTGCCCGGCTGCATTTTGCGCCAGTTCAATAGGTGGCAGATGAGCGGCCGGAGTGCGTGCTGCCTGCCGTCTCGGAATGCGGGTGGATGCATACGCTGCCTTGCTCGTCGCAGGGTGTGCAAGGTTGTGCAAACGTTTGCTGCACGGCCTTGGCCAGTTCACCCAGCAGCACCAGCTGCTCGCCGATGTCCATGTTAAGCCGCCCGGTGCAAGGGTCGACCAGTTCCAGCTGCCAGGCTAGCAGGGTCAGGCAAGCCCCTACCGCGGGCAGGGCTTCGCGCTGCAGGCAACCGACCTGACAGGCCGGTGCCAGCAACTGCTGCAGGGCGGTGGTGTAATGGGCGATTTCGCGCAGGCCCAGATGTGCGGCCTGTCGAGCGAGGTTGTCGAGGGCATTTTCCAGGTAGTGGCAAGCATCCGGGTCGTTGTCGATCAGTTCCAGATGCTGCAGGCATTCCTGGGCCTGGGTCAGCAGTACCTGGGCATCCAGCAGGAAACCCTGCAGGGCGTTATCGAACGACAAGGCGCTGTCCATCATGATGCCCCCGCGCGTGGGGCTGGCACAGGGGACGGGCACGCCAAAACGATAGCTAGCAAAAGCCTGACTCCATTCATGCAATGAGAATGGCGTCACATTAATGGCTAAAGGATATCGCGAACATCAGGTTTCACCCGATTGTGGCTAAGGGTTTCCCTGATAAGGGCCTCAGGTGGGGAACTTTTGCTGTCCCGCTGAATCACCCGCGCTTCCCGCAGTAAAGCATGATGGTAAAGTGATATCAATTGCCTTCACGGCATTTTCCCGCAAGGGTCAAGGTGTGCGTGAAGCCGCCGATACAGGGTGGCTGATTTCACATTTTCCGACTTAAGCCTGGGGGCTTTCCAATGGCTGGCATTCTCGACACGGTAGACCAACGCACGCAACTGGTGGGTGAGAACCGACTGGAAATCCTGATGTTTCGCCTGGCCGGCCGCCAGTTGTTCGCGATCAACGTGTTCAAAGTGCAGGAAGTGCTGCAGCTGCCCAAATTGACCCTGATGCCCCAGCGCCACGCTTTCGTCTGCGGCGTAGTCAACCTGCGCGGCCAGACCCTGCCGGTGATCGACCTGTCCCAGGCGATCGGCATGCGCCCGCTGCAGCCGGGGCCGGACAGCACCATCATCGTCACCGAATACAACCGCTCGGTGCAGGCTTTCCTGGTGGGCGGTGTCGACCGCATCGTCAACATGAACTGGGAGGCGATCATGCCGCCGCCGTCCAGCGCCGGACGCCAGCATTACCTGACGGCCATCACCAAGGTCGATGACAAGCTGGTGGAAGTGATCGACGTGGAGAAGGTGCTGGCCGAGATCGTGCCCTACAACGCCCGGGTTTCCGGCGACAAACTCGCCGATCCGGTGCTGGCCCGGGCCCGCGGCCGCGAAGTGCTGCTGGTGGACGATTCCAGCGTGGCCCTGGCGCAATTGCGCGACACCCTGTCCCAGCTGGGCGTGAAGCTGCACGTGGCCAGTGATGGCCTGAAGGCGCTGCGCATGCTCAAGGGCTGGGCCGACGCTGGAGAGGATGTGTGCGAGAAGCTGCTGATGGTGTTCACCGACGCCGAGATGCCGGAAATGGACGGCTACCGGTTGACCACCGAGATCCGTGGCGATGCCCGTTTGCGCCGGCTGTACGTGGTGTTGCACACCTCGCTGTCGGGCAGTTTCAACGAATCCATGGTGAAGAAGGTTGGCTGCGACAACTTCCTGTCCAAGTTCCAGCCCGATCGCCTGGTCGACGTGGTCAAGCAACGCCTGTTGCTGGATGCCGCTACTGCGTGATCCCGGCCCCTGCCGGGTATAAGCTTGGCGTTTTGGCATGACGCGAGGCGGCAGGGATGTTTCTCAGTGAGCTGTATCGGTACCCGGTGAAGTCCGGGCAGGCGCAACGCCTGCAGGCTTCACCGGTGGGGTTGCTGGGGTTGCAGGGCGACCGGCGCTGGATGGTGGTGGAGGAAGAAAACGGACGCTTCCTTACCCAGCGCGCCTGGCCTCATCTAGGCCAGATCAAGGCAAGTGATGATGACAGCGGCCAGTTGCTGCTGGAATCACCTGGGCAAATTCCCTTGCGGGTACCTGTGCCACCTACCGATGACGCCCTGCGCGGCGTGACCATCTGGCGCGATACCTTGCGTGTGCCGGATGCGGGCGATGCGGCGGCGGCCTGGCTCAGCCAGTTGCTGGGCAAGGCCGTGCGCCTGGTGTATTGCCCGGAGCAGCGCGCGCGTTATCTGCCCAATGGCTATGGCTTCAACAGTGACCGGGCGGCGTTCCCCGACGGTTTCCCGTTGTTGCTGATCAACCAGGGATCGCTGGAAGAACTCGACCGCCGTATCGGCCGGCCCATGGAGGTGCTTCGCTTTCGGCCCAACCTGGTGGTGCAGGGGGCCGAACCGTTTGCCGAAGATGGGTGGAAGCGGATCCGTATCGGCAGCCTGGAATTTCGCGTGCTCAAGCCCAGTGTGCGCTGCATCTTTACCACCATCGACCCGGCTACCGGCGAGCGTACCGAGGACCGCGAGCCGATGGCCACGCTCAGGACCTTCCGTGAGAAGGAGGGGGATGTGCTGTTCGGGCAGAACCTAGCAGTGGATGGCAGTGGGCGGTTGGAGGTAGGGATGAAGGTCGAAATCCTGGAGTAGCTGTGTTGCCTGTGCCGGCCTCTTCGCGGGTAAACCCGCTCCCACAGATACTGCATCGCATTCAGGACCGGTGAAATATCTGTGGGAGCGGGTTTACCCGCGAAGAGGCCGGCGCAGGCTCAGTAGCAATCACATGTCATCGAAATACCGCTCATGCCAATCCACCAGTGGCTGCGGCGAGTTCAGCTTCTGCCCATAGATCACCGAATACGACAGTACGTTCTGCACATACTGGCGCGTTTCGTCGAACGGGATCGACTCCACCCACACATCGAAGCTCAGGTGCTTGGCGCCTTTGAGCCACTGTCGCACGCGTCCCGGCCCGGCATTGTAGGCTGCCGAAGCGAGCACCCGGTTACCGTTGAACTGGCTGTGCACCTGGCTCAGGTAGGCCGCGCCCAGCTGGATGTTCTTGTCCGGGTTGAGCACCTGCGCCGGTGATGCCAGAGGGATACTGAACTTGCGCGCGGTTTCCTTGGCCGTGGCCGGCATCAACTGCATCAGGCCGCTGGCACCCACCGGGGAACGGGCATCCTCCATGAACGCACTTTCCTGGCGGGTAATGGCGAAGACCCAGCTCGAATGCAGGCCGCGGACCTTGGCCTCGCGCACCAGGGTGTCGCGGTGGGCCATCGGGAAGCGGATGTCCAGGTCGTCCCAGTACTGCGCCTGGCTGATGGTTCGAATGGCCGGGAAGTACCAGCGCAGGTCGTAGCCCAGGCGCGCCTGGGCGACCATTTCGTCGCGGGTGAAGTGTCGGCTGACGTGGTACCACTCGCGGCGGCCTTCGACGATCTGGCCACGGGCGTGGAACTCCAGGGCACGGCGGATGCCCGGGGTGTTGCGGACTTTGTTGACTAGCTGCGGGCTGAGCACCAGCGGCTTGTTGTTCAGCTGGTAAGGGGTTTGTGCCCGGTCGGCGGCGAGGAAACCGTAGAAGTCACGTTCACGCGCCACGGTCTTGTACAGCAGCGGGATCTGTGGGTTGTTCGGTTGCGCCAGCTCCAGGCTGCGCGCCTGCCAGTACTTCCAGCGGCTGCTGTTGGCCAGGTCCTGGGGCAGGCGGCGGGTCAGCTCGTAGGCGTCTTCCCAGCGGCCCAGGCGCAGCAGCAGGCGCAAGCGCCATTCGCTGACGGTGTTGTCACGCAGCTCGGGGTCGTAACGGGTCATCAGGTCGAGCGCGCGCGGGTCGTAGCGGCGCGCCAGGGTCAGGCCGATTTCGCGGGCGATGGCCACCTTCTCGTCGCGTGAAAAGTGCATGCGCTGGGCGTAGTCGTCGAGCAGCGCCATGGCCCGCTCCGGGTCCTGTCGGGCCAGGCGGCGCAGGCCGAGGCTGACTACGTCGGACATGGCTTCGTTGGCCGGGGTGAAGCGCGACGGCTGGTTGAGCAGCTCGGGTTTCTGCGCCACCTCTACCAGCAGGCGCCCCTGCGGCGCGAGGGTGGTCAGGGTCTTGACCAGGTTGTTGGCCAGGCCGTAGTTGCGCGCCTGGGCCGCCAGCTTGGTGCGTTGCCAGCGCTTGGCCTCGGTCAGTTGGCCCTCGGCCGCCCACATGCCGAACAGTGTGTCGCAGGTAGCCGGCTGCGACTTGCCGACGTTCCACAGTTTGTCGGCCGTGGCAAAACCCTCGGCGCGCAGGCCGTGGCTGAGCTGGTACTGGCCGTTGAGGCAGTCCAGTTCGGTGAAGTTGAGCTTGGGGTCGTAGTACTTGACGAAAGTGTTCCATTCGCCGCGTTCGGCCAGCCAGCGCAACCAGCGCAGTTTCATCCAGTTGGCCTGGGGCAGGTCGCCATGCTTGGCAAGGAAGCCTTCGATTTCCTGGTTGCTCGCGGTTTTCAGGCGGGCGGTGAGTTCGTCGTAGGCCAGGTAGGGCGTCAGCGGGTAGTCGCTGAGGGCCTGGGCATAGCGCAGGTATGGGCCTTTGTCGCCTTTGGCCAGCGCGCGCTTGGCCTCGTCATAGTACTGGCGTTGCAGGGTAAGATCGGCGGCCTGCGCCGCGCAGGTGGCGGCGGTGAGCAGCAGGCAGGATGCAATATGTAACAGGCGGCTGCGCATGATACGTCCGGGCAGTTGAACCATGGGGAAGTGACGGCGGAGCCAGCACTGTTGGAAGCTATTGCCTTAGCTTAGCTGTTTGCCGGCGGCGGGTGAAAGCACTGTGCTTGTATCGGGATATTAAGTTCGACCAGATGTCGCAAAGCCCTTGCCGGATGACCAGGCGGATGCCGTCGGGGGCCAAGTCAGGTAGAATGCGCGCCCGATTTATGGAGACCAACATGACCCTGCTCAAATTCAGCGATGTGTCCCTCGCATTCGGCGCCATGCCGCTGCTGGACAAAGTGTCCTGGCAGATCGCTCGTGGCGAGCGGGTGTGCATCATCGGCCGCAACGGCACCGGCAAGTCGAGCATGCTGCGCCTGGTCAAGGGCGAGCAGAAGGGCGACGACGGCGAAATCTGGCGTGTCCCGGGCCTGAAGATCGGCGAGCTGCCGCAGGAGCTGCCGGTGGCCGACGAGCGCACGGTGTTCGATGTGGTGGCCGCAGGCCTGGATGGTGTGGGCGATCTGCTGGCGCAGTTCCATCACCTGAGCCTGAACATCCAGGGTGATGAAGACCTGGAAAAACTCATGCACGTCCAGCACGAGCTGGAAGCCCGTGACGGCTGGCGCCTGCAGCAGGTGGTGGAAAGCACCCTCAGCCGCCTGCAGCTGCCGGCCGACAAGACCCTGGCCGAACTGTCCGGTGGCTGGCGCCGCCGCGTGCTGCTGGCCCAGGCGCTGGTGTCGGAGCCCGACCTGCTGCTGCTCGACGAGCCGACCAACCACCTGGACATCGGTGCCATCGCCTGGCTCGAAGAGGCCCTGCGCGGCTTCAATGGCGCGGTATTGTTCATCACCCACGACCGTTCGTTCCTGCAGAACCTGGCCACCCGCATCCTGGAACTGGACCGCGGCGGCCTGATCGACTGGAACGGCGACTATGCCAGCTTCCTGGTGCACAAGGAGGCCGCACTGGCCGCCGAGGAAACCGCCAACGCGTTGTTCGACAAGCGTCTGGCCCAGGAAGAGGTATGGATTCGCCAGGGCATCAAGGCCCGCCGTACCCGCAACGAAGGCCGCGTACGCGCACTGAAGGCCCTGCGCGTGGAGCGCAGCGAACGCCGCGAGCGCCAGGGCAAGGCCAACATCCAGATCGAGGCGGCGGAAAAGTCCGGCAAGCAGGTAATGGTGCTGGAGAACGTCAGCTTCCATCACCCGGAAGGGCCTGTGCTGGTCAAGGACTTCTCCATGGTCCTGCAGCGTGAGGACCGCATCGGCCTGCTGGGCGCGAATGGTACCGGCAAGACCACGTTGCTAAAGCTGATGCTCGGTGACCTGGAGCCGACCGCAGGCAAGGTCGAGCGCGGCACCAAGCTGGAAGTGGCCTATTTCGACCAGATGCGCCACCAACTCGACCTGGAAAAGACCGTTATCGACAACCTGGCCGAAGGCCGGGACTTCATCGAGATCGACGGCCAGAACCGCCATGTGCTGAGCTACCTGGGCGATTTCCTGTTCAGCCCTCAGCGTGCCCGTACGCCGGTAAAGGCGCTGTCGGGTGGCGAGCGTGCACGGCTGTTGCTGGCCAAGCTGTTCAGCAAGCCGGCCAACCTGCTGGTGCTTGACGAGCCGACCAACGACCTGGACGTGGAAACCCTCGAGCTGCTCGAGGAGGTGCTGTCCAACTACAAGGGCACCGTGCTGATGGTCAGCCACGACCGGGCCTTCCTCGACAACGTCGTCACCAGCACCCTGGTGTTCGAAGGCGAGGGCAAGGTGCGTGAATACGTCGGTGGTTACGAGGACTGGATTCGCCAAGGGGGCTCGCCGAAGCTGTTGGGCGTGACCGAGAGCAAGGGCGGCAAGTCCGAGCTCAACAGCGCGGTGGTGGAGAAGGTAGAGGCCAAGCCGGCGCCTGCGCAGGTTGCAGTGGTGGCTGATGGTTCGAAGAAGAAGCTCAGCTACAAGCTGCAACGTGAGCTGGAAATGCTGCCGGGGCAGATCGACGAGCTGGAGCAGCGCATGGCCGAGGCCCAGGAAGAAGTGAATGCGGCGGGCTTCTATCAGCGGCCGATTGCGGAAACCTCGGCAGTGCTGGCCAAGATCGAGAAGCTGCAGGGTGAGCTGGATGTGCTGGTGGAGCGCTGGGCCGAGCTGGAAGGCTGATCGGCGTTAGCCTGGCCCGGCCTGTTCGCGGGTGAACCCGCTCCCACAAGGACCGCACCGCTGTTGAACGCGGTGCAGTACCTGTGGGAGCGGGTTCACCCGCGAAAGGGCCGGCACCGGTTGAATCATTCCTTCTTCTGCAAGCGCACCGCCAGTACATCGCAGGGCGCCCCATGCAGCACGTCATTGGCCGTGGACCCCAGCAGCAACGCCAGGCCATGACGGCCATGGCTGCCGACCACGATCAGGTCGCACTTCTGGTCCTTGGCCAGTTGGTGAATCTCCTGGCGCGGCTGGCCATAGGTCAGGTGCGAGTCGCCGCGGTGGATGTCCGGGTATTTGTTGAACAGGCGGTCCATGCGGTCCTTGGCCTGGTCGAACTGCTGCTGTTGCAGCTGCGACAGGTCCATCGGCACGTCGCCGCCGAACGCCATGGCCATCGGCTCGACGATGTGTACCAGCGAAACCTTGGCATTCGACGGCGCGGCCAGCGCCATGGCGCGTTTGATCACCGGGTCGCATTCTTCGGTCAGGTCGACGGCGACCAGAAGATGTTCGTAGGACATGAGCGGAACTCCTGACAATCGCGATAGAAGAAGTATGGTCGCTTTCGGGCGGGTCTTCCGTGAAAAATGGCTAACCAGCTCATTTGCAACGTTTTATGGGAACTACTGATATGACGGTATTGCTGGTGGTGTCAATCCTCGCGCTGATTCTCAGCCCGCTTTCCTGGCTGCGCACCTCGCGCAAGCAGAGCGAGCAGATGAAGCTGCGCCTGGAGGCTCGGCGCATGGGTTTGGCCATGCAGCTGGCGCCGCAGCAGTGGCCGCACTGGCTGGAAAAGGAACCGCCAAGCCCGTGCCCGCAATACCACCGGGCCCGTCGCCGCGGGCATGAGGACAGCTTCAGCTTCTGGCAGATCACCCCGGGGGTGTGGTGGAACCAGTGGCGTGAGCCCTGCGAGGACCCACGCTTCATGGAGGCCTTGGCGCGCTTGCCGGCGAGTGTCTACAAGGTCGAGGCCGATGCCCGGATGATCGCGCTGTACTGGACCGAGCGGGGTGATACCGCTGTGTTGCAGGATATTGCCCACGTCCTCGAAACCCTGGCCTGAAATTTGCCTTTGCGCGGCCCCTGTGGGAGCGGGTTTACCCGCGAAAAAGGCGACTCGGTGGATGGCACCGGCTTTGCCGGTGTTCGCGGGTAAACCCGCTCCCACAGGGCCCCGCTAAGCCCTCCCATTGGTCTTCTCATCCGAAGGCAAGCACATAACGACAAAGCGGCGGCTTGGCCGACCCCTGAAGGGGTGGGGTGCCAAGTCGCCGCTTTGCGTTCTGCTGCGCAGAAAAGGCCAGGCAGGCCGGGTATGCATTCAAGCAAGTGCCAGTGTAGCCGTTCAAGGCCGCCGCGCAAGGTAAAAGCTGCACCATTCTTCTGCGGTTCATGGTCAATCGCCGACATGAATGGTCAGCAATCACTGTCATCATGTTTTGTACCGGGACGCTACAAAATGACCGGAAAGTCGTGTTTTCACCTTGCTCGCGAGCATTTGACAACGCCGATCTTTTCGGAGAATGTGTGCACACCCAAATCAAACGGGCGTATGAATTGAGCGTTTGTATGTCATGACGCCAAGCCATACTTCCGACTAGCGCGCTGACGGGTGTGCCTGGGGCAGGGCAGCTAGGCCTGCTTTTGCTGCAGCGATCGGCGTGTACAGTTCAGCTTCCATATCGTGGAGATCAGTTGATGATTTACGAAGGTAAAGCCATCACGGTTAAGGCTCTTGAAAGTGGCATCGTCGAGCTCAAGTTCGACCTCAAGGGTGAGTCCGTCAACAAGTTCAACCGCCTGACCCTGAACGAACTGCGCCAGGCCGTCGATGCCATCAAGGCCGACGCCTCGGTCAAGGGCGTGATCGTCAGCAGTGGCAAGGACGTGTTCATCGTCGGCGCCGACATCACCGAGTTCGTCGACAACTTCAAGCTGCCCGAGGCCGAACTGGTCGCCGGCAACCTGGAAGCCAATCGCATTTTCAACGCCTTCGAAGACCTCGAAGTGCCGACCGTCGCCGCCATCAACGGCATCGCCCTGGGCGGCGGCCTGGAAATGTGCCTGGCCGCCGACTACCGGGTCATGTCCACCAGCGCCAAGATTGGCCTGCCGGAAGTCAAACTGGGTATCTACCCGGGCTTCGGCGGTACCGTGCGCCTGCCGCGCCTGATCGGTTCGGACAACGCCATCGAATGGATCGCCGCCGGCAAGGAAAACCGTGCCGAGGACGCCCTGAAAGTGGGTGCCGTCGACGCCGTGGTCGCGCCTCAACTGCTGATGGCCGGTGCCCTTGACCTGGTCAAGCGCGCCATCAGTGGCGAGCTGGACTACAAGGCCAAGCGCCAGCCCAAGCTGGAAAAGCTCAAGCTCAATGCCATCGAGCAGATGATGGCCTTCGAGACTGCCAAGGGCTTCGTCGCCGGCCAGGCCGGCCCTAACTACCCAGCCCCGGTCGAAGCCATCAAGACCATCCAGAAGGCTGCCAACTTCGGTCGTGACAAGGCCCTGGAAGTGGAAGCCGCAGGCTTCGCCAAGCTGGCCAAGACCTCGGTTGCCGAAAGCCTGATCGGCCTGTTCCTCAACGACCAGGAACTCAAGCGCAAGGCCAAGGCGCATGACGAAATCGCCCACGACGTGAAGCAGGCCGCCGTGCTCGGCGCCGGCATCATGGGTGGCGGCATCGCCTACCAGTCGGCGGTCAAGGGCACCCCGATCCTGATGAAGGATATCCGCGAGGAAGCCATCCAGCTGGGCCTGAACGAGGCCTCCAAGCTGCTCGGCAATCGCGTCGAGAAGGGCCGCCTGACCCCGGCCAAGATGGCCGAGGCACTCAACGCCATTCGCCCGACCCTGTCCTATGGCGATTTCGCCAATGTCGACATCGTCGTCGAGGCCGTGGTCGAAAACCCGAAAGTCAAGCAGGCCGTGCTGGCTGAAGTGGAAGCCCAGGTGAAGGACGATGCGATCCTCGCTTCCAACACCTCGACCATTTCCATCAACCTGCTGGCCAAGGCGCTCAAGCGCCCGGAAAACTTCGTCGGCATGCACTTCTTCAACCCGGTGCACATGATGCCGCTGGTGGAAGTCATCCGTGGCGAGAAGTCCAGTGAAGTGGCGGTTGCCACCACCGTGGCCTACGCCAAGAAAATGGGCAAGAACCCGATCGTGGTCAACGACTGCCCGGGCTTCCTGGTCAACCGCGTGCTGTTCCCGTACTTCGGCGGCTTCGCCAAGCTGGTAAGCGCCGGTGTCGACTTCGTGCGTATCGACAAGGTCATGGAAAAGTTCGGCTGGCCGATGGGCCCGGCGTACCTGATGGACGTGGTCGGCATCGACACCGGCCACCACGGCCGCGACGTGATGGCCGAAGGCTTCCCGGACCGCATGAAGGACGAGCGCCGCTCGGCCGTTGACGCACTTTACGAGGCCAACCGCCTGGGCCAGAAGAACGGCAAGGGCTTCTACGCCTACGAAACCGACAAGCGCGGCAAGCCGAAGAAGGTCGCCGACGCCACCGTGCTCGACGTGCTCAAGCCGATCGTCTTCGAGCAGCGTGAAGTCACCGACGAAGACATCATCAACTGGATGATGATCCCGCTGTGCCTGGAGACCGTGCGCTGCCTCGAAGACGGCATCGTCGAAACCGCTGCCGAAGCCGACATGGGCCTGGTCTACGGCATTGGCTTCCCTCCCTTCCGCGGTGGTGCGCTGCGCTACATCGACTCGATCGGTGTGGCCGAATTCGTTGCCCTGGCCGATCAATACGCCGACCTGGGGCCGCTGTACCACCCGACCGCCAAGCTGCGTGAAATGGCCAAGAACGGCCAGCGCTTCTTCAACTGAGCGGTCAACGAGCTAGAGCGAGAGATTTGATATGAGCCTGAATCCAAGAGACGTGGTGATTGTCGACTTCGGTCGCACGCCGATGGGCCGCTCCAAGGGTGGCATGCACCGCAATACCCGCGCCGAAGACATGTCGGCGCACCTGATCAGCAAGCTGTTGGAACGCAACGACAAGGTCGACCCGAAAGAAGTCGAGGACGTGATCTGGGGCTGCGTCAACCAGACCCTCGAGCAGGGCTGGAACATCGCCCGCATGGCCTCGCTGATGACCCAGATCCCGCACACCTCCGCGGCGCAGACCGTCAGCCGCCTGTGCGGCTCGTCGATGAGCGCGCTGCACACCGCCGCCCAGGCGATCATGACCGGCAACGGTGATGTATTCGTGGTCGGTGGCGTGGAACACATGGGCCACGTCAGCATGATGCATGGCGTCGACCCCAACCCGCACCTGTCCTTGCATGCCGCCAAGGCTTCCGGGATGATGGGCCTGACCGCGGAAATGCTCGGCAAGATGCACGGCATCACCCGTGAGCAGCAGGACCTGTTCGGCCTGCGTTCGCACCAGCTGGCCCACAAGGCCACGGTAGAAGGCAAGTTCAAGGATGAAATCATCCCGATGCAGGGCTACGACGAGAACGGCTTCCTGAAGGTGTTCGATTTCGACGAAACCATTCGCCCGGAAACCACCCTCGAAGGCCTGGCGTCGCTGAAGCCGGCGTTCAACCCGAAAGGCGGTACCGTCACTGCCGGTACCTCGTCGCAGATCACCGACGGTGCATCGTGCATGATCGTCATGTCCGGCCAGCGCGCCATGGACCTGGGTATCCAGCCATTGGCGGTCATCCGTTCCATGGCGGTAGCTGGTGTCGATCCGGCAATCATGGGCTACGGCCCGGTGCCGTCGACCCAGAAAGCCCTCAAGCGTGCTGGCCTGACCATGGCCGACATCGACTTCATCGAGCTCAACGAAGCCTTCGCTGCACAGGCCCTGCCAGTGCTGAAAGACTTGAAAGTACTCGACAAGATGGATGAGAAGGTTAACCTGCACGGCGGCGCCATTGCCTTGGGCCACCCGTTCGGTTGCTCCGGGGCACGGATTTCCGGCACCCTGCTCAACGTCATGAAGCAGAATGGCGGTACCCTGGGGGTGGCGACCATGTGTGTCGGCCTCGGCCAAGGTATCACCACTGTCTTCGAACGCGTCTGATCGCGTAGCGGGACAGCGACCGGGGCCTTGTGCCCCGGTTTTGTTTTTTACAGGTTTTATTCAAGAGGGTGGGCAACATGCAGATACAACCAGGCGTATACCGGCATTACAAAGGGCCTGAGTACCGTGTCTTCAGTGTTGCGCGGCACTCCGAGAGCGAAGAGTGGATGGTGTTCTACCAATGCCTGTATGGTGATTACAGCTTCTGGGTACGGCCACTTTCGATGTTCCAGGAGTCCGTCGAGGTTGACGGCGAGCAGGTGCCACGCTTTGCTTTGGTCAAGGCCGAAGAGGGGCTGCCCGGGTTGCTGGGCAAGTCGCACGAGTGATAGTCCGAACTTGACCTCACACTTTTGCCACTATATATAGCGGTGCCGCGTCTGGCACCTGACGCGTTTTTCATCTTCAGATTCAGGAATACTCCGATCCATGGGCAAATCGCTGGTCATTGTGGAATCCCCGGCCAAGGCCAAGACCATCAACAAGTACCTGGGCAACCAGTACGTGGTGAAGTCGAGTATCGGCCATATCCGAGACCTCCCCACCAGCGGTTCGGCCAGCGCCAGCAAAGAGCCAGCCGCCAAGCGTGGCAAGGCCGCGGGTGAGGCTCCGGCCCTGTCGCCGAAGGAAAAGGCCCGCCGCCAGCTGGTGGCACGCATGGGCGTCGACCCCGACCACGGCTGGAAGGCCAAGTACGAGATCCTGCCTGGCAAGGAAAAGGTGATCGAAGAGCTGCGCCGCCTGGCGAAGGATGCCGACACCATCTATCTCGCAACCGACTTGGACCGCGAAGGGGAAGCCATTGCCTGGCACCTGCGCGAGGCCATCGGCGGCGACGACACCCGCTACAAGCGCGTGGTGTTCAACGAAATCACCAAGAAGGCCATCCAGGAAGCCTTCTCGCAGCCGGGCGAGCTGGATATCGACCGGGTCAACGCGCAGCAGGCGCGGCGTTTCCTCGACCGCGTGGTCGGCTACATGGTTTCGCCGCTGCTGTGGGCCAAGATCGCACGTGGCCTGTCCGCCGGCCGTGTACAGTCGGTGGCGGTGAAGCTGGTGGTGGAGCGCGAGCGTGAAATCCGCGCGTTCATCCCGGAAGAGTACTGGGAAATCCACGCCGACCTCGGCACCGCCAAGAACGCCAAGGTGCGTTTCGAAGTGGCCCGCGAGAAGGGTGAGGCCTTCAAGCCGCTGAACGAAGCCCAGGCCATGGCCGCGCTGGAGAAGCTCAAGGCTTCCAGCTACAGCGTGGTCAAGCGCGAAGACCGCCCGACCAGCAGCAAGCCTTCGGCACCGTTCATTACCTCCACCTTGCAGCAGGCCGCCAGCAACCGCCTGGGCTTCGGTGTGAAGAAAACCATGATGATGGCCCAGCGCTTGTACGAAGCCGGCTACATCACCTACATGCGTACCGACTCGACCAACCTGTCGGCCGACGCCCTGGATATGGCGCGCAGCTACATCGAGCGCGAGTTCGGCAAGCAGTACCTGCCCGAGGCACCGCTGGTGTACGGCAGCAAGGAAGGCGCCCAGGAGGCGCACGAAGCGATTCGTCCTTCCGACGTAAACACCCACCCGAGCAAGCTCAGTGGCATGGAGCGTGACGCCGAGCGCCTGTATGAGCTGATCTGGCGCCAGTTCCTGGCCTGCCAGATGCCGCCGGCGCAATACCTGTCCACCAGCGTCACCGTGGCTGCAGGCGACTTCGAGTTGCGTGCCAAGGGCCGTATCCTCAAGTTCGACGGTTACACCCGTGTGCTGCCGCAACAGAGCAAGCCTGGCGAAGACGACGTGTTGCCGGAAATGGTCCAGGGCGAAGCGCTGAAGCTGATCCAGATCGACCCGAGCCAGCACTTCACCAAGCCACCGGCGCGCTTCACCGAAGCCAGCCTGGTCAAGGAAATGGAAAAGCGTGGCATCGGTCGCCCGTCGACCTATGCGGCGATCATTTCGACCATTCAGGACCGTGGCTATGTGACTCTGCACAACCGCCGCTTCTATTCCGAGAAGATGGGCGACATCGTCACCGAGCGCCTGTCCGAAAGCTTCTCCAACCTGATGGACTACGGCTTTACCGCCGACATGGAAGAGAACCTCGACGACGTGGCCCAGGGCGAGCGTGACTGGAAGAACGTGCTCGACGAGTTCTACGGCGATTTCAGCAAGAAGCTGCAGACTGCCGAGTCCAACGAAGACGGCATGCGTGCCAACCAGCCGACCATGACCAACATTCCGTGCAAGGAATGTGGCCGGCCGATGATGATCCGCACCGCTTCCACCGGCGTGTTCCTCGGTTGCTCGGGCTACAGCCTGCCGCCGAAAGAGCGCTGCAAGGCCACCGTCAACCTGGTGCCGGGCGACGAGATTGCCGCCGACGACGAGGGCGAATCGGAATCCCGCGTGTTGCTGGGCAAGCACCGCTGCCCGATCTGCGCCACGGCGATGGATGCCTACCTGCTGGACGAGAAGCACAAGCTGCACATCTGCGGTAACAACCCGGATTGCGCTGGCTACGAGATCGAGGAAGGCAACTACCGCATCAAGGGTTACGAAGGGCCGAGCCTGGAGTGCGACAAGTGTGGCAGCGAGATGCAGTTGAAGACTGGCCGCTTCGGCAAGTTCTTCGGTTGCACCAACCCGGCGTGCAAGAACACTCGCAAACTGCTCAAGAGCGGCGAGGCGGCGCCACCGAAGATGGACAAGGTGGACATGCCAGAGCTCAAGTGCGAGAAGGTCGACGATACCTACGTGCTGCGTGATGGCGCTTCGGGGCTGTTCCTGGCAGCCAGCCAGTTCCCCAAGAATCGCGAAACCCGTGCACCGCTGGTGCTGGAAATCGTTCCACACAAACACGAGATTGATCCGAAGTACCACTTCCTGTGCGATGCGCCGCAGAAAGACCCGGAAGGCCGCCCTGCAGTGATCCGCTACAGCCGCAAGACCAAGGAGCAGTACGTGCAGTCCGAGGTTGATGGCAAGCCGACCGGCTGGAAGGCGTTCTACGACGGCAATGCGTGGAAGGTTGAAGACAAGCGCTGATCTGTCAGTGCTGTAATTGGGGCCGCTTTGCGCCCCTTCGCGGGCTTGCCCGCTCCTACAGGTACAGCGCAGGCCTTGGGCTTGATGCAATTCCTGTGGGGGCAGGCAAGCCTGCGAAGGGGCGCAAAGCGGCCCCAATCATTTATGATGCAGCTATCCGCCTTGCAGCCTTAGGGAGGTCACTGAAATGGCCCAGGAACTCTACACCCGCACCAATCAGAAACTGTTCTTTGCCGGCCTCGCCCTGGAGTCCATGGCCAAGGCCGAACAAAGCCAGGCCATGAATGCACAAGGCCTGGTCCAGGCCGAACGCGAGTCGGCGCTGTTCCATCTCTACGGCGCATTGCTGGGCCTGTGTCATGAAATTGGTGGCTTCTACCGCCTGCCAGTTGTTGCAACGGTCGAGCAGGCACTGGCCGACGATGCCCTGAATGGCATCGCCATCCCGGAAGTGGCCGAGCTGTTGGAGCTGGCCCGCCAGCGCGAAACCTGGCTGGCACAAATGCTTGGTGCTTATGCCGATTTGTTCCGACCACCGGTCGCGAAAAAAACGCCGAAAACCGACGTTACCCAGCCATTGATCCAGGCGGTCAATCTCGATGAGCCCGAGCATCCGGCGCTGTCGCGTGCCGAACTGGAAAGCTGGCGCAGCGACCTCAAAGGCCTGGTGAGACGTTTCCGTGACGCGTTGAGTGAGTGCTGATAGCTGCTACGGCTGGTACAATGCTGGCCTTTCGCGGAGAACTGCCATTTATGTCTACGTCGTTTCTGGAAATTGTCGAGTTGCCTGATGGCCGCATCGAACTGCGTCGCGCCGAGGATGAGGGCTCTCTGGTAACCCTGGATTTCTCGGAAGACGCCAAGGCGTTCCTGCAGGGTCAGCATGTGGAAGTGGCCAAGGCCATGCTCAGCGTGGGCGTACAGATGGCCGGTCGCCTGATGGATGGCGAGCTTGAGCGTGATGAAGGGCCGCGTGTGCTGCACTGAGGTGCAGCAGGGCATCAGGTTTCATGCAGTGACAGGCAAAGCCTGAACATCAGCCGAGGCGGATGTTCAGGCTTTGTGCGTTTCCGGCACTGGCAGCGCGCAGCAATTGCTGGCGCGCAGTGGCGTTGACATTGCTCAGCCAGCTGACGACGGTGTGGCTGCGGCCCAGACGCAAGGCTTCGCAGGCCAGTTGAAGCGGGCTTTGATTGCCACGAGGTTGCAGCAGCAGGATGCGTTCACGGTTGAGCCCGGCATCGCGCAGCCAGGCCTGGGTCAGGCTCGACGGCGGGGCGATCAAGGTCAGCCAGCGGGTCTCGTCCTCTTCGCTCAGTTCGCGCAGTACGGGTGCCAGCAGGCTTTGGCAATGCCCGGGGGCTCCGCGCAGCGACAGTTCGCTGAACAGCTCGGGCTGGCTGCTCTTGCGCGCCACTTCGCTGGCTTTCAGGCCAGGCAGTACGGGCTGGGCGAGGAATGCTTCGAACAATGGCAACTGAGCTTGCTCGGGTACGTGAATGAACTGCTGCATGACGCCTCCTGGATCAGCGGCGAATGACGCCGACGCTCAAGCCCTCGATCACCAGCTCCTGTTCTTTCAGGTCGACTTCGATGGGGGCGAATTCGGGGTTTTCGGCAAGCAGCCACACCTTGCTGCCTTCGCGCTTGAAGCGCTTGACGGTGACTTCGTCGCCGATGCGGGCCACGACGATCTGGCCATTGCGGGCTTCGCGGCAGGTGTGTACCGCCAGCAGGTCGCCATCGAAGATGCCGACGTCCTTCATGCTCATGCCGTGTACGCGCAGCAGATAGTCGGCCTGGGGGTGGAAGAAGTCGGGGTTGATGTTGCAGGATTGCTCGATGTGCTGTTCGGCAAGGATCGGCGCACCGGCGGCAACCCGGCCGATGATCGGCAGGCCGCTTTCTTCGGCCTTGGCTTCCAGGCCGGGGATGCGAATACCACGGGAGGCGCCCGGGGTCATCTCGATCGCGCCCTTGCGGGCGAGGGCCTTGAGGTGTTCCTCGGCGGCGTTGGGCGACTTGAAGCCCAGCTCCTGAGCAATCTCGGCGCGCGTCGGCGGGAAGCCGTTGTCTTCCAGGCAACGCTTGATGAACGCGAGAATTTCGGCTTGGCGTGGCGTCAGTTTCAACATGGTGAGCGCTCTGTCTTTTTGTACAGTGACTGGAATTATATACAGTACTGGATGCGCTGCAAGCCAAAACCTGCAATAAACAGCAGCAATGGCGCTTGCAGCCGCCCTCCTGGCGCTTTTAAATGGCGACCGGCCGGTCACCGAGCCTTGACAGAAGCAGGGCTGAAACGTATGTTTCAAACACCTGTTTGTCTGGCGGAGTAGTCGGAGTAGTCATGGCCCAATCGGAAACCGTTGAACGCATTCTCGATGCTGCCGAGCAGCTGTTCGCGGAAAGGGGGTTCGCAGAAACCTCGTTGCGGCTGATTACCAGCAAGGCCGGGGTCAACCTGGCGGCGGTCAACTATCACTTCGGCTCCAAGAAGGCCCTGATCCAGGCAGTGTTTTCGCGCTTCCTCGGGCCGTTCTGCGCCAGCCTCGAACGTGAGCTGGAGCGGCGCCAGGCCAAGCCTGAGCACAAGCCGAGCCTCGAGGAGCTGCTGGAAATGCTGGTCGAGCAGGCTTTGGCCGTGCAGCCGCGCAGCAACAACGACCTGTCGATCTTCATGCGCCTGCTGGGCCTGGCCTTCAGCCAGAGCCAGGGCCACCTGCGGCGTTACCTGGAAGACATGTACGGCAAGGTGTTCCGCCGCTACATGCTACTGGTCAACGAGGCCGCGCCGCGCATTCCTCCGCTGGAGCTGTTCTGGCGCGTGCACTTCATGCTTGGTGCTGCCGCCTTCAGCATGTCTGGTATCAAGGCCCTGCGGGCGATTGCCGAAACCGATTTCGGCATCAATACCTCGATCGAGCAGGTAATGCGCCTGATGGTGCCGTTCCTGGCTGCGGGCATGCGTGCCGATAGCGGTGTAACCGACGACGCCATGGCCGCCGCGCAGCTGCGCCCGCGCACCAAGACCAGCGCAGGCGCCACCACCGCCAAGGCCTGAAGGCTGGGCGGGGCAGGGCGCTTCGGCTAAGCTAGCGCCCATGCCTGACCTCGACTTCCTGCACATTTCCCTCGCCGATCAGCGCCTTTATGGTTTTGCCGATGGCCAGCTGCGCGTACGCCTGCCGGTTTCAACGGCGCGCAACGGCGCCGGCGAGCGCAACGGCTCGGGTTGCACGCCGTGTGGCTTGCACCAGGTGCGAGCGAAGATCGGCGCGGGCTTGCCGCTGAATGCGGTATTGGCCGGGCGGCGCTGGACCGGCGAGGTGTGGTCGCCGGCCTTGCATGCGCAATACCCCGGCCGGGACTGGATCCTCACCCGCATCCTCTGGCTTAGTGGCTGCGAGCCGGGTGTCAACCGCCTGGGTGCGGTCGACACCTTCCGCCGTTATATCTACCTGCACGGCACCCCGGATACGGAACCCTTGGGCGTAGCGCTGTCCCATGGATGCATACGCCTGCGCAACATCGATTTGCTAAGCCTGTTCGAGCAGGTGCCGGCCCATTGCCCGGTGCGCATCGAGCAGGCCGCCTGCCCCCAGTGGGCTTCTCTCAGTCTTCAATGAAGGATTACCCATGACTGTCAGCCTGCAAGGCTCCCTGATGGTGGATATCGCCGGTAAATGGCTGACCGCCGAAGACCGTCACCTGCTACGCCAACCTGAAGTGGCTGGCCTGATCATTTTTGCCCGCAACATCGACAGCCCGCGCCAGGTGCGTGAACTGTGCGCGTCGATCCGTGCCATCCGGCCCGACCTGATCCTGGCGGTGGACCAGGAGGGCGGCCGGGTGCAGCGCCTGCGCCAGGGCTTTGTGCGCCTGCCGGCCATGCGGGCGATAGCGGACAATGACAACGCCGAGTACCTGGCCGAGCAGTGCGGTTGGTTGATGGCGACCGAGGTGCTGGCGGTTGGCCTGGACCTCAGCTTTGCCCCGGTACTCGACCTGGACCACCAGCGCAGCGCCGTGGTGGGCAGCCGCGCCTTCGAGGGTGACCCGCTGCGTGCCACGCAACTGGCCGGGGCGTTCATCCGTGGCATGAATGCGGCGGGTATGGCGGCTTGTGGCAAGCACTTCCCGGGGCATGGCTGGGCCGAAGCGGACTCGCATGTGGCCATCCCGACCGATGAGCGCAGCCTCGAACAGCTGCGCCAGGCCGACCTGGTGCCGTTCACCCGCCTGAGCGGGCAATTGGCGGCAGTGATGCCGGCGCATGTCATCTACCCGCAGGTTGACAACCAGCCGGCTGGCTTCTCGCGGCGCTGGTTGCAGGACATCCTGCGTGGCGAGCTGGGTTTCGACGGGGTGATCTTCAGTGACGATTTGTCGATGGCCGGCGCACATGTTGTCGGGGATGCGGCGAGCCGCATCGAAGCAGCACTGAGCGCCGGTTGTGATATGGGGCTGGTTTGCAATGATCGGGCGGCTGCGGAGCTGGCACTGAGTGCGGCACAACGCATGAAGGTAAAACCTTCGCCACGCATCGCAGGCATGCGCGGGCAAGGGTTTGCGCGGACTGACTATCGTCAGCAGCCTCGTTGGCAGCAGGCATTGTCCGCGTTGAAGGACGCTCAACTGGTCGACTGACGAGGCTCCACCCTGCTCGGTCCGAGACAGGATCCTGCGTTTTCGATGTGCGTATTGCGTGAGTACACCGGGAAATGTGCCCCGGTGTACCAGGCAGCACGCATTCCAGAGACTCGGGCAAAGCGGAGATTTCTCCGCTTCGCCCGTAATGGGTTTCTGATATTCGATTAGAGGATTTTGTAATGACAGTTTGTATGCAGGGGGCCTTGATGGTCGATATCGAAGGCACGGGGCTGACACCTGAGGATCGTCGGTTATTGCTCCAGCCTGAAGTAGCTGGTTTGATCATCTTTGCTCGTAATATTGCCCACCCGCGTCAGGTGCGGGAGCTGTGCGCTTCCGTACGTGCTTTGCGCCCTGACCTGATCATTGCGGTCGATCAGGAAGGTGGGCGGGTGCAACGCTTGCGTGAAGGGTTCGTCAGGTTGCCATCCATGCGGCAGATCGCCCAGAGCGATGATGCCGAGCGTTTGGCCGGGCATTGTGGCTGGTTGATGGCAACCGAGGTGCTGGCGATCGGGCTGGATTTGAGTTTTGCTCCAGTGCTCGATCTGGATCATGGGCGCAGTGCGGTCATTGGTGCGCGTGCCTTCGATGGTGATCCTCAGCGTGTTACTCAGCTGGGTGGGGCGTTCATCCGTGGCATGACTGCAGCGGGCATGGCAGCATGCGGCAAGCATTTTCCTGGGCATGGCTGGGCTGAGGCCGATTCGCATGTGGCCATTCCCGTAGATGATCGCAGCCTGGATGAACTGCGCAAGACGGACCTGGTGCCATTTACCCGATTGGCACGCCAGCTGTCGGCAGTGATGCCTGCACATGTGATCTATCCCCAGGTCGATAGTAAGCCCGCCGGTTTTTCGAGGCGCTGGCTTCAGGACATTCTCAGGGGGGAGCTTGGCTTCGATGGCGTGATTTTCAGTGATGATCTGTCCATGGCCGGTGCCCATGTGGTCGGAGATGTTGCTGGTCGCGTCGAGGCTGCTTTCGGTGCGGGATGTGACGTGGGCCTGGTATGTAATGACCGGGCTTCGGCAGAGCTCGCTCTGCTGGCTGCGCAGCGCTTGAAAGTCAAGCCATCGCCGCGCCTTGCTCGGATGCGAGGCTTCAGTTTTGCGCGCACTGACTATCGCCAGCAGCCGCGGTGGCTGGAGGCGTTGGGGGCGTTGCGAGAGGCGCAGTTGGTCGATTGACCGCGCCGGCCCCTTCGCGGGCATGCCCGCTCCCACAGGTACGGCACCGCCCTTGAGGGCACTGATCTCCCTGTGGGAGCGGGTTTACCCGCGAAGGGGCCGGTACAGGCAGCGAAGGATTCTGGGCTACCGCCCGCGCTTCCCGGGCAGCGGCGCAAACAGCGCTTCGATCTCTTCATCCCCCAGCCGCCATTGCCCGGCCTGCCCGCCATCCAGCAGGCTCGCCGCCAGCGCCGCCTTCTCCTGCTGCAACAGCTGGATCTTTTCTTCCACCGTTCCCCGGGTGATCAGCTTGAACACGAATACCGGCTTGTCCTGGCCAATGCGGTAGGCGCGGTCGGTAGCCTGGTTTTCGCTGGCCGGGTTCCACCAGGGGTCGAAGTGGATCACCGTGTCCGCGGCTGTCAGGTTCAAGCCCACGCCACCCGCCTTGAGGCTGATCAGGAACACTTCGCTGTCACCCTGCTGGAACTGCTGCACCGGCGTGCGCCGGTCGCGGGTGTCGCCGGTCAGCAGGCTGTAGCGAATCTTGCGCTTCTCCAGTTCCTGCTCGATCAACGCCAGCATCGAGGTGAACTGCGAGAACAGCAGCACCCGGCGCCCTTCGCTCAGCAACTCTTCGAGCATTTCCAGCAGCGCGCCCAGTTTGCCCTTGTCGGCCTGGTTGCCTTTGCTTTCCACCCCTTTGACCAGGCGCAGGTCGCAGCATACCTGGCGCAGCTTGAGCAGGGCGTCGAGGATGACGATCTGACTGCGCGCGGCGCCATTGCGGGCGATTTCATCGCGGACTTTCTTGTCCATGGCCACCCGCACGGCCTCGTAGGTGTCACGCTGGGCATCGCTAAGCTCGACCCAGTGCACCATCTCGGTCTTGGCCGGCAGCTCGGTCGCCACCTGCTCCTTGGTGCGGCGCAGCAGGAACGGGCGGATGCGGCTGGCCAGGTGGGCCATGCGCTCGCTGTCGCCGTGGCGCTCGATCGGTGTGCGGTAGTCCTGGTTGAAGCGCTTCAGGTCACCCAGCCAGCCAGGCATGAGGAAGTGGAAAATCGACCACAGCTCGCCCAGGTTGTTTTCCATTGGCGTGCCGGTCAGGCAGACGCGCTGATTGGCCCGCAGCTCGCAAACTGCGAGGGCGGCCTTGCTAGTGCTGCTCTTGATATTCTGCGCCTCGTCCAGCACCAGCACATGCCAGGCATGGGCGCGCAGGTGCTCGAGGTCGCGCGGCACCAGGGCATAGGTGGTCAGGACCAGGTCGTATTCGTGCAATTTGGCGAAATGCTTGCTGCGCCCCGGGCCTTGCAGGGCCAGCACGCGCAGCCCGGGGGCGAAGCGTTGGGCTTCGTCCAGCCAGTTGGGCACCAGGCTGGTCGGCATCACCGCCAGGGCTGGAGCGCTCAGGCGCCCGGACTGTTTTTCCAGCAGCAGGTGTGCCAGGGCCTGCAGTGTCTTGCCCAGCCCCATGTCGTCGCCGAGGATGCCGCCGGTGCCCATCTCGCGCAGCGCCTGTAGCCAGTTCAGGCCCTGTTGCTGGTAAGGGCGCAGGCTTGCCTGCAACCCGGTCGGCGGTTCTACCTGCAAGTCACGGGCATCGCGCAGGCGTCGGCCCAGGTCGCGTACATGCTCGCCACCTTCCCAGTGCAAAGGAAGGCTGTCGATTTCATTCAGGCGTGCGGCATCGGCACGGTCCAGGCGCAGGGAGGGGCCAGCGGCGTCTTCGTGCAGGTACAGTTCGCCCAGGGTGCCCATCACTGCCTTGATGCGGCCATAGGGCAAGGCAACGCGCAGGGCCGGGGCATCGAGGCGACCACGGTTGAGGTCGATCAGCAGGTGCTCGTCGTCACTGCGCCGGGCCAGTTCGCTAGGGCGCAGCAGTTCCGGGTTGCTGCGCAGCAGCTGCAGCACGATCGGCAGCAGGCTGTGGCGCTGGCCATCGACCACAATGCCCAGCTCCAGGTCGAACCATTCATGGCCGGGCGCTTCGTCGATGGTGGCGTACCAGTCATCCACCTCCTGCAGGTTGAAAGCGAAGTCACGGTGGATGTCGATGTCCCAACCTGCTTCGCGCAGGCGCGGCAGGCCTTCTCGGGCAAAGCGCAGCCAGGCTTCGTCATCGGGCAACTGGAGCATCTCGCCGGCACTGTCTGGCAGGGCCTTGCTCTGCCGGGTGGCGGCCTTGAAACCGAGGTCGCGCAGCACCTTGCGAAGCGCCTGTTCGGCCTGGGGCTGGCGGCGGATGCGCTGGCAGGTATCGCCGACCAGGCGGGTCAGCGGCTTGTCGTCGCTGCCGCTGGTTCGCAGGCCGTCGTAGTCGAATGCCAGCGCGGCACGGTGTTGCATCTGCCGTTGCATGCGGCCGGTCTTGGGCATGTAGGCGCTGAATTCGAGGCTGCCCAGGGTCAGGTACGGCCTGGGTTGCAGGTCGTCAATGAGTTGTTCGTCCAGCGTGGTCGGCGTAGGGAGTTGGTGGTTCAAGGCGTTGAGCTTGTGGCTGAGGGGCACGACAAGGTGTTCCGGAACGTCAGGAGCGATGGTCAGTTGCAGGGCAATGTGCGGATCGAGGCTGTGCTCGAGCTTGCCCACCACGCTGCCGGTGAAATCGAAATAGTAAAGTGGCAGCAGCGCAATCACGCAGTTCAGCGGCGTTTCACCGTGGTACCAGATGCCCCGATAGTGACCATTGTCCAGCCGCACCCAGCGAAACTCGGCCGCAAGCGTAGGGCCCTCGCGCAGCAGGGGCTTGTTTTCGTCAAAGAGCATGCGGCCGGTATCCAGCGCGCGCTGGAACAGTTCGCCGCCTTCCCGGCCTTTGAGCTGGTAGCCGCGGTCCTGGCTGCCGGCCTGATTGAGCGCCGAAAGCAGGCGCAAGATGCGGATATCGTCTTCCTTGACGAAGCGCGGGGGTTCGTAAAGGAAATCGTAGAGTGACTGCACACGGCTATAGCGAACGCCCTGGTCTTCGCGAGTGCCTTTGCGTACCCGCAGCGCGCAGCCGGGCTCATCGGTCAGCCTGAGTTGGTAGCAAACCATGCGCCCACGTTTGTCTTGGGTTTCGGCAGGCTCCTGCGCAGGCTGTTCGAGACCTTTCAGCCAGCGCTGCAGATCGGCCGGTAATGCGTCACCATGACTTTTTATCGTTGCCTGTTGTTCGCTAAGGACGAACAGCGCGGCGGCGCAATGCTTGCAGTTATGCCCCACGGGGCAGCTGCACTGGCCGCGTACATGGCAGCGGCCAGCCAGGGCGGTGAGGGTTATCTTCTGCCGATAAGGGCTGCCCTCGCTGCCACGACAGCTGGCTTCGACGAGCGCGCCGATGCAGCTTTCGATCTCTACCCGGTCTTCCCGGGCGTAACGCTCGCCGCGTTGCAGGACCGGGCCGGTGAACGACTGGGTCCAGTTCGGGTACTCGCGCAGCAACTGGAGAGCGTCACGGCTCATTGCATCACTGCTCCATCATCTCCGGGTCCATTACCGGCATTTTAGGCGTACCTGGTGGTGTCACCTTCAGCAGCACCGCCAGGTGCCCGCCATCGAGGAAGGTCAGCTGGCCGCCCTTGACGTTGCTGTTGCTCTGCTTGAACTGCTCGCTTTGCAGCACGCTGCCGTTACCGTCCAGCTGGTTGACCCAGAAATTGGCCTCGACCGCGATGAAACGGCCCTCGGCGATGCTCAGGTTGCCTTCGATGGGGAAGTGCCCAAACTGCTCGACGCCTTCACCCAAGGCGATGCGGCTGGGCTCGCTGCCCACTTGCTGCTGCCAGGCCTTGTGCAGCAGCACGGTGTAGTCGGCGGTGGCTTCCAGGCGGGTGGCTTCGTCTTCCAGCGCCAGACGGCGCTCGGCGTCCTTTTCCAGGCGCGGAGCGCCGGCGCTCCAGTCTTCCGGGGCGAACGGGCTGGTAAAGGCGGGCACGCTGTTCTGCCGCACCAGGATCATTTCCACCTGATACAGGCCTTCGGCGAAGGCGGCCGGGGCGAACAGCGCCAGCAGCAGGGTCAGGCAACGGATGGCACGCATGGGTCTTCCTTAGGCAGGCTGTGGGGTCAGGCGCTCGAACAGCGCCTCCAGGGTATTGAAACGTTCGTCGGGGCGTTCCATGGGCACCAGGAAACGGAACTGGGTGGCGCCTTCGAACTTGTAGCGTTTGGGCTGGCCCTGAATCAGCTTGATCAGGGTCAGCGGGTCGACCGGGGTCTCGGCCTCGAACTCGATCTTGCCGCCGTTGGGGCCGGCGTCGACTTTCTTGATGCCGAGCTTTTCCGCGTGCAGCTTGAGCGAGGTCAGGCGCATCAGGTTCTTGGTCGGCTCGGGCAGCAGGCCGAAGCGGTCGATCATTTCCACCTGCAGGTCCTTGAGGCCTTCTTCATCGGCAGCCGAGGCAATGCGCTTGTACAGGATCAGCCGTGCATGCACGTCGGGCAGGTAGTCCTCGGGGATCAGTGCCGGCAGGCGCAGGTTGATTTCCGGTCCGCCGCCCAGCGGCTGCTCAAGGTTGGGCTGGGTGCCCTTGCGGATCGCCTTGACCGCGCGTTCGAGCATTTCCATGTACAAGGTAAAGCCCACCGCCTGGATCTGCCCGCTCTGGCCTTCGCCCAGCAACTCACCGGCGCCGCGAATCTCCAGGTCGTTGGTGGCCAGCACGAAGCCGGCACCGAGGTCCTGGGTGTTGGCGATCGCCTCCAGGCGTTTTTCGGCGTCGGCGCTGACCTTCTGCCGGGTTGGCGTCAGCAAGTAGGCGTAGGCCTGGTGGTGGCTTCGGCCAACACGGCCGCGCAACTGGTGCAGCTGGGCCAGGCCGAACTTGTCGGCACGCTCGATGACGATCGTGTTGGCGCTGGGCACGTCGATGCCGGTTTCGATGATGGTCGAGGCCACCAGCACGTTGAAGCGCTTGTGGTAGAAATCGCTCATCACCTGTTCCAGCTCGCGCTCGCGCATCTGCCCGTGGCCGATGCCGATGCGCGCCTCTGGCACCAGTTCGGCAAGGTCGGCGGCGCATTTCTCGATGGTTTTCACATCGTTGTGCAGGTAGTACACCTGGCCACCGCGCAGCAGCTCGCGCAGCAGCGCCTCCTTGACCGTGCTCTTGTTCTGCTCCATGACGAAGGTGCGTACCGACAGGCGGCGCGCCGGTGGCGTGGCGATGATCGACAGGTCGCGCATGCCCGCCACCGCCATGTTCAGGGTACGCGGGATCGGCGTGGCGGTGAGGGTGAGGATGTCCACTTCGCTGCGCAGGGCCTTGAGCTGTTCCTTCTGGCGCACGCCAAAGCGGTGCTCTTCGTCGATGATGGCCAGGCCAAGGTCCTTGAAGCGTACATCGTCCTGCAGCAGCTTGTGGGTGCCGATAAGGATGTCGATCTTGCCTTCGGCCAGCTCGGCGGCGGCGTTGGCCACTTCCTTGGCCGACTTGAAGCGGCTCATCACCTCCACGGTCACCGGCCAGTCGGCAAAGCGGTCGCGGAAGCTGTTGTAGTGCTGCTGGGCGAGCAGGGTGGTGGGTACCAGCACGGCCACCTGGCGGCCGCTGTGTACGGCGATGAACGCTGCGCGCATGGCGACTTCGGTCTTGCCGAAGCCGACGTCGCCGCACACCAGGCGGTCCATCGGCTTGGGCGCCAGCATGTCGGCACGCACGGCTTCGATGGCAGCCTGTTGATCCGGGGTTTCCTCGAACGGGAAGCCGGCGCTGAAGGTGGCGTAGTCGGCGGACGGGTCGGCAAATGCATAGCCTTTGCGCGCGGCGCGGCGGGCATAGATATCGAGCAGTTCGGCGGCGACGTCGCGCACTTGTTCGGCGGCCTTGCGCTTGGCCTTCTGCCAGGCCTCCGAGCCCAGCCGGTGCAGCGGTGCCAGGGCATCGTCGCTGCCAGTGTAGCGGGCGATCAGGTGCAGGTTGGCCACCGGCACGTACAGCTTGGCACCCTCGGCATACTCCAGGGTGAGGAATTCGGCGGCCTGGCCGTCGATTTCCAGGGTGGCCAGGCCCAGGTAACGGCCCACACCATGGTCGATGTGCACCACCGGCGCGCCTTCGCGCAGCTCGGTCAGGTTCTTGATCACCGCGTCGTTGGCGGTTTCGCCGCGCTTGTCGCGGCGCCGGCGCTGCATGACCCGCTGGCCGAACAGCGGGCTTTCGGCGATCAGGGCCAGGCCTGGGTCGTCCAGCAGCAGGCCTTCGTCCAGTGGGGCGATGGTGATTGCCAGGCGTTCGCTGCCGGTGATGAAGTCGGCCCAGCCGTCGACGGTATGCGGGCGCAGTTTCAGCCGCTCGAGCAGCTCCAGCAGCACTTCGCGGCGGCCCGCCGATTCGGCGGTGAACAACACCCGGCCGGGGAACTGGTCGAGGAAGTTGGCCAGTTCGGCCAGGGGCTGGTTGGCCTTGGCTTCGATTGCCAGGTTGGGCAGGGCGCGTGCCGGGAAGCGCTCGCGACCCACGCCCGGGTCGAGGTCTTCGGTGCTGACCACTACCCGTGGCCATTGCTTGAGCCGGGCAAAGCAGTCTTCCACCGGCAGGAACAGCTCGGCCGGCGGCAGCAGCGGCCGGCTCAGGTCGCCACGGCGGTCTTCATAACGCCCGCGCACGTCGTTCCAGAAGTGTTCGGCGGCCTGTTCCACGCCGGGCAGCGAGAACACCTGGGTGTCGGCCGGCAGGTAGTCGAACAGGGTCGAGGTTTCTTCGAAGAACAGCGGCAGGTAGTACTCGATGCCGGCGGGGATGATGCCGCTGGCCAGGTCCTGGAAGATCGCGCTGCGGCGGAAGTCGACATCGAAGCGCTCGCGGAAGCGCGCCTTGAAGCGGGTCACTTCCTCTTTCTGCATCGGGAACTCGCGCGCCGGCAGCAGGCGCACCGAATCCACCTTGTCGATCGAGCGCTGGGTCTCGGGGTCGAAGGTGCGCAGCGTCTCGATCTCGTCATCGAACAGGTCGATACGGTAGGGCAGCTTGCTGCCCATCGGGAACAGGTCGATCAACGCGCCGCGCACGGCGAACTCGCCATGCTCGTAGACGGTGTCGACGCAGCGATAGCCACTGGCCTCCAAGCGCAGGCGCATTTGATCCACGTCGATGGTCTGGCCCACGTCCAGCACCAGGCTGCTGCCCAGCAGGAAGCGGGTCGGCGCCAGGCGGTGCAGGGCGGTGGTGACCGGCACCACGAGGATGCCGTGGCTCAGCTCGGGCAGGCGGTAGAGGCTGGCGATGCGCTGGGAAATGATGTCCTGGTGCGGCGAGAACAGGTCGTAGGGCAGGGTTTCCCAATCAGGGAACGGCAGCACCGGCAGGTCCGGGGCAAAGAAGCGAAGTTCCTGTTCCAGACGATCGGCAGCCTGGCTGTCGGCAGTCAGCAGCAAAGTGAAGCGGCCCGCGCTGCTGGCGGCCTCGGCGATGGCCAGGCTGAGGGCGGCACCGGGTAGATTGCCCCAGGTTTGTTTGCCGGCCGTGGCCGACATTTGCGGTAGGCGCAGAACTGACACGGGAGATTGCACTCCAAGCGTTGCGGCAAAGAGATCGATTGTACCGGTGACGGTGCCGGCTGTCAGGTTCGAAAGGGCATGAACGCTGGCTTGCGTGGCCGCGACAGGCACTCATTGCCCGCAACGCGTTGGGGCGTCATAATGTAGCCCCTTTTTTCTGTCCCTACATGTGGAAGGTTCCCGTGACTCAGAAGCCCGACCAGTGTCTTGGTGAGTGGATCGATCGTGAAGCCCTGGCTGAAGCGATGATCCCGCTTATCGGTCAGCTCTACCGCAACAACAACGTGGTGAGCTCGATTTATGGCCGTAGCCTGATCAACCGTTCGGTTATCTCGATCCTCAAGGCGCACCGCTTTGCGCGTCATCGTCAAGCCGACGAAACCGAACTGTCCGTCCACGAGACATTCCCCCTGCTCAAGGCCATGAGCGAGCTGAAACTGGGCGCCGCTTCGGTCGACCTGGGCAAGCTGGCCAACAAGTTCAAGCAGGAAGGCAATGGCCGCACTGCCGAGCAGTTCGTCCGTGAAGAACTGGCAGAAGTGGTTGGCCAGCAGAACGCTTCGGCGCGCAAAGGCACCGACGTTGTCCTGTACGGCTTCGGCCGCATCGGCCGCCTGCTGGCGCGCATCCTGATCGAGAAGACCGGTGGCGGCGACGGCCTGCGCCTGCGCGCCATCGTCGTGCGCAAGGGCGCCGAGAACGACCTGGTCAAGCGTGCCAGCCTGCTGCGCCGTGACTCGGTGCACGGCCCGTTCGATGGCACCATCACCATCGACGAAGCCAACAACACCATCACCGCCAACGGCAACCTGATCCAGGTTATCTACGCCAAGAGCCCGAGCGAAGTCGACTACACCCAGTACGGCATCGAAAACGCGCTGATCGTCGACAACACCGGCGTATGGCGTGATGCCGACGGCCTGGGCCAGCACCTGGCCTGCCCGGGCGCTGCCCGCGTGATCCTCACCGCACCTGGCAAGGGCGCGCTGAAGAACATCGTGCACGGCATCAACCACGGTGACATCGCTGCCGATGACAAGATCATCTCGGCCGCTTCCTGCACCACCAACGCCATCGTGCCGGTGCTCAAGGCCATCAACGACCAGTACGGCATCGTCAACGGCCACGTCGAAACCGTTCACTCGTTCACCAACGACCAGAACCTGATCGACAACTTCCACAAGGGCAGCCGCCGCGGCCGCGCCGCGCCGCTGAACATGGTCATCACCGAAACCGGCGCCGCCACTGCTGCCGCCAAGGCACTGCCAGTGCTGAAGGGCAAGCTGACCGGCAACGCCATTCGCGTACCGACGCCGAACGTTTCGATGGCCATCCTCAACCTGAACCTCGAGAAGGCCACCAGCCGCGACGAGATCAACGAGTACCTGCGCCAGACCGCCATGCACTCGGAACTGCACAAGCAGATCGATTACGTCAGCTCGCAGGAAGTGGTTTCGACCGACTTCGTCGGTTCGCGCCACGCCGGTGTGGTTGACGCCGAAGCGACCATCTGCAATGACAACCGCGTTGTTCTGTACGTCTGGTACGACAACGAATTCGGTTACAGCTGCCAGGTGGTTCGTGTGATGGAAGAGATGGCCGGTGTGAACCCGCCAGCGTTTCCGCACTGATACGCTTGTAAGGCAATGAAAAAACGGGAACCTTCGGGTTCCCTTTTTTTTATCCAGAATTTGTGTTGCCTGTGCCGGCTTCTTCGCGGGTAAACCCGCTCCCACAGGGCCGCGTCGTCCGTGAGGGCAGTGGTATACCTGTGGGAGCGGGTTTACCCGCGAAGAAGCCGGCACAGGCAACCGAGAGTCCGAACCTTGCGCACAGCCTTGCTGTTCATCCTCATGCTGCTCACCGCCTGCAACCAGGGCCCCACCCTGGAGCGCCTGGGCGGCCCGACCATGGGCAGCAGCTACAGCATCCAGTACGTGCGCGAACCCGGCGGCCCGGCGCCGGTTCAGGTGCAGGCGGCAGTTGAAACCATCCTGCACGACATCGATCAGCACTACTCGACCTACCGCGGCGACTCCACCATCAGCCGTTTCAACCAGTTGCCCGCCAACCAGTGCCTGGTGCTGCCGGCCGACATGCTCGAACTGGTCAGCCTTGGTCAGCACCTGGCCGAGCAGAGCGGCGGCGCCTTCGACCTTACCGTCGAACCCTTGCTCGACCTGTGGGGCTTCGGCCCCCAGGCCCGTCACGAACAGGTGCCCGACCCGCTGGCCCTGGCCCAGGTGCGCCAGCGCGTGGGCTACCGGCACTTGAACATCGACGGCCAGGCCCTGTGCAAGGACGCCCCGGTGCAGCTCGACTTCAACAGCATCGCCGCCGGCCATGCCGTCGACCTGATCGCCGCGCGCCTGCAGGCCATGGGCGTGGCCAACTTTGTCGCCGAAGCCACCGGCGAGCTCAAGGCCGCCGGCCGCAAACCGGATGGCAGCCCCTGGCGCATCGCCCTGGAGCTACCCCGCGAAGATCGCCAGATAGCCCGCCAGATCATCCCGGTCAATGGCCTTTCGGTATCGACCTCGGGTGACTATCGGCACTATTTCGAGGAGAATGGCCGGCGCTATTCGCACACCTTCGATGCCCGCCTCGGGCGCCCGGTGCAACACGACCTGGCCGCGGTCACCGTGCTCGATGCCTCGGCGCTGCAGGCCGACGGCTATTCGACGCTGCTGTTGATCCTGGGCCCGGAACGTGGCTGGGATTTTGCCGTGGCGCATGGCCTTGCCGCGGTATTGGTGACTCGGGCCGAGGGTGGCTTCGTCTCCCGAGCTACGCCCGCATTCGAACGGGCAGTGAAAGGCGAGTGAAAGCACAAGCAGGGATGATCGCCGCCAGGGAATGGTTCACATATGTAGTGCGGGCAAAATTGGCCTACGACGCGACCAAGGGTTAATGTGCGCGGCGTTCACGCTTGATTAGACTGCACCCGAATTTTCTCATGACGCCCCGGCGGCATGATCGCGCCCCGCGAGCGACCGTGGCTTGCGGGCCAGTTCTGAAGGAGTACGCATGGCTGTCTACAACTACGACGTAGTGGTGCTGGGTTCCGGCCCGGCCGGGGAAGGTGCGGCAATGAACGCCGCCAAAGCAGGGCGCAAGGTGGCGATGGTCGATAGCCGTCGCCAGGTCGGGGGCAACTGCACCCACCTGGGCACCATCCCGTCCAAGGCACTGCGTCACTCGGTGCGGCAGATCATGCAGTTCAACACCAACCCGATGTTCCGTGCCATCGGTGAGCCGCGCTGGTTCTCGTTCCCCGACGTGCTGAAAAGCGCCGAAAAGGTCATCGCCAAGCAGGTAGCGTCGCGCACCGGCTACTACGCACGTAACCGCGTGGATGTGTTCTTCGGCACCGGCAGCTTCGCCGACGAGCAGACCGTCGAAGTGGTCTGCCCGAACGGTGTGGTGGAAAAGCTCAACGCCAAGCACATCATCATCGCCACCGGCTCGCGCCCGTACCGCCCGGCCGATATCGACTTCCACCACCCGCGCGTCTACGACAGCGACACCATCCTCAGCCTCAGCCACACCCCACGCAAATTGATCGTGTACGGAGCCGGCGTGATCGGTTGCGAATACGCCTCGATCTTCAGCGGCCTGGGTGTATTGGTAGAGCTAGTAGACAACCGTGGCCAGTTGCTGAGCTTCCTCGACTCGGAAATTTCCCAGGCGCTGAGCTACCACTTCAGCAACAACAACATCACCGTGCGCCACAACGAAGAGTATGAGCGCGTCGAAGGCCTGGACAACGGGGTGATCCTGCACCTGAAGTCGGGCAAGAAGATCAAGGCCGACGCCTTGCTGTGGTGCAACGGCCGTACCGGCAACACTGACAAGCTGGGCCTGGAAAACATCGGCATCAAGGTCAACAGCCGCGGCCAGATCGAGGTCGACGAGGCCTACCGCACCAGCGTGCCGAACATCTACGGTGCCGGCGACGTGATCGGCTGGCCAAGCCTGGCCAGTGCTGCCCATGACCAGGGCCGTTCGGCAGCTGGCAGCATCGTGGACAATGGCAGCTGGCGCTTCGTCAATGATGTGCCGACCGGTATCTATACCATTCCGGAGATCAGCTCGATCGGCAAGAACGAGCAGGAACTGACCCAGGCCAAGGTGCCGTACGAAGTGGGCAAAGCCTTCTTCAAGAGCATGGCTCGTGCACAGATCGCCGGCGAGCCGCAAGGCATGCTGAAGATCCTGTTCCACCGCGAAACACTGGAGGTGCTGGGCGTACACTGCTTCGGCTACCAGGCTTCGGAAATCGTCCATATCGGCCAGGCCGTGATGAACCAGCCGGGCGAGCTGAACAACCTGAAGTATTTCGTCAACACCACGTTCAACTACCCGACCATGGCCGAAGCCTATCGGGTAGCTGCCTACGATGGCCTGAACCGGCTTTTTTGAGCGGCTCCGACCGGTGGCCTGAGCCGGTCGGAGAGACCGATTTCAACCCTGCCCGAGGGTGGTCCTGGCCAAACCGGGAAAGTCTGTAATCAGGCTGTCCACACCGAAGTCAGCGAGCCGGCGCATCAGTGCCGGTTCGTTGACCGTCCACACCGACACGTGCAAACCCTGGGCCTGGGCTTTCAGCAGGCGCTCGGGGGTGCACAGCGTCCAGTTCAATGCCAGCAGGTTGCAGCCGTAGTTCTGTGCCACCTTCAATGGGTCGAGCCAGGCGTATTCGGCTACCAGCCCGCGTTTGACGTCCGGCACCAGCTCCAGGGCGGCACCCAGCACTTCGCGTGAGCTGGAGGTAATGGTCACCTTGTCCAGCAGGCCGTACTGCTGGGCCAGTTCGCGGATCGCCAGCACGGTGGTCGCGGCGCGGGTACGCGAGGCGCTTTTCACTTCCAGCTGCCAATGCTCGAACGGGCACTTCTGGAACAGTTCTTCCAGCCTCGGAATCGGGCAGGGCTGGACATGGCCCGGGCCGCCTTTGCGGGCATCTATCTTGACCAGGTCTGCGGCCGGGTGCTCGACCACCTTGCCGCGTTTGCCGGTGGTGCGCTTGAGGGTCGGGTCGTGGATCACCATCAGCTCGTTGTCGGCCGACAGGTGCAAGTCCAGCTCGCAGCGGGTCACGCCATGGGCGAGGCATTGCTGGAAGCTCTTCAGGGTATTCTCGGGCGCTTCGCCCTTGGCGCCGCGGTGGCCGTAGATCAGGGTCACGTTCGTTCCTTCAAATCAGAGAAAAATGGGCTCAGGAGGCGGGGTCGTTCTGTTCCAGCTGCTGGCGCCGTTGCTGCTGCTGGCGTTGCAGGATGTAGCGGGCCAGCAATTGCCGTTGGGCGTCGGTCATGTCGGTGAATTCGGTGCCGACCTCGAAGCCGCCCTCCGGGCGCGGGTCGCAATGGGTGACCTTGCCGCGCAGCAGCAGGCCGTGGGCGCGCGGCATCAGCACCATCTTCACCTTCACCCGGGTGCCGGGGGCAACCGCTGTGGCTTGTGCGAACTCGATGCCGCCTTCGGAAATGACAACCGGCTGGGGCTGGCCAACTTCGCCGAGCAGGGTCTGGGCAACTACTGCGCTAAGCAGGTCGAGGCGTTTGTTCTGCGCGCGCAGGAAAGCGGCGAGGGTGCGGTCCTTCTCGCTCAGCTGGCGCAGCAGGTGCTGCGACTCGAAGTCGGACAGGTGCAGCTCGCTGAGCAGGTTGAACAGAGGCGAATCATCTTGCAACACATCTGGGTCAAGGGCTTCGGCCGCGCTGAGGGGGCTGATTTGAAGTGCGATCCGATCTTCGATGCGGTAGTATTCGCGGCGATCTTCTTCGTCTAATGTCGTCATGGCGAACCCAAGGTAGCGGCGGTGGTCCGAGTGTAAAGCCGCCGTAGGCGCCTCGCCACAAGGACGTTCCCTTTTATCCGAACAAGCCCCGACATGTTCAGACCTCTTTTCGCATTCATCGGCACGCGTTATACCCGTGCCAAACGTCGCAATCACTTCGTCTCGTTCATTTCCCTGACCTCGATGATCGGCCTCGCCCTGGGCGTGGTGGTGATGATCGTGGTGCTCTCGGTCATGAACGGTTTCGACCACGAGATGCGTACCCGCGTGTTGGGCATGATCCCCCATGCCACGCTGGAGAGCGGCCAGCCCATTGCCGACTGGCCGGCCCTTGCCCAACAAGTAAAGCAGAATCCGCAGGTGGTGGCGGTTGCGCCCTTCACCCAGATGCAGGGCCTGCTGACCCACGAAGGCAAGGTGCAGAAGGTGCTGCTCAACGGCATCGACCCGGCCCGCGAGCGCGAAGTGTCGATCATCGACAAGTTCGTCCTGCAAGGCCGCCTGGACCAGCTGGCGCCGGGCGAGTGGGGCATCATGATCGGCGACAAGGCCGCGGCCAAGCTGGGCGTGGGCATCGGCGACAAGCTCACCTTCGTCGCCCCCGAGGTCAGCGTGACCCCGGCCGGCATGTTCCCGCGCATGAAGCGCTTCACCGTGGTCGGTACCTTCCACGTGGGCGCGGGCGAAATCGACGGCTACCTGGGCCTGACCAACATCAGCGACCTGTCCCGGCTGCACCGCTGGAAGCATGACCAGGTCCAGGGCCTGCGCCTGAAGTTCGACGACCTGTTCCAGGCGCCGCGGGTGGCCTGGGACATCGCCCAGCGCCTGGGTGACCAGGAGTTCTACAGCCGTGACTGGACCCGTACCCACGGCAACCTGTACCAGGCAATCCGCATGGAAAAGGCCATGATCGGCCTGCTGTTGCTGCTGATCGTGGCGGTGGCGGCGTTCAACATCATTTCCACCCTGGTGATGGTGGTCAACGACAAGCGTGGCGACATCGCCATCCTGCGTACCCTGGGCGCCACGCCCGGGCAGATCATGCTCATCTTCATGGTCCAGGGCACGGTGATCGGGGTGATCGGTACCCTGATCGGCGCCGTGGTCGGGATCGTCGCCGCGCTGAACGTGAGCGCGGTGATCGCCGGCATCGAGAAACTGATCGGGCACAAGTTCCTCAACGCCGACGTGTATTTCATCGATTATCTGCCGTCGCAGATCCAGGCCCAGGACGTGTACATGGTCTGTGGCGCGGCACTGGTCCTGAGTTTCTTCGCCACCCTGTACCCGGCCTGGCGTGCGGCCCGCACCCAGCCTGCAGAGGCGCTACGTTATGAGTGAGTCGCGCATGAGTGATAAAGCCGTTCTGAGTTGCCGCAACCTGGGCAAGTCCTACGACGAGGGCCCGGAGTCGGTGCAGGTGCTGTCCGGGCTCAACCTCGAGCTGCACGCCGGTGAGCGGGTAGCCATCGTGGGTAGCTCCGGCTCGGGCAAGAGTACCTTGCTCAACCTGCTGGGCGGCCTCGACCGGCCGACCCAGGGCAGCGTCTGGCTGGCCGGCGAGGAGCTGTCGGCACTGGGCGAGCGTGCCCGTGGCCTGTTGCGCAACCGCGAGCTGGGCTTTGTCTACCAGTTCCACCACTTGCTGCCGGAATTCACGGCCATCGAAAACGTGTGCATGCCGTTGCTGATCGGCCGCACGCCCATCCCCGAGGCCCGTGAGCGTGCCGAGGCGCTGCTCAAGCGTGTTGGCCTGGCCCACCGCTTCAACCACAAGCCGGCCGAGTTGTCCGGTGGTGAGCGCCAGCGGGTGGCGATTGCCCGGGCACTGGTCAACCGCCCCGGCCTGGTAATGCTCGACGAGCCGACCGGCAACCTCGACCACCACACCGCCCAGGGCATCCAGGAGTTGATGCAGGAGCTGTCCAGTGCGTCGCGCACGGCGTTCCTGGTGGTCACCCACGACCTCAACCTGGCACGCCAGATGGACCGTGTATTGAAGCTCGACGACGGCCACCTGGTGGCGATCTGATCGACTGCACGGGGTGGCCGGTGCCGCCCCGTTTTCCTGTTTTCATTGGGTGTTTTCGTACATGTTCAGACCCTTGCCCATCTTCATCGGCGCGCGCTACACCCGAGCCAAGCGCCGCAACCACTTCATCTCGTTCATCTCGATGACCTCGATGATCGGCCTGTCGCTGGGCGTGCTGGCGATGATCGTGGTGCTGTCGGTGATGAACGGTTTCCAGCGCGAAATGAGTTCGCGCATCCTCGGCCTGGTGCCGCATGCCGCCATCCTCGGCGTGCAGCCACTGGACGACTGGCACAAGGTGGCCGACGCGGCCATGCGCGACCCGGCGGTGATGGCGGCAGCGCCGATTACCGAAATGGAAGGCATGCTGTCGTACAAGGGCGCGATGCAGCCGATCCAGGTCGGCGGTATCGACCCGGCCGAAGAGGGCAAGGTCTCGATCGTCGGCCAGCATATCGTCCAGGGCCGGCTGCAGGACCTGCAGCCGGGTGAGTTCGGCGTGGTCATCGGTGAGCTGACTGCGCGGCGCTTCCGCTTGAATACCGGCGACAAACTGACCCTGATCGTGCCGGAAATCAGCAAGGAGCCGGGCGGCATCACCCCGCGCATGCAGCGCCTGACCGTGGTCGGTATCTTCAAGGTCGGCGCCGAGCTGGACGGCTCGCAGGCTTACATCCATGTCGCCGATGCTGGCGCCATGCAGCGCTGGGAGCCGGGCCAGGTGCAGGGCGTGCGCCTGAAGCTGCACGACCTGTATGCCGCACCGCAGGTGTCCAAGGCCATCGCTGCCGGGCTGGGTGATGCCTACCGTGCCGATGACTGGTCGCATACCCAGGGCAGCCTGTTCAGCGCCATGAAGATGGAAAAGACCATGATCGGCCTGCTGTTGCTGATGATCATTGCGGTGGCAGCGTTCAACATCATCGCCACCCTGGTGATGGTGGTGAACGACAAGGGGCCGGACATCGCCATCCTGCGCACCCTGGGCGCCACGCCGGCGCAGATCATGGGCACGTTCATGGTCCAGGGCAGCCTGATCGGTATTGTCGGGACACTGATCGGTGGCGTGCTTGGGGTGGTTGCGGCGTTCAACGTCAGCCAGATCGTCGGTTGGCTGGAGCGGGTGAGCGGGCAGCACATCTTTACTTCGGATGTGTACTTCGTCAGCAGCTTGCCGTCGCAGTTGCAGTGGGGCGATGTGGCGATCATCTGCACTGCCGGGTTGGTGATGAGCTTCCTGGCGACCATTTACCCGGCTTATCGGGCATCGCAGGTGCAGCCGGCGATTGGCCTGGCGGTTTAATGTCTACTTCAGGTTATTGAGCGGCTCTGTGGGAGCGGGTTTACCCGCGAAGAATCCAGCACGTTGCATGGCACCGGCTTCGCCGGTGTTCGCGGGTAAACCCGCTCCCACAGGGTGGCGTGCCAGCCCCGATGTCACTGGTCTTCAGTGAAATCGATCACGAATCGCGTCCACCCGTCCGCACACTCCGCCCTGATGCGCCCACCATGGGCCTGCACGATCGACCGGGTAATCGCCAACCCCAACCCGGCATGCTCGCTACTGCCTTCCCGCCGCGCCGGGTCCACCCGGTAGAAGCGGTCGAACAATCGCGGTAGCGCCGCCGGCTCGATAGCCGCCCCGGTATTGGCCACGCCAATCCTCGGCCCTGGCCCCAATGTCACCTTTATCTGCCCACCCGACGGGGTGAAGCGCAAGGCATTGTCCAGCAAGTTGGACAGCGCCCGGCGCAGCATATGCCGGTCGCCCTGCAGCAGCGCCTCACCCTCGCGCAGCATCTGCACGCCGCTGTCCTCTGCCAGCGGCGCGTAGTACTCCAGCAGCGCATCCACCTCCTCATGCAGCACCAGCGGTGCTTGCCCCGGCACCAGCAGGCCATGGTCGGCCTTGGCCAGGAACAGCATGTCGTTGATCATCTGCGCCATCCATTGCAGCTCTTCGAGGTTGCCGTGCAGAGCTTCGCGGTACTCTTCGAGGCTGCGCGGGCGGGTGAGGGTGACCTGGGTGTGGGTCAGCAGGTTGGACAGCGGCGTGCGCAGTTCGTGGGCGATGTCGGCAGAGAATGCCGACAGGCGCTGGAAGGCATCGTCCAGGCGCTGCAGCATGGCGTTCATGGCCGTCGCCAGTTCGGCCAGCTCTTCGGGCATCTGTGCCACCGGCAGGCGGGTGGTGAGCGAGCGCGCCGATACGCTGGCAGCCACCTGGCCCATCTGCCGCAATGGGCGCAACCCGCGGCGTGCAGCCCAGGCACCGAGCAGCGCAGTGGCCAGCGCCGAAAGGCCCACCGTCAGCCAGATCAGCCGTTGCATGCCCTGCAGGAAATGCTGGTGATGAGTGATGTCGAGGTACAGGGTCAGTTGTGGCGACTGCGGGGCGCCTTGCGCCAGGTGCACGGCCAGGCTGCGGTAGTCGGTGCCTTGCGCATGCAGGGTTGCCAGCCCGTCGGGCAGCGGTGTCCGGGGCAGGCCTGTGCGGCTTTCGAACCAGGTGGCGCCGTCACTGCCATTGATGCGCAGGGCCAGGTCGGCCTGGTGGCCCAGTTCATCGCGCAAGGCGGGCAGGCGCGCCTGCAGCTCGGCCGGGGTGGAGATGCCGGCCAACTGGGTGCGGAACAGCGACAGGCGCGAGTCCAGCAGTTGCTGGTCCAGTTCGACGAAGTGCTGCTCGCTGGCCCGGCTGAATATCAGGCCGGCACCGAGCGAGACAGCGGCGGTGCATGCGGCGAACAGCAGGGCCAGGCGGCTGCCGAGGGAGACCCGACGCATCACTCCCCGCGCTCTTCGAGTACATAGCCCATGCCGCGTACGGTATGGATCAGTTTGTTGGGGTGTGGGTCGTCGATCTTCAGGCGCAGGCGGCGGATCGCCACTTCGATCACATTGGTGTCGCTGTCGAAATTCATGTCCCACACCTGCGAGGCGATCAGCGATTTGGGCAGCACCTCGCCCTGGCGGCGCAGCAGCAGTTCAAGCAGGGCGAACTCCTTGGCGGTCAGGTCGATGCGCTGGCCGGCGCGCTCGGCGCGGCGGCGGATCAGGTCCAGGCGCAGGTCGGCCAGGCCCAGGGTGGTGTCCTGGCTGGGGCTGGTGCCCCGGCGTAGCAGGCTGCGCACCCGCGCCAGCAGTTCGGAGAAGGCGAACGGCTTGACCAGGTAATCATCGGCGCCCAACTCCAGGCCGTGTACCCGGTCCTCCACGGCATCGCGGGCGGTGAGAAACAGCACCGGGGTGTCCAGGCCGGCCTGGCGCACGGCCTGGAGGATCTGCCAGCCGTCACGGCCGGGCAGCATCACGTCGAGAATCAGCAGGTCGTGGTCACCGGTCAGGGCGAGGAACTGGCCGGTCTCGCCGTCGGTGGCCAGTTCGGTGGCGAAGCCGGCCTCGTTCAGACCCTGGCTCAGGTACTGGCCGGTACGGGCCTGGTCTTCGACGATCAGCAGTTTCATTGGGTGAATTGACTCCAGCAAACGGCACAAAACCCTGTGGGAGCGGGTTTACCCGCGAACACCGGGATTGGGTGATGCTGAGATGATACGTGACGATGCACCGGCTTGCCCCAAACTGACGAAGATGTAATCCCGCTGACTTGCGCTCCAAGGCGGGGTGCAAAACCGGTAGACTAGGGGCAATTTCGAACCTTCAGGTCAGTTTCCATGCATCCCGCTGCCGAACATTCCCCGCTGGGCAAGTCCAGCGAATACATTGCCACCTATTCCCCGGAGCTGCTGTTCCCGATCCCGCGTACCGCCAAGTGGGCCGAGCTGGGCGTTACTGCCCAGACCTTGCCGTGGCAGGGTGTGGATTACTGGAACTGCTTCGAGCTGAGCTGGCTGCTGCCGTCGGGCAAGCCGGTGGTGGCGATCGGCGAGTTCGCCATCCCCGCCGACTCGCCGAACATCATCGAGTCCAAGTCGTTCAAGCTGTATCTGAACTCGTTGAACCAGACGGTGTTCGCCTCGCTTGGCGAGCTGCAGGCGTGCCTGGAGAAAGACCTGTCCGCCGCCGCCGGCAAGCCGGTGGGCGTGAAAGTGCGCACCCTGGCCGAGGTCGAGGCCCAAGGCGTGGTGGCCTTGCCGGGGCAGTGCATCGATGAGCTGGACGTTGCCATCAGCAACTACGAACAGCCACAGCCAGAGCTTCTGCACTGCAACCCGGAGCAACAGGTGGAAGAAACCCTGCACAGCCACCTGCTGAAGTCCAACTGCCCGGTCACCGGCCAGCCGGACTGGGGCAGCGTGGTGGTCGAATACAAGGGCAGGGCGCTGGACCATGCCAGCCTGCTGACCTACCTGATCAGCTTCCGCCAGCATGCCGACTTCCACGAGCAGTGTGTGGAGCGGATCTACCTGGACTTGAAGAACCTGCTGCAGCCGGAGCATTTGACGGTGTATGCGCGCTATGTGCGCCGGGGTGGGCTGGATATCAACCCTTACCGCAGTACGGGGGCGATCAGCCCGGACAACAAGCGCCTGGTTCGGCAGTAAGGTTCGCAAGTACGCCGGGGGCCGCTTCGCGCCCCTATCGCGACACAAGGCCGCTCCTACAGGTACAGCGCAAGATTTGGGGCTTGCGCTGTACCTGTAGGAGCGGCCTTGTGTCGCGATAGGGCCGCAAAGCGGCCCCAGTATTTCTAGATCCCCATGCTGTGCAGCGAGTTGGCAATGCTACGCAGCGTGGCGGTGAGGTCGGGGTGGTCGGCCTCGAAGCGTTCGATCGCCAGGTTCACGCCGTCCACCAGGTTGTTGTCTGGCGTGGCTTCCTCAAGCTTCAGTTGCGCCTCGATCTGGCGCGCTTCTTCGTGCAGCGCGGCCAGCTCCTCGTCCGAAAGCGGCACGTTGCGATCCAGTTGCTCGCGCAAGCTGTTCAGGCGCTCTTGCAATTCGCGGGCAGGCATTGGCAGTTCTCCATCAATGGCTTGGCAAGCCATGGACCTCAGCGAAGCGGCAAAGGTTCTGGCCTGTCTTCAGCGTAATCCACCTGCCGATGCTTTGCATGATCCGCGTCAACGGTGCTGTATCAGGGTTTTTCGCCCTTGCGCCGGCGTTGGGCGATGTCCTGCAGGCAGGTGTCCAGCGCTTCCAGGTGGTCGATGACCGAGTGCACGCCCAGGCTGAACAGTTCCAGCGTCGCCTTGCCACGGGCCAGGTCCTGCTCCTGCGGGGTCAAGGCTTGCCATTGCCGCGAGCTGCGGTCGCAGAACGGGCTGCAGGCAGCCAGCCCCACCGTCCACAGCCCCGCGTTCAGGCCAGATTGCAGCAGGCGTGGGTCGCCGCTGACCAGCACGCAGCCGTCCAGGCGTTCGCTGTCCAGCGTCATCAGGGCCTGCCAGCAGGCGTTCGGCGCCGGCCAGCGCACGCCGGTCACCGAATGCCCCGGTAGCCAGGCGGGCAGTACGTGCGCCAGGCGCTTGCTTTGGGGGGCGTCGAGGTCGTCCAGCCAGATGCACGGCACCCGGCGCTGGCGCAGGCTGGCGAGGGTGGCCAGCGCGCCGGGGGCGGGCGAGGGGGTACCGTTGGCGGCTTGCACCAGGCAGCCGCGCAAGCCGAACAGCACAGCGGTGAAGGCGGGTGCATTGTCCATGGCAACTTCCCTCAAATAGTCCGCAGGCTATTCGGCGATTGTTACCGCCCTGTGACAACCGGCACCGCGCAACAGTTGTTCACAAAATATTGAGCAGCGATGTGTAAAGCTGTTTATCAGCCCGCAAGCCTCTATACTGCCGCCGTACAGCAGCGCACCCGTTTGCGCTTGCGGCCGAGAAATTCGATGGAGAACACCTATGCGTAGGATCGGTGCCAGTGTGATCGAACGAGTCACCCAGGCCTGTGTCTGCGCCAGCATGCTGCTGGCGCCCGTGGCAGCCACCCAGGCAGCCACCGAGGAAGATCCCTGGGAAGCGGTCAACCGCCCGATCTTCCGTTTCAACGATACCCTCGACACCTATGCCCTCAAGCCATTGGCCAAGGGCTACCAGGCGGTCACCCCGCAGTTCCTCGAAGATGGCATCCACAACATCTTCCGCAACCTGGGCGACGTGGCCAACCTGGCCAACGACCTGCTGCAGTTCAAGCCCCATGCGGCGGGCGTGGACACTGCGCGGCTGATCGTCAACACCACCTTCGGCCTGGGCGGCTTCTTCGACGTGGGTACCAAGATGGGCCTGCAGCGCAACGACGAGGATTTTGGCCAGACCCTCGGCTACTGGGGCGTGCCGAGCGGCCCGTACGTGGTCATCCCGCTGCTGGGCCCGAGCACCGTGCGTGACGGCGTGGCCAAGTACCCGGATACCTACACCAAACCCTACCGCTACATCGACCATGTGCCGACGCGCAATTCGATCTTTGCCCTGGATATCATCGACACCCGCGCCGACCTGCTGTCGGCAGAGAAGCTGATCCAGGGTGACAAGTACATCTTCATTCGCAACGCCTACCTGCAGAACCGCGAGTTCAAAGTCAAGGATGGCGAGGTCGAAGACGACTTCTGATCCTGCGCGGGTTCTTTGTGGGAGCGGCCTTGCGTCGCGAAAGGGCTGCGTAGCAGCCCCAGATCTCAGCATCCACGCGTGTATTGCCGGGGCCGCTTCACGGCCCTTTCGCGACACAAGGCCGCTCCCACGGGGCCCATCAATGCATCGCCACAATCCGCAACCCGAACTTCTGCTGCCCGCCCGGCTGGTCGGCAATCCACACCACTTCCGTGCTGGCGTGCAGCCCTTTCAGCGCCGGATGCTCGGACTCGATCCGTACCTCGATATGGTCCCCCACCTGAAAGCGCTGCGGTGCCTGCACCTGCATGCCGCCGCTGGACAGGTCAAGGCACACTGCCGCGATCACCTGGCCTTCGTGCAGAAGGCTGACCTCGGTGTCGATGCGCATGCGGATGAAATCGCGTTTCTCGCCGTGGCTGGAGGGCGTGTGGGGCATGCTGCATCCTTCCCGTCGGGTTGCGCTGGTCGACTTTCTTATAACTCTCGGTGATTTGCCCTGTAAAGTGCGCCGGGGTCGACCCTTGCATGCTTGAAACGCCTGCCGGATGGGAGTACCGTCTGCGCCTTACAAGGTAGCTCTCGCAGTTGCCAGACAGTTGCCGGGCAGGTGTTCTTGTCCTACAACTCAAGTAGAGTGTGACCATAAAGAATTCCCGTAGCTGGCCGTCTGCCTTGCCGACACCGCTGCACCAACCTAAATCGGCGCCGTTCGCCCACATGCAGAAAACCAGTGCAACGCTGCTGATCATCGATGACGACGACGTGGTCCGTGCAAGCCTCGCCGCCTATCTTGAAGACAGTGGCTTCAGCGTCCTCCAGGCCGGCAATGGCCAGCAGGGGCTTCAGGTCTTCGAAGAACACCAGCCCGACCTCGTGATCTGCGATCTGCGCATGCCGCAGATGGGCGGCCTCGAACTGATCCGCCAGGTCAGCGAGCGCGCCCCGCAGTTGCCGGTGATCGTGGTGTCCGGTGCCGGCGTCATGAGTGATGCGGTGGAAGCGTTGCGCCTGGGCGCTGCCGACTACCTGATCAAGCCGCTGGAAGACCTGGCCGTGCTCGAGCATTCGGTGCGCCGCGCCCTCGACCGCTCGCGTCTGGTGCTGGAAAACCAGCGCTACCGTGACAAGCTCGAAGCCGCCAATCGCGAACTGGAGGCCAGCCTGCATCTGCTGCAGGAGGACCAGACCGCCGGTCGCCAGGTGCAGATGAACATGCTGCCGGAAAGCCCTTGGGTGGCCGGCGAGTTCGCCTTCGAGCATCAGATCATCCCTTCGCTGTACCTGTCGGGTGATTTTGCCGATTACTTCCGGGTGGACGAACGGCGCATCGCTTTCTATCTCGCCGACGTCTCCGGGCATGGCGCATCGTCAGCGTTCGTCACCGTGCTGCTGAAGTTCATGACCACACGGCTGTTGTTCGAATTCAAGCGCGGCAGCAAAATGCGCGAGTTCAAACCTTCGCAGGTGCTCAGCCACATCAACCGCGGGCTGATCAACTGCAAGCTGGGCAAGCACGTGACCATGGTTGGCGGGGTGATCGATGAAGACACCGGCCTGCTGACCTACGCCGTTGGCGGCCATCTGCCGCTGCCGGTGCTGCACACCCCCGAGCACACCCGCTACCTGGAAGGCCGCGGCCTGCCGGTGGGGCTGTTCGACGAGGCTACCTACCAGGACCTGGTAGTGGAGCTGCCGCCGCAGTTCAGCCTCAGCCTGATGTCCGATGGCATTCTGGACCTTTTGCCGGGTGACACGCTCAAAGATAAAGAAACCGCACTGCCGGAAATCGTCAGGGCAGCAGGTGGCAGCCTGGATGGGCTGCGTCAACGATTCGGATTGGCTACGCTTGGGGAGATGCCGGATGATATCGCCCTATTGGTGTTGAGCAGGAACCTTCAATGAGTACCGGTAGAATCCAGTTCGCCGAGCAGAGCGGTACCTTCGTCCTGAAATTCGTCGGTGAAGTGCGGCTGACCCTGTGTTCGGCGCTGGATGCGACGATCGAGAAGATTTTCACCGCGTTGAACTTCTCGGCGATTGTCATCGACCTGACCGAAACCGAGAGCATCGACAGCACTACCCTGGGCCTGCTGGCCAAGCTGTCGATCCTGTCGCGCCAGAAGGTGGGCCTGTTGCCGACCGTGGTCACCACCAACCCGGACATTTCCCGGTTGTTGCAGTCGATGGGCTTCGATCAGGTGTTCAACATCGTCGATCGGCCAATCCCGTGTCCGGAATGCCTGACCGACCTGCCATCCCAGGACCAGAACGAAGATGTGGTGCGCTCCAAGGTGCTGGAGGCGCACAAGATCCTCATGGGCCTGAACGACTCCAACCGCGAAGCCTTCCATGACCTGGTCAATGCGCTGGAGCGGACCTGATCTTCAGCCTGTATCGGCCTCTTCGCGGGTAAACCCGCTCCCACAGGTTATGCACCAGTCTTGAGTCATGCACTCTACCTGTAGGAGCGGGTTTACCCGCGAAGAGGCCGGCAAGGCCAACACAAGCATTACCTGCCTGATCACCCTCGCCGCGCAAACTCGGTAGCCTCACCCCCACCCGCATCCAGCTGATACACCCGCGCCGGCCGCCCCTGTTCATCGAAGAACACCTGCCCCAACCCCGCACCGTTCCACAACCGCTCGCCAGCCTTGCTATGGCTGGGCGTACGCGGCACCACCTCCATTTCCCGCCGCTTGGTAAACCAGTTGAGCGGCGAGCGCGGCGCATACAGCCAGCGGTTGAGCCGGTCGAGCACATCCAGCAGGCGCCGCGGGAATTCGTTCTTGATCCCGCTGCTGGTCACCTGCCACAAGTGCGGGCTGCGCTGGCGGTGGCGGATCAGCACTTCATAGACGAACGAGTAATGCACATCGCCGGACAGCACCACGTAGTGCCCCGGCGTGCGCGAGTGGCGGAAGATGTTGAGGATGACCTGCGCTGCGCCGCGGTGGGCCATCCAGTTCTCGGCATCCACCAGCAGCGGGTAGCCCAGCCAGCTGAACAGCTTCTGCACCGTCTCGATCAGCTTCACGCCAAAAATCGGTGCAGGCGACACGATGATCGCCGAGGGGTGGTCCAGCAGTGCTTGCTGCAACTCGCTCAGCGCCTCCCAGTCGAGCAGCCCGGACGGCTTGGCCAGGCTGCTTTCGCTACGCCAGCGGCGGGTGCGGGTGTCCAGCACCAGCAAGGGTGGGTTGGTGGGCAGGCTGAACTGCCAGCCCTGGAAGCGCAGCAGTGCGCCGATCAGCTCATCCTGGGTCTGGCTGTTCAACGCCTGGCATTGCCCGACCAGTGGCTTGCAACCCTGCGGGTCGTTACCCCAGGCCTGGCACAGCAGGTAGCCGAGCAGGGCATTGCCGATGATCCGCCGCGAGAAGGGGTGGCCGTAGGCGGTTTCTTCCCATAGCGCCGATAGGTTCCAGTCGTCGGTGATGTCGTGGTCGTCGAAGATCATCAGGCACGGCAGGTGGGCCATCACCCGCGCTACCTGGCCGAGGTTGTCGGCAAACGCCTGGATCAGCGGCAGCTCCTGCCGGTAACGTGCCTGGCGCGGTGCGGTGAGCCCGTCGGGCATGTCCAGGTTCACCAGCTGCCAGGGCACCGGTGACCACACCAGCAGGTACATGGCCATGACCTCGGCGAAGGTCACCAGGTGGTTGTCGGCGTTGCTGGACGAGAAGATCGGCTTGCGCTTGCCGCCGAAAAAGCGCTCGCGCAGGGTTTCGTTGCGTTCCTGCGCCGGCAGCAGGTCGGCGCGGTGGTAATAGCAGGCCGGGTGCTGGTACAGCGCCTGGCTGTCGGGCACCACCGCGCCCTCCAGTTGCTCGTCGAACAGGCCCAGCCGCGCAATCAGGCTGTGGATGGCGCGCAGCATCGGGCCGGCGACGTCGTCGGCATAGACCTGGTCGCCGGTCATCAGCAGCACGGCGGGGCGGTCCGCGGGTTTTTCGCAGGCCTGCAGCAGGCGGTCGGCGCATAGCAGGCCATCGGCGGCCGGAAAATGCGGCTTGCGGCAGGAACCGTGCAGCAGGTGGTCGAGCCGATCGCGCAGTACCAGGCTTGGGCGCCGGGCGCCGGGGTAGAGCAGGTGCGGCGCCCAGCCTGCGATGCCCTGGCCGTTGATCAGCAGGTCATAGTCGAGCAGCTGGTTGCAGGGCAGCGGCTGGGCGAAGTGGATGTCCAGCAGGTGGATGAAGGCGTGCTGGCCCACCGCCACCACCTGGCAATCGACCTGGGCCTCGCCTGCCGGGAAGATGAATTCGGGTTGCAGCGGTTGCGTGGCGACCAGCCAGATGGCCAGGCGCTGGGGTTCCAGGCGGCGCAGTACCGGGCCGGCGAGTACGAGGGGCAATGGGGTAGAGGAGGTCATCGACAGCTCAGGTGGCTTCTCGGGCCTCTTCGCGGGTAAACCCGCTCCCACAGGTACAGCGCCAACTTCTGGCCTGTGGGAATCCTTGTGGGAGCGAGTTTACCCGCGAAGAGGCCCTGGAATTCAATACAAATCTAAGGCCAGGTAAAACAAAACGGGCGGAAAATGCTGAACACTTCCCGCCCGTCAGGCAATCCCGAAATGTATCAGGCCTTTTCAGCCATCAACATCTCCAGCTTCTCCTGGTCCCGCGCGAACTGGCGAATGCCCTCGGCCAGCTTCTCGGTGCCCATGGCATCTTCGTTCATGGCCCAGCGGAACTGACTTTCGTTCAGCTGTTGCTTGGCCTCGCCGGCATTGCCCGGCTTCAGCACCTGTGGCAGGTCGCCCTGGTCATCGCTGAGCTGCTGCAGCAGTTCCGGGCTGATGGTCAGGCGGTCGCAGCCGGCCAGCTGTTCGATCTGGCCGATATTGCGGAAGCTGGCGCCCATTACCACGGTGCCGTAGCCGTTGGCCTTGTAGTAGTTGTAGATGCGAGTGACCGACTGAACGCCCGGGTCACCGGCGCCCACGTATTCCTTGCCGGTGCTCTTCTTGTACCAGTCGTAGATACGCCCCACGAACGGCGAAATCAGGAACACCCCGGCATCGGCGCAAGCCTGGGCCTGGGCGAAGGAGAACAGCAGGGTGAGGTTGGTCTGGATGCCTTCCTTCTCCAGCTTCTCGGCGGCGCGGATGCCTTCCCAGGTGGAGGCCAGCTTGATCAGCACGCGTTCGCGGCCAACACCGGCGGCTTCGTACAGCTCGATCAGCTTGCGCGCCTTGGCCAGCAGCGCGGGTTCATCGAACGACAGGCGGGCATCGACCTCGGTGGAGATACGCCCCGGGATGACCTTGAGGATGCCCGAGCCCACGGCCACCGCGAACTTGTCGCAGGCCAGGTCGACATTACCCTTGGCATCGGCCTTTACCTGCTTGAGCAGATCGGCGTAACCCGGGATGGCCGCAGCCTTGAGCAGCAGCGACGGGTTGGTGGTGGCATCGACCGGTTTCAGGCGGGTGATGGCGTCCAGGTCCCCGGTGTCGGCGACCACGGTGGTGAACTGCTTGAGTTGTTCCAGCTTGGAGGTCATGGGCGTGCTCTGTCCTGTGCAATGACTCGACATTACCCGAGCCCCGACGGCCACTCAAGGGCTCGCGAAGCGCGGTGCGAAAGGTGAGGATTCGAGTCGCAAGCGGCCCCTAGGTTCCGCATCTGCTTGCAAGGGCCGCTGGAGATACAACTGGCTTACACAAAATGTGGTGGTTTGCGCCATCCCTGTGGGAGCGGGTTTACCCGCGAACACCGGCGAAGCCGGTGCCATGTACCGAGTTGTTTTCTTCGCGGGTAAACCCGCTCCCACAGCATCTGCATATATCTGAACCCCTGCGGCATCCTGGAGGGGATGGTTTGCTGGCGATCAGGCTCACCTGCTGAATTACCGCCCCTGCAATAGCTCCACCGCCTGGTCGAACACCGCCAACGGCTCCGCCACCTTGTGGATATCCGCCGACAGCAACTGGCGGAAGCGCCGCGCCCCCTTGAACCCTTGGGCCAGCCCCAGGATATGCCGGGTAACGTGGTGCATCGCGCCACCACTTTCCATGTGCGCGACGATATAAGGCCGCAACTGCGCCAGCGCCTCGCTGCGGCTGACCACCGCCGCCTCGCTGCCGAACAGCTGCTGGTCCACCTCGGCCAGCAGGTAAGGGTTGTGGTACGCCTCACGCCCCAGCATCACCCCATCGAAGGTTTCAAGGTGTGCCTGGCACTCGGCCAGGGTCTTTATCCCGCCGTTGAGCACGATCTCCAGGTCCGGGAAGTCCGCCTTCAACTGCGCCGCCACGTCATAGCGCAGCGGCGGAATCTCACGGTTCTCCTTCGGCGACAGCCCTTCCAGGATCGCGATGCGCGCATGCACGGTAAAGCTCCGGCAACCTGCCTCGCGCACCTGGCCGACGAAATCGCACAGCTCGGCGTAGCTGTCGCGGCCATTGATACCGATGCGGTGCTTGACCGTCACCGGGGTCGACACTGCATCGCGCATGGCTTTCACGCAATCGGCCACCAGCGCCGGGTGGGCCATGAGGCAGGCGCCGATCATGTTGTTCTGCACCCGGTCACTCGGGCAGCCGACGTTGAGGTTGACCTCATCGTAGCCAGCCTCCTCGGCCAGGCGGGCACAGGCGGCCAGGTCGGCCGGCACGCTGCCGCCCAGTTGCAGGGCCAGCGGGTGCTCGGAGACGTCGTGGCGCAGGAAACGGTGGGCGTCGTTGTGCAGCAGGGCACCGGTGGTGACCATTTCGGTGTACAGCAGGGTGTTTTTGGAGAGCAGGCGCAGGAAGAACCGGCAGTGGCGGTCTGTCCAGTCCATCATGGGGGCAACGCTGAAGCGACGGGAAGGCTCAGGGCGCGTGGTTGCTGGGTTGGAGCCTGGGTTTGTGGTCATATCGTTCAACGTGTCTTGTACCAAATTCAGCAATTTCGAGGGTGTTTGTAGCAAACCGAGGGAGCGACGTAGCAAAAGTCGGCGGCAGGAGATCGGTGATTGCTAGGGCAGGCAGCTAGTTTACCAAGAGAGCCGGGCATCCGTCTGGACTCGATCTATGCGCGGCCCTGCAGCCTTCTCCCCAGATTAGCCACCAGCCAACTTACTTGAGCGGCACGTAGATATCCGTTTGCCATTGCTCCAGCGGCGTTTCCGGATACACGCTCAAGTAGTGAAAGAACAACGGATGATCCCGCAGTTCCTCATCGCTCGAAGGCAGCCAGTCCCGATAAAGCGGATAGATGGTTTCGCCAATGTAGTCAGGCGAGCCGGTATGCCGGATCACGGCGCAGCGGCCCGCCGGGATGATGCGTTCGTGCACGCCGAAATCGTTGGGCTGCACGGCTTCGCATATCTCGCCACACACGGCGAAGCGAAAGGCGTGCGCCGGGGTGGTGTCGGGGTTGTCGTAGGGGATGCCGAAGGTTCGGCTGCTGGCCACCGGTGACTGGCGGCTCTGAATGCGCCATTGGCGAAAACGCGCAACGCTTTCACTGACCAGGCCGGGCGCCCCTTGGTGTTCGAGCGCGGCCACATGGGTTTCGGCGAAATCCACGATACGGATCTGCATGGTGATACTCCTTGAAAGATGAGGAACAACGAAAACCGCACTCCAGGCCTGCCAGTTCGGGGCCTTGGCGAATACGCTCGGCGCCATGCCAAACGCACGCTTGAAAGCCCTGGAAAAGGCTTCGGGGCTTTCGAAGCCGGCGCCGAAAGCTGCTTCCAGTACGGAGATGGCAGGCGAGGCAACCAGTTGGTGCGCCGCGCGTCGAAGCCTCATCAGTTGCACATACCGTGAAACCGGAATGCCCATGAATGCCGTGAACTGCCGATGGAAATGAAATGCCGAGAAGTACGCGACGCGGCTCAGGGCATTTACCGACAGGTCGCCTTCGAGGTGGCTGTCGATGTAGGCAAGCACGGCTTCGAACCGTTTCGCGTAGGTCGCTTTGTGCTGTGAATCAGTCAACGAACGGAATCTCCGGGAGGTGCGGTGAGCGCTAGCATCCGTTGTTCAGCCATGCAGGCGCCTAGCCGGGATTGCTGTATCGGGGATTGTCTTGACCGTGCCGTGGATGGCACCGGTGCTTTCGGTGTTCGCAGGGGAGGGCAGCAGGGTGAGTGCGGTCGCTGGCGCTTCCGTGCAAGGGGAAGCACTAGCGTAACCGGCCCGGCATGATCGGTCGACTGGGCGAAGCGGGGTCGTTCACGCTGATCAATGAACTCCGAGCCTCGCCAGCGCACTCCGCCGCCCACTTTCAACTGCGGCAGTGCCGGCAGGCGGGAGCTGGTGAGGCAGCACCAGGCCTGCATAAAACCACTGGAGTAAATCAATCTGATTTACAATTGCGTCCCTTTTGCCGAGGCTGACGTTTCGTGGATGCCCTGTCGCTTGTCTTTGAGCACCTGACCGAGTGGGTAATTACGCCCGTTACCGACCAGTTTCTCGGCATTTTCAATATGAACGGCCGTTTCGGGGCCTTGTTCCTTTGCATCTCCTATGGCGCAGCCTATGGCCTGTTCCGCTTCAGGAAGCAGCGCGGCCTGAGCGACGCCCAGTCGTTCTGGCAGTTCATCGGCGGCGCCCGGGTACATCTGCATCCCTCGGCGCTGCTGGACTACCGCTACTACTTCGTGCGGGCCATCCTCAAGGTTGCACTGGTGCTGCCCGTCGTCCAACTGGTCGACCCCTACATCCTGCGCTCCGGCGATTACCTGGCCTTTTTCAGCAACCTCTGGGGCGCGCGCCCGCGCCTGGGCGAGAACCTTGCACTGTCCCTGCTCTACGGGTTGGGGGTGTTCCTGCTAAAGGACTTCATCCATTACTGGGCGCACCGGGCTTTTCACTCCCGCTGGCTCTGGGCCTTTCACAAAGTCCATCATTCGGCGCCCGTGCTGGTGCCGGCGACAGCGAGCCGGGTGCATTTCGTGGAAAAGATCGTCGAGAAACTGAGCACAGGCATTGGCATCGGCTTCTACGCCGGATGCTTCTGGTACCTCTGCGGCGGTGAAGTCAGCCGCTACACCCTGTTCGGCGTGACCTACCTGGTGTTCATCTTCAACAGCCTGGCGGCCAATCTGCGGCATAGCCATGTCTGGCTGTCGTTCGGCCCGCAGCTGGAACATGTGTTGAACAGCCCGGCCCAGCACCAGATCCATCACAGTGACGCCCCGCGCCATTTCAACCGGAACTTCGGCACCAACCTGTCCCTCTGGGACTGGATGTTCGGCACGCTCTATGTCACTACATCAACGCCCGAAAGCATCCGCTTCGGCACCGGTGAGCAGGACCACCAGCGTTACCTGACGGTCTATAGCCTGATCGTCACGCCCTTTGTCGAAACCGGCCGTAAGGTCCTGATGAAATGCCAGCGCAAGGCTGTGCTCGGCGCGTCCGGCAGGGCAGGCCGTTAGCTGATCCCGTGTTTGTTGCGAACGACTGACCGCTCAGGCGGGGAACTGGGCTATCCAGTGCCTGGCAATCTCTTCGCGCCGGCAGACCCACACCCCGTCCTGGCCCTGCACGTAATCGAGAAAGCGCGCCAGCGCCATCGCCCGACCAGGATGGCCGCTGATCCGCCCATGCAGGCCCACGCTCATCATCTTCGGGTGCTGCGCGCCCTCCTGCCACAACAGGTCGAAAGCATCCTTCAGCAGCCGGAAGAAGTCTTCACCGCAGGCGAAGCCATTGGGCAGCAGATAGCGGGCGTCGTTGTTGACCAGTGTGTACGGAACCACCAGGTGGGCGGGCGAGCCTGGGAGCGGCCATCCGCGAGGCGCGCAAGCAGCAGCTCAAGTCGATCGAGGCGCGTTTGCCGGCGGTCTATCTGGATGTGCTCGATGCGGCCATGCATGCGGTCAGTAATGAGGCGGGGGCAAATTTGCGCAAGGTGTTTCTTGCCCACTATTTCCAACAGTTGGTGCAGGCGCAGCAGTGTGGGCAGTTGCATGCGGCGCATCAAACGTTCCTTCAGGCGCTGGATGAACAGCGAGAGCAGCGCGGGCTTGCGCGTTCCAATGTTACTCGGCGGTTGTCGATGAAGGTCAATCCGTACATGGCGGAGGACATGCTTGCGCTTCAGCAGCATACAGAGATGAACCAGACCGAATTGCTGAAGGCTGTGATCGCGCGCATTCAGGCGGATGTGCTGGAGAACCGGGATCAGGAGGTGATTCGAGCTTTGCAGCGACTGGCGCGGCTGGCGTTGTAGTGAGCATTTGAAAGAAGCACAGCGTACCGCCAAGCGCTGTGTTTCACACTCGGTTCTTCGAGTCTTTTAGAGAAACTCATATCAGTTCCTACAAGAACTAATCAGATTTTTCCCCTTCCTCGTAGTCCATTTCTGAATCATCCTTTGCAAGCCGTTTCACCATTGCGATGGAAACCTGAGCCCCCTAGTCTCGCCCTGTCGTTGCAAATTCAACGACCGGGTCTGCAAGCCTCGGGAAGTATCGAAAGCGTGCTCATCATCGAGCCGTTGGTTTGTGCCAATGGTTGTGCTTAATGGTGGCTGCGTACGGGTGACCTTCGGGTCAGCCGGGTTTTTCTCGATCTTCCCCGGTCTTGCAGGCCCGTACGCAGCCGCTACCCATTCTCTGCAAGGGATGGGGTGTGGTTTTCTCTCACGAAATCGAGATGTGACCATGCTCAAAATAGTCCCGGATCCCCCCATTTCCGACTCACTCCATCACTTGGAAGACACCCTGATCCAGGCCACGGAATACGTGCTCTGCGCCTTGTCCGTAGGCCATCACGCGATAGCCTCGCTCCCCAGATCTCCCGCCACGATCATGACCCTGGCGGTCATGCATGAAATGGAGGCTGTGCGCACGCTGCTGGAGTCGGCGATTGCGCAGGTGCAGCTCCGGGGCGGGCAGCCGGTGCATACATTGCATTGATGGGCTGATTTTCAAATTTTGCCAGCCTGGGCGGTGCGGTTTTCTTGCCGGGGACTGCAACCGGGAAATCGCACTGGCCGGCAGATTCAAAAGAGGGTTTCAGATGGACAAGGAATTGGATGACGACACCGGCACACTGGGCCTGACCGTAGGCGCGGCCACGTTCCTGGACGGTGTGCTGGACGGCAAGAAACTGTTCCGCGTAGAACCGGGAAACTGCTGCGACCATGCCATCGAACAAGCGTCGGTATTGATGGACTGCTCACGGCGAGCGTCGTTCATCGGGGTGATGGACAACGAACCGGTGCTGGTCTGGGCTTCGCACTTTCTCTGCGACATGGCCAAGGCGCTGATGGATGACGCGCATATGGGCATGCGCAAGAACCGCTGACCCAGCCAGGCGTCGCGAAGCCGAGGCAGTGTGGGCTTGGCACCCTGCCAGTATTGTCTGATTGTCATGCAGGGGTTAGGTTGCTGGGCTCTTTTCAAGGAAGATGACCGATGAAACGGACCCTGCCGCTGGTATTCGCCTGCGCGCTTTTCCCCCTGCAAGCCTGTTCGGCGCTGGAAGTCGGCCAGTTCACCCTGGGCATGCCCAAGCCCCAGGCCATGGCCATTCTGCAGCAGCAGTTCGGCGAAGTTGAGCATTTCACCGGCTATCACTACCAGGTGCCCACCGAGTTCTTTCAGGGGAGCAACCCGAAGGGCGATTTCAACCTGGGCGGTATTGCCATCACGCAAGTGAAGGCATCGTTCAACGAGGCCGACCAGCTTCGCCAGGTGGAGGTGCGGCTGGCCAGCACCGACGAGGCGCGGGTCCAGCAACTGCTGCCGATGACCAGGCAGGCCAAGCCTGTGCCGAATAGCGGTGGCCGACTCGAGGCGTTTTCCGCAGACGGTGAGCTGGTGTACTGGGTGGCCAAGGACCGGGACTGGACGGTGGTGACCATCGCCGACAAGGCCAGCTCGGACCAGAACGTCAAAGCGCGGGCCAAGAGCGATGAGCGCTTTGCCCAGCTGAACCGCAAGTTCGACAAGCTGATCGAGACGGCCAAGGCGGTGGAAGGCAAGCACTGATCGACAAAGCCGTGCAGCTTTGAAGCTTGCTCATACCATGCATTCATGGGACTGCACATAACTCATTGAATTAGCAGGGACCCTGTGGGAGCGGCTTTAGCCGCGAACACCGGCGCAGCCGGTGCCATGCACCGCGTTGGATTCTTCGCGGCTAAAGCCGCTCCCACAGGGTACGCGTACCGCTTGCGAATTCAGTTCTCCAAGCGACAGCGCAGCAGACTGTATAAGGCCAGAAACAACCCGCGTCGGTTTCAGGATGCGCCTGGTCGTTCGCACGCAACCCCCCGGCGCCACAAGTGCCATGCTTGCAGGATGCCTCGGACCAGTGCGCGCAGACGTACGGCCGCAGGCAAGGAGGCCGCTGGCTCCACGCAACCGTGACGTGGCCGGCGCGCCGCAGCAGAACACGCCGGATACCTGCCCTCACAACAATTCAGGCAGGGTCCGTGATGCCGAGGTCCGCTGTATGCCTGATGAATTGCTCCACCTGCCTGTGATCCAACGCATTCTGGCCCGTGACAAGGATACCCCCGGCGCGCTGTTGCCGATCCTGCATGCCATCCAGCACGACATCGGCTACATCCCCGATGCCGCTGTCGCCGAAATTGCCCATGCCCTGAACCTCAGCCTGGCCGAGGTGCGTGGGGTTATCAGCTTCTACCACGATTTCCGCACCACGCCACCGGCGCGCCACACCCTGCGCCTGTGCCGCGCCGAGTCGTGCCAGAGCCGGGGCGCCGAGGCGCTGGCCGCGCAACTGCGCGAACAGCTGGCGCTGGACGACCACGGCACCAGCGCCGACGGCGCCATCAGCCTGCGCCCGGTGTACTGCCTGGGCGCCTGTGTGTGCTCGCCAGCGCTGGAGCTGGACGGCCAGGTGCATGCGCGCCTTACCCCGGAGCGCCTGCGCGCGCTGGTCAACGCTTGCCAGGAGGACGCAGCATGCTGAAGCTGTATATCCCCTGCGATTCGGTAGCCCGTGCCGTGGGCGCCGACCAGGTTGCCGATGCATTGCAGCGTGAGGCCGAGCGCCGCCAGCTGCCGCTGGATATCCAGCGCACCAGCTCCCGCGGGCTGTATTGGCTGGAGCCGCTGCTGGAGTGCGACAGCGCGCAAGGGCGCCTGGGTTTCGGCCCGGTCACCCCGGAAGACGTGCCGTCCTTACTCGACGCCTTGACCGGTGAGCCCGGTGAGCCCGGTGAGCCCGGTGAACCTGGTGGCCACTCGCTGGCCCTGGGGCCGGTCGAGGACATCCCTTACCTCAAGACCCAGCAGCGCCTGCTGTTCGCCCGCGCCGGCATCACCCGCCCATTGTCGCTGGACGACTACCGTGCCCATGGCGGTTTTGCCGGCCTTGAAGCGGCCGTGGCCCTGGATGGTGCCGAGGTGGTCGCCGCCGTGCTCGATTCCGGCCTGCGCGGCCGCGGCGGTGCTGCGTTCCCGGCCGGCATCAAGTGGCGCACCGTGCGTGACGCCGGGGCCGGGCAGAAGTACGTGGTGTGCAACGCCGACGAGGGTGACTCCGGTACCTTCGCCGACCGCATGCTGATGGAAGGCGACCCGTTCCTGCTGATCGAGGGCATGATCATTGCCGGCCTCGCCGTGGGTGCCGACAAGGGCTACATCTATGTGCGCTCGGAATACCCCGACGCCATCCGCGTGCTTGACCAGGCCTTCGCCATCGCCCGTGACGCCGGCTATCTCGGCAGCGACGTGGCCGGCAGCGGCCAGGCCTTCGACCTGGAAGTGCGGGTCGGCGCCGGCGCCTATATCTGCGGCGAAGAAACCGCGCTGCTCGAATCCATCGAAGGCAAGCGCGGCATCGTTCGCGCCAAGCCTCCGCTACCCGCGCTGCAGGGCCTGTTCGGCCTGCCGACGCTGGTGCACAACGTACTCACCCTGGCCTCGGTACCCGTCATCTTGGCCAAGGGCGCGGCGTTCTATCGCGACTTCGGCATGGGCCGCTCACTGGGCACCATGCCGTTCCAGCTGGCCGGCAACATCCGCCAGGGCGGCCTGGTGGAACGCGCCTTTGGTCTGACCTTGCGCGAGCTGGTGGAAGGCTATGGCGGCGGCACGGCCAGCGGCCGGCCATTGAAGGCCGCGCAGGTGGGTGGCCCGCTCGGTGCCTGGGTGCCGCCCAGCCACTTCGATACGCCGCTGGACTACGAAGCCTTTGCCGCCATGGGCGCGATGCTCGGCCACGGTGGTGTGGTAGTGGCCGACGACACCCTGAACATGGCCAGCATGGCGCGCTTCGCCTTGCAGTTCTGTGCCGAGGAATCCTGTGGCAAGTGCACCCCGTGCCGCATCGGCTCGACCCGCGGCATGGAAGTGGTCGACCGGCTGATCGCCACCAGCGACATGACCGAGCGGCATGACCAGGCCCTGTTGCTGCGCGACCTGTGCGACACCATGCAATACGGCTCGCTGTGCGCCATGGGCGGCATGACCGCTTATCCGGTGGCCAGCGCGCTGAAGTACTTCCCCGCCGATTTCGGGCTGACCCACACGGAGGCCGCGCAGTGATCAATTTCTTCGACCCCGCTTCTGATAAAAGCAGCGACCTCGGCACCCCGGCCCGTGACAGCGAGGTACAGGTCAGCCTGAGCATCGATGGCCGTGCCATCACTGTGCCCGCCGGTACGTCGGTGATGCGTGCCGCGGCCATGCTCGGCACCAGCATCCCCAAACTGTGCGCCACCGACAGCCTCGAAGCCTTCGGCTCGTGCCGCATGTGCATGGTGGAAATCGAAGGCATGCGCGGCTACCCGGCGTCCTGCACCACCCCGGTCAGCGAAGGCATGGTAGTGCACACCGAAACCCCGCGCCTGGCCGGCCTGCGCCGCAACGTGATGGAGCTGTACATCTCCGACCACCCGCTGGACTGCCTGACCTGTTCGGCCAACGGTAACTGCGAGCTGCAGACCGTGGCCGGCCAGGTGGGCCTGCGCGAGGTGCGCTACGGCTATGACGGCGCCAACCACCTTGCCGAAAAAAAGGACGTATCCAACCCGTACTTCGACTACGAGCCTAGCAAGTGCATCGTCTGCAGCCGCTGTGTGCGTGCCTGCGAGGACATCCAGGGCACCTTCGCCCTGACCATCACCGGGCGCGGCTTCGAATCGCGAGTGGCGGCGGCGGGTGGTGAGAACTTCCTCGCCTCCGAGTGCGTGTCTTGCGGCGCCTGCGTGCAGGCCTGCCCGACCGCGACCCTGACCGAAAAGAGCCTGGTACAGCTGGGCCAGCCCGAGCGTGCGGTCATCACCACCTGCGCCTATTGCGGCGTCGGCTGCTCGTTCCGCGCCGAAATGAAGGGCGACCAGCTGGTGCGCATGGTCCCGGACAAGAACGGCGGCGCCAACCACGGCCACGCCTGCGTCAAGGGCCGCTTCGCCTGGGGTTACGCCACCCACCCGGACCGCATCACCAAGCCAATGATCCGCAAGCGCCTGGAAGACCCATGGCAGGAAGTCAGCTGGGACGAGGCGGTGACCTACGCCGCCAGCGAGTTCCGCCGTATCCAGCTGAAGTACGGTCGCGATTCCATCGGCGGCATCACCTCCAGCCGCTGCACCAACGAAGAAGCCTACCTGGTGCAGAAACTGGTGCGCACGGCGTTCGGCAACAACAACGTCGACACCTGCGCGCGGGTATGCCATTCGCCCACCGGCTATGGCCTGAAGCAGACCCTGGGTGAGTCGGCCGGTACACAAAGCTTCGACTCGGTGATGCAGGCCGACGTGGTGCTGGTGATCGGCGCCAACCCCACCGACGCCCACCCGGTATTCGGCTCGCAGCTCAAGCGCCGCCTGCGCCAGGGCGCGCGGCTGATCGTGATCGACCCTCGGCGCATCGACCTGGTCGACTCGCCGCACGCCCGCGCCGAGCTGCACCTGCAACTGCGCCCCGGTACCAACGTGGCCATGCTCAACGCCCTGGCCCACGTGATCGTCACCGAAGGCCTGCTGGCCCAGCGCTTCATCGATGCCCGCTGTGAAACCGAGGATTTTGCCCGCTGGCGCGACTTCGTCAGCCTGGCGGAAAACGCCCCCGAAGTGCTTGGCCCGGTCTGCGGCGTGCCTGCCGAGCAGATCCGCGCCGCCGCCCGGCTGTACGCCACCGGCGGCAACGCGGCGATCTACTACGGCCTGGGCGTGACCGAGCACAGCCAGGGCAGCACCGCGGTGATGGGCATCGCCAACCTGGCCATGGCCACCGGCAACATCGGCCGTGAAGGGGTAGGGGTGAACCCGCTGCGCGGGCAGAACAACGTGCAAGGCTCGTGCGACATGGGCTCGTTCCCCCACGAACTGCCCGGCTACAGGCACATTTCCAACGAAGTTGTGCGCGCCGAGTTCGAGCAGGCCTGGGGCGTGACGCTGCAGCCTGACCCGGGCCTGCGCATCCCCAACATGTTCGAGGCTGCGCTGGACGGCAGTTTCAAGGCCCTTTACTGCCAGGGCGAGGACATTGCCCAGAGCGACCCCAACACCCAGCACGTCACCGCGGCCCTGCTGGCCATGGAGTGCGTGGTGGTGCAGGACATCTTCCTCAACGAAACAGCCAAGTTCGCCCATGTGTTCCTGCCGGGCAGCTCGTTCCTGGAGAAGGACGGTACCTTCACCAATGCCGAGCGGCGTATTTCGCGGGTGCGCAAGGTCATGGAGCCGTTGGCCGGGAAGGCCGACTGGGAGGCGACCATAGCCCTGGCCAATGCCTTGGGCTACCCGATGAGCTACCGTCACCCGTCCGAGATCATGGACGAGATCGCCCGCCTTACGCCTACCTTCCGCCGCGTCAGCTACGCCGAGATCGACCGCCACGGCAGCCTGCAGTGGCCGTGCAACGACGCAGCGCCGGATGGCACGCCGACCATGCACATCGACCAGTTCGTACGTGGCAAGGGGCGCTTCATGCTCACCGGCTACGTGCCCACCGAGGAGAAGGTCAACAACCGCTACCCGCTGCTGCTGACCACCGGGCGCATTCTCAGCCAGTACAACGTCGGCGCCCAGACCCGGCGTACCGGTAACGTTGCCTGGCATGACGCCGACCGCCTGGAAATCCACCCGACCGACGCCGAAAGCCGTGGCATCCAGGATGGCGACTGGGTCGGCATCGGCAGCCGCGCCGGGCAGACGGTGCTGCGCGCCAAGGTCAGCACGCGGGTGGCGCCGGGTGTGGTGTACACCACCTTCCACTTCCCAGAGTCGGGGGCCAACGTGATTACCACCGACAATTCCGACTGGGCCACCAACTGCCCTGAGTACAAGGTGACGGCGGTGGAGGTGGTGAAAGTGTTCCAGCCGTCGCAGTGGCAGAAACGCTACCAGGACTTCAGTGACGAGCAGCGGCGGTTGTTGAAGGAGCGTCGTATTGCCGAGAAAACCGAGGTACGCCGATGAGCAGTGAGAATCTGGTCAAGATGGCCAACCAGATTGCCCATTACTTCGACAGCGAGCCAGACCGGGCGCTGGCGGTGCAAGGGATACGGCAGCATCTGCAGAGCTTCTGGACGCCTGCGATGCGCCGGCAACTGGCGGAATGGGCCGAGGCCAATGCAGGGGAGGGGCTGGACCCGAAGGTGCAGGAAGCGTTGGCCTAGATACTTCTTGTAAGAAATCCCTGTGGGAGCGGGTTTACCCGCGAATGCGTCGTTGGACTCACCGCCGCTTTCGCGGGTAAACCCGCTCCCACAGGGGCCCTGCAATTTCAAGGAATCATGTGTCCTCCTGAGGAAGGCAAACTCAGCCGCGGGCGAGTTCTGCCAGGTGGGCAGTTACTTCCTCGGTCTTGAGCACCAGCACATCCCCCTCCAGCGAATCCAGCACCACCTCCGCGGTATTACCAATCAATGCCCCGGAAATCCCCGTGCGGCACACCGTGCCGATCACCGTTACCACGGCATCAAGCTTCTTCTCGGTATGCGGAATCAGCACATCCGCCGGCCCTTCGGCCACATGCAGGCACTCGTCGCTGATGCCGTACTCGGCCTGGAACGCCTTGCAAGCCTCGCGGTAGCGCTTCTCGATGGTCTCGCTCAGTTGGTACGCCGGGTCCGATGCCGACAGCATCGGCGACGGATGAGCGCTGATGACATGAAGCTCGCCCTTGGCCAGCCCGGCAATGGCATAACCATGGTCGATGATGCTGGCATGCAGGCGGCGGTGGTCCTCGTCCTGGTTGCCCACGTCCACCGCGGCCAGAATCTTGCCGCCGGTCCACGGCCGCTCGCTCTTGACCATGAGCACGGCACACGGGCATTGGCGCAGCAGCTTCCAGTCGCTGGGGGTGAGCAGGGCCTTTTTCAGCGGGTTGTCCGGGCGGTGTTCCTTGATCACCAGCTCGCAGCCCTCGGCCTGCTGCACGTAGATGATGGTGTCGTGCAGGTTGTCGCGCCAGGCCTCCTCATGGGTGACGCTGTCGTACCCGTCATCATGCAGCTGGCTGCTCAGCAGGCTTAGCAGCGCGCTGTGGTCATGCCTTTTGTCGCACATCAGCAGGTGCAGGCGGGCGCCGGTGACGCCGGCGATCAGCTTGGCCCGGGTCAGTGCCCGGCTGTGGGCGTGCTCGGGGTCGAGGACGACGAGGATGCTGCGGACGGCTTGCATGGGCGTTAACTCCCTTCAAAGGTGGCGACCAATGCCTGACTATAGTCGGCGCTTCCCCCGCTGGCGCTTGATGTACATCAAGCATAGTCACTGGCGCCGCCCGCCGCCGCCGGTATAATCGCCGGCCCTGCCTGTTCTTTGTGGTCGCACGCTCATGTCCCTGATCCCCGAAATCGACGCCTTTCTTGGTTGCCCGACACCAGACGCCTGGATCGAAGCGGCGCTCGCCGACCAGGAAACCCTGCTGATCGACCACAAGAACTGCGAGTTCAAGGCTGCCAGCACCGCCCTGAGCCTGATCGCCAAGTACAACACCCACCTCGACCTGATCAACATGATGTCGCGCCTGGCCCGCGAGGAGCTGGTGCACCACGAGCAGGTGCTGCGCCTGATGAAGCGTCGTGGCGTGCCGCTGCGCCCGGTGTCGGCGGGGCGATATGCGTCGGGGCTGCGGCGGCTGGTGCGCGCCCACGAGCCGGTCAAGCTGGTGGATACGCTGGTGGTGGGGGCGTTCATCGAGGCGCGCAGCTGCGAGCGCTTTGCCGCGTTGGTACCGCATCTGGACGAGGAACTGGGCCGCTTCTACCACGGCCTGCTGAAGAGCGAAGCGCGCCATTACCAGGGTTATCTGAAACTGGCGCACAACTATGGCGAAGAGGCAGACATTGCCCGCCGGGTGGACCTGGTGCGTGCAGCGGAGGTGGAGCTGATCCAGTCACCGGACCAGGAGCTGCGCTTCCACAGCGGTATCCCGATGGCGCAGGCCGCCTGATTCGCACCAGGCGGCCCAGGCGTCAGTGACGGCGGCCCAGCAGCAGGCCGACCACCAGCCCGAGGCCAGCGGAAATGGCCACGGTCTGCCACGGGTGGCCACCGATATAGTCCTGGGTAGCGTCCATCACCGGTTGCGCCTTGCTGCGTACCTTGTCGGCGGCATTGCGCGCCTGGCGTAGCTTGAGGCTTACCTGCGTGCGCAGGGTTTCCGCCTCGTCACCCACCAGGGCGGCGCTGTCGTTCAGCAGTTTTTCCGACTCTTCGATCAGTGCCTGCAGTTCGCTGAATACCTGGTCCTTGATCTGATCGCTGTCGGTCAGCGGGGCGTTTTTCCGGGCCATGAACTCGTCCTCGTCGATGGTGTGGCTTGAACAATGGATGCCGGCGCGTCGGGAAAGTTGCGGCGGCTTTGGGCTGTTGCAGTACCTGGGTGTAAGATAGCGGCCATTTTCAAACCTGCAGGTACCTTCATGAGTTTCAATCTGGCCAACATGAGCTTCGAGGAACGGGCGCAGATCGAGGCAGAGAAGGCCCGGCTGTTCGAGCTGTGGCAGAACAACCTGGGCAAGGCCAAGGGCGAAGCGGCACGGTTGATCGCCGAGAAACCACGGCGCAAAGGCAAATGGGCCGAGTGGGTGCGCGCCGAGCTGGATGGCATGTCGCCGCCCGAATACGCCAACATGGTGCGCAGCGAAGTCAACAAGCTGATGGCCGCAGCCAGCGCCAGCCGCTGATCACACCCCGCCAGGCGCCTACCAGTAGGCGCCCTTGGGCAGGTCCAGCTTGCCCTCGTCGGTAAAGCGCACGGTCCCCAGCAGCCCGCCGGCCAGCTTGCCGCGCAGCACATAGGGCAGGCCTTGCAGCGAGTCCACCTGGCCCAGCCCATAGGCCTGGCGCAGGAAGGAAAACGCCGTGATGCTCACCGGCACCACGATCACCGCTTCGCCATAACGGCCGATGTGCCCCTGCTGGTCGCTCACCCCGGCAGCCAGCGGCTGGCCGTTCACCTCTAGGTTCAGGGCGATGCCGTTGTAGTCGATCGGCGCCTCGTTGGGGTTTTGTACCCGCATCTTCACCGCCATGCGCAGTTCCAGCTCCTGCCCGGGCAGCGGCTCGATACCGATCACGCTGATATTGACCGGGTCGCGTGCCTGGAACAGCGCACAGGCCCCCAGGCCGCAGGCCAGCAGCAGGACCAGGAACAGGCGGGCGTAGCGGTGCAGACGGGCAGCCATGGAGTGCGACCTTGCCAGAGTGGGCGAATGGGCAGTGTGGCAAATACGCGTCGACGTTGAAAGTCACCGCCCAGATGAAAGATACTGTTTCTCATTAACGCCCGATAACTTCTCCTACTGGCCGTTCCCGAACCCATGCTGACTTCTCCCGCGCCGGGCCTGCTGGCAAGCTTCCAGGAGCACTACGACGACCTGCTTCAGTTCCTGACCCGGCGCATGAGCGACCGTCAGCGCGCTGCCGATGTCGCGCAGGAAACCTACCTGAAGCTGGTGAACATCGACCAGCAGGCGGTGCCGGTGCTGCACGCGCGCAGTTTCATCTTCCGCGTGGCCGGCAACCTGGCGATCGATGCCTTGCGCCGCGAGCAGCGCATTGCCGCCAGCCACGACGACAGCGAGCGGGCAGGTGAGGTCGCCTGCCCGGCGCCGGCCCCGGAAGCGGCCTTGCTGGCCCGGGAGCGCTTGCAGATCCTCGACCAGGCGCTGCTGCAGCTATCCGACAATGCCCGCCAGGCGCTGTTGCTCAACCGCGTCGACGGCCTGACCCAGGCGCAGATCGCGCAGCGCCTGGGGGTTTCCGAAAGCATGGTGGCGAAATACATCGGCCAAGCCCTGCGCCATTGCCGCAACTGGCTCAAACAGGCGGGGGTGGCTGCTGCACTGGTGTTGGCCGTTGGTGTGGCGGGTTGGCAGAAGGCGCCAATGCTGCTGGCGGATTACCACACCGGGGTAGGTGAGCGACAGGTGATTACGTTGGCAGATGGCACGCGGGTGACGCTGAACAGTGCCACAGCCCTGAGCGTGGTGTTCAGCGACCGTGAGCGGCGGGTGGTGCTGGAATCTGGTGAGGCCTTGTTCGAGACCGCCGATGATTCACGGCCCTTTGTGGTCGACACGGCCGGTGAGCGGGTGCAGGGGAGTGCGGCCACCTTCAGCGTGCGTCGCGATGGCCGCGTGGTATTGGCCCATGGCGAAGCCAAGGTTGGCGAACATGAACTGGCAGTAGCGGCCGATGCCGGCACGCAGATGGCCTGGCAGCGCGGCAAGCTGATCTTCAACGGCAAGCCGCTGGGGCAGGTGCTGGCGGAGCTCGAGCGTTATCGGCATGGGCGGATCGTGTTGTCCGATAGCAAGCTGGCGGCGATGCAGGTCAGCGGGGTGTTCGACCTCGATGAGCCGGAGGCCCTGTTGCGGACCCTTGAGCAGCGTTATGGGCTGAAGGTGACCTACCTGCCGTGGTTGGCCGTGGTTCATTGATTCGCCTGTGCCGGCCTCTTCGCGGCTGAAGCCGCTCCCACAGGTACTGCACAGGTCTGGAAGGCTGTGGAGATCCCTGTAGGAGCGGCTTTAGCCGCGAAGAGGCCGGCACAGGAAAAATTTTTTATCTTGCACTGCAAGTTCCTGCAAGCCAGATCGTCGTAGTGGGACTGATCAGCAACCAATTCTCATTTACGACTTGTCAGGAAGCTCATTCGTGCCTCTGATGCTCAAGCCCTTGCACCGCCGCCGCGGTCCGCTTCACCATGCCCTGATGTCCTGCAGTGCCCTGGCCATGCTGGTCGGCCCGCTGCAGGTGTTTGCCTCGACCGCCACCGAACAGGCCCAGACTCAGGCCCGCCAGGTCCAGCTCGACCTGCCGGCCCAGCCGCTGGACCACGCCCTGACCACGTTCGCCGACCAGGCCGGCCTGCACCTGCTGTACACCACCGGCGACGTCGCCGGCCAATCCAGCCCGGCCTTGCAGGGCAGCTACAGCATCGAGCAGGCCCTGCAGCAGTTGCTGGCCGGCAGCGGCATGAGCTGGCACTTCAGCGATGCCCGCACGGTGACCCTGCGCAAGGCCGACGCTGCGCCGCAGGCGGTCAATCTCAAGCCGATCGAGGTCAGCGTGGCCTCGCGCACCAGCACCGCGATCAGTGAAATCCCCGGCACCGTGTGGGTGGTCGACCAGCAGCAGTTGCGCGAGCAGATCGACAGCGGCGTCAGCCTGAAGGAAGCCATCGGCAAGCTGGTGCCAGGCCTCGACCTGGCGCCGGAAGGCCGTACCAACTACGGCCAGAACATGCGCGGGCGCAATGTGCTGGTGATGATCGACGGGGTCAGCCAGAACAGCTCGCGCGGCCTGTCACGCCAGTTCGACAGCATTTCGCCGTTCAACGTCGAGCGCGTCGAAGTGCTGTCTGGCGCCAGTGCCATCTACGGTGGTGGCGCCACCGGCGGCATCATCAACATCGTGACCAAGAAGGGCGAACCCGGCCCGGCGCGTTTCGAGACCCAGCTCGGTGCCAGCAGCGGCTTCAACAACAGCGACGACCTGGCCACCCGCTTCGCCCAGTCGATCAGTGGCGGCAACGAACGGTTCAACGCCCGCCTGGGGGTTTCCGGCGAGCAGAACGAAGCCTTCTACGACGGCGCCGGCGACCAGATCTTCATCGACAACACCCAGACCGACCTGCAATACAACCGCACCATCGACGTGCTCGGCACCTTGGGGATGCAACTGAACGACCAGCAGAGCCTCGACCTGCTGGCCCAGTACTATGACTCGGGCAACCATGGCAGTACCGGTATCTACTTCCCCAACCTGAATTACAACGCCCCGTCCGACCTGGAAGACGCCGAACTGCGTAGCGGCTACTCGTCGGACCTGGAGCCGCGCACCCGGCGCCTGCTGCTGAACGCCAACTACCACCACACCGACGTGCTGGGGCAGGACTTCTACCTGCAGGCCTTTTACCGCAAGGAAGACGACAACTTCTACCCGTTCCCGTACTACAACCGCGCCACGCCCACCGGCTCGCGCGGGGTGTACTTCGCCGCCTCGCAGCAAAACTTCGAAGTCACCAGCCTCAAGGGCCTGTTCGCCAAGCAGTGGGACGCGCTGAAGCTGACCTACGGCGTCGACCTGGACCGCGAGCGCTTCAATGCCGAGCAGACCACCTTCAACGCCCAGACGTCGTCCGAGTCGGGTGGCCTGGAGCTGGAAAAGGAAAGCAAGGCCGCGCGCTACCCCAGCTACCGGGTCGATGGCGTGTCGGTGTACGCGCAGCTGGACTGGCATGCCACCGATAACCTGACCCTGTCCGGCGGCGCCCGGCGCCAGCAGATGGATGTGGACGTCAGCGACTTCAAGGGTGTGCCGGGTGGCAGCAACGATTACCAGGTCAACCTGTTCAACGTCGGTGCCATCTACGACTTCAAGAATGGCCACCAGGTATGGACCAACTACGGCGAAGGCTTCGACCTGCCCGACCCGGCCAAGTACTACGGCAAGCCCGGGTTGAGCGTGGCCGACAACCCGCTGGCCGGCATCAAGAGCCGCCAGGTGGAACTGGGCTGGCGCTATGCCGACCTGGACTGGGATGCCCAGGCGGCGCTGTACTACATCTGGTCGGACAAGATCATCAACGTCGACTCGCAGACGCTGACCATCAATGTGGAAGACCAGAAAAGCCGCGACTTCGGTTTTGAGGGCGCGCTGACCCGGCACTTCCAGACCGGCTGGGAAACCGGTGGTACCCTGCACCTGACCCGCTCCGAGGAGGAGGATGTCGATGGCGGCTGGATCAAGCGCGATGCCCGCTATGCCTCGTTGTCCAAGGCTACCGCGTTCGTCGGCTGGAAGGGCGATGGCCGCAGTGCGCGGCTACAGGCCAACCATGCCTTCAGCCTGAAGGACGATGCCGACCACGAGATCGACGGCTACTCCACCTTCGACCTGCTGGGCAGCCAGGATACCGGCTTCGGCACCTTCAGCGCCGGCATCCAGAACCTGCTGGACAAGCAATACAGCACGGTCTGGGGGCAGCGTGCGACGCTGTTCTACTCGCCGACCTACGGGCCGGCGTACCTGTATGACTACCAGGGGCGCGGGCGTACCTACACGCTGACCTGGAGCATGGCTTACTGATGGGTGTTGTCTGTCCCGGCCTCTTCGCGGGTAAACCCGCTCCCACAGGCACGGCGCAGCCCTCAGGCTGTGTGAGAACCCTGTAGGAGCGGGTTTACCCGCGAAGAGGCCGGTTCAGGCAAACGACGCCAGCAAATCCTGCGCAAACGCCTGCTGTGCCTCGCCAACCGCTTGCGCCCGGTGCCTGGCCAGGGTAAACGGCACCACAAAGTCCAACCCCGGGTCCAGCGCCCATAACAGCCCCTCAGCCTCCCAAGCTTGCGCACAATGGCATGGCAGATAGCCAATATGCCGCCCCGACAGAATGAACGTCAGCACGCTCTCGATCTGCTCCGCCACCGCCATGCTGCGCTGGCTCTGGAACGGCTCACCGCCCTTGAGAAACCGGTACGGATGGCGCACCTGGTCCATCGCCAGCAACCGCTCCCGGCCAACGCCAGCCTCACCGAACAGCACATGGCCCTTGCCGCAATACAGCCGTTGCCGCTCCTGGAACAGCGGCTGGTAGTCGAAGGCTGCCTGGTTGCCGGAAAAGTAGCTGATGGCGTAATCCAGCCGCTGCTCCAGCAACAAGCGCTCCAGCTCTGCCGGTGGCGCACTGATCAGTTCCAGCTGCACCGCCTCCTCGCGCCTGCGAAACGCCGCAATGGCCGCCGCCAGCTTCAGGCTCACCGCCTTGTCCTGGCTCTCCGCCATGCCTATGCGCACGGTCCCCAGCAGCCGCCCGGCAACGCCATTGGCCTGCTGGCGAAACTGTTCGATGTTCAGCAATAGCCCACGGGCGGCGTCCAGCAACAACGCGCCCTTTTCCGTCAGGTGAAAGCCACCTTTGCCGCGGCTGCACAAGCGGTAGCCCAGCCGCGCTTCCAGCTGCGCCATGCGCTGGCTGATGGTGGGCTGGCTCAAGCCCAGCACGCCTTGCGCGGCGCTGAAACCACCGGCCTCGACTACAGTGACGAACAGCCGCAGCAGGTGCAGGTCGGGGTCGTGCACTTGTCCGAGCATTACATTGCTCCTGATGAATGTCAGCTTTGTAAACTTGCCATTCCTGCAATGTAACCCGGTTGGCATGCTCGCGGCATCCACCCATTTGCCGAGGTGTTCGCCATGCGTCGATCGTTGTGCCTGCTGTCCCTGGTCCTGGCCTTGCCGCTGCAGGCCGAAGAAAAGGTCGTCAACCTCTACAGCTGGGCCGACTATGTCGCCCCGCAAACCCTCCAGCGCTTCGAGCGGGAAACCGGCTACAAGGTGCGCTATGACACCTTCGACACCACCGAAGTGCTGGAAACCAAGCTGCTGACCGGTGGTAGCGGCTATGACGTGGTGGTGCCGTCGTCAACCGTACTGGCCCGGGCGCTCAAGGCAAATGCCCTGCAGCCGTTCGATCCCCAGGCCATGCCCGGCTATGCCAACCTCGACAAGGACCTGCTGGCCAAGCTCGCCGAGGCCGACCCCGGCAACCGCCATGCCGTGCCCTACACCTGGGGCACCCTGGGCCTGGGGGTGAATGTGGAAGCGGTGCGCCAGCGCCTGGGGGATGTACCGCTGGACAGCCTCGACCTGCTGTTCAAGCCCGAGTACGCCAGCCGGCTGAAGGACTGCGGCATTGCCATGCCCGACTCGCCCCAGGAGGTGATCGGCGTGGCCCTGAACTACCTGGGCAAGGACCCTTACAGCCAGGACAAGGACGACCTGGCCGCCGCGCAGAACCTGCTGAGCCAGCTGCAGCCGTCGATCAGCTACGTCGCCAATGGCCGGCAGATCAGCGACCTGGCCAACGGCAGCGTGTGCCTGGCGCTGACCTACAACGGCGATGCGGCGATGGCCGCCGACCAGGCGCGTCGCGCTGGCAAACCGTTCGAGCTGATCTACCGCATCCCCCGCGAAGGCACGCTGGTGTGGCAGGACAACCTGGTCATTCCCAAGGACGCCCCGCACCCCGAGGCCGCGCGGGCGTTCATCGCCTTCATGCTCAAGCCCGAGTCGGTCGCCGCACTGACCAACACGCTGTTCTTCGCCAACGCCAACCAGGCGGCCACGCCGCTGGTGGACGAAGCAGTGCGCAATGACCCGGACATCTACCCGTCGGCCGCGGTGCGCCAGCGCCTGTATGCCGACCGCAGCATGGCCTTGGCCGACCTGCGCCAGCGCAACCGCCTGTGGACCGCGTTCCGCAGCCGCCAGTAACCGATAACGACAAAGGAACCCGACCGTGGAGCAAGCCGCAAACAACGACCAGGCCATGACCCGCGACAGCCTGTATGGCACCGCTGCGGAAAGTACCTACGCCGGCATTACCAGTTTCTCTCGCCGCCGCTACAGCCGCGACCTGCGTGGTGTCGATGTGGTGGTCAGTGGTGTGCCGTTCGATACTGCCACCAGCAACCGCCCCGGTGCGCGCTTCGGCCCGCGGGCGATCCGCGCCGCCTCGGTGCAGCAGGCCTGGGCCCGGCACTGGCCGTGGGCGTTCGACCCGTTCGACCACCTGGCGGTGATCGACTATGGCGATTGCGCCTTCGACAGCGGCACCCCGCAGTCGGTACCGGACAGCATCGAGGCCCATGCCACGCATATTCTGGAAGCAGGCTGCGCCATGCTCACCCTGGGTGGCGACCACTTCATCAGCTACCCGCTGCTCAAGGCCCATGCCCGCCGCCATGGCCCGCTGGCGCTGATCCACTTCGATGCGCACAGCGACACCTGGCCGGACGAGGAAGGCAAGCGCATCGACCACGGCACCATGTTCTGGCATGCCGCCCGCGAAGGCCTGGTGGACCCGGCCAGCTCGGTGCAGATCGGCCTGCGCACCACCAATGACGACAGCCAGGGCTTTGCCATCCTCGACGCCCGCCAGGTGCACCGGCAGGGCACCGAGGCGGTGATTGCGGCGATTCGCCAGCGGGTGGGCGAGCGGCCGGTTTACCTGACCTTCGATATCGACTGCCTCGACCCGGCGTATGCGCCCGGCACCGGCACGCCGGTATGCGGCGGGCTGAGCACGGTGCAGGCGCTGGAGATCCTTGGCGGGCTGCGCGGCATCAACCTGGTGGGCATGGACCTGGTGGAGGTGGCGCCAGCCTATGACCATGCTGACATCACCGCGCTGGCCGGGGCGACCCTGGCGATGGAAATGCTGTGCCTGTATGCGGCGCGGCACAAGGTGGACAAGGGCCAGTAATTCGGCGTCCGTAGGGGTTTGTGGGAGCGGCCTTGTGTCGCGAAAGGGCTGCGTAGCAGCCCCCAAGGCCCATACTGAAACATCAGGAATCATCTCCACCCGCATTCACACTTTTGCCGCGAACCCTTCGCGCCTTAGGCTATCAAACCCACCAGGCGCGGCATTTTCGTACAGGAGGTGAAGCATGACCCCGACCTTGCCCATCCTGGCCCTCGGCCTGGTGCTGTGTCTGCCCGCGCAAGCGGCCCCCGAGCCGCCCTTGCAACTCGCCGCCGGCAACAACAACCCCTACAACAGCCCGATCCAGCGCGCCAACCCCAACAGCCGCCAGGGCAGCATGCCGGCCACGCCTCCCGTGCGCGGCCCGTCCACCGACCCGTACCAGCGCACGCCCACCCTGGACAACCGCGGCATCGGCAATGGCGACAACCTGCGCCGCCAGCAACAAACCCCGAACCTGGAGCCCAGCCGACCACCGCGCGGCAACCCGCGCGCGCCATGAGCGCCCTACGAAAGGAATCCTGCATGCTTCGAGCACCCTGGTTTGTAATCCTGACCGCCGCCGCACTCCTGCCCCTGCTGGCGCAGGCGGCGGCCGAACAGCAGTTTCGCAGTGAAGAAGGCACCTTGACCGTCAGCACCCTGGCCGATGGCCTGCGCAACCCTTGGGCCCTGGCGTTCCTGCCGGGCGGCAAGGACATGCTGGTCACCGAGCGTGCCGGCAACTTGCGGGTGGTCAATGCCGAAGGCAAGGTCGGCCCGCCGATCAGCGGTGTACCCAAGGTCTGGGCCGAGGGCCAGGGCGGCTTGCTGGATGTGGTGCTGTCGCCGGAGTTCGCCAAGGACCGCACCGTCTACCTGTCCTACGCCGAAGAGGGCAGTGACGGCAAGGCCGGTACGGCGGTCGGCCGTGGCCAGTTGTCCCAGGACCGCGCCCGGCTGGAAAACTTCAACGTCATCTTCCGCCAGCAGCCCAAACTGTCGGAGGGCAACCACTTTGGCTCGCGCCTGGTGTTCGACCGCGACGGCTACCTGTTCATCGCCCTCGGTGAAAACAACCAGCGCCCGACTGCCCAGGACCTGGACAAGCTGCAAGGCAAGATCGTGCGTATCTTGCCGGACGGCGAAGTGCCCAGGGACAACCCCTTCGTCGGCGAGGACAATGTGCGGCCGGAGATCTGGTCGTTCGGCCACCGCAACCAGCAAGGCGCCGCACTCAACCCATGGACCGGCAAGCTGTGGACCCACGAGCATGGCCCGCGCGGCGGCGACGAGATCAACATTCCCGAACCCGGCAAGAACTATGGCTGGCCGATTGCGACCCACGGCATCAACTACTCGCTGCTGCCGATCCCCGAGGCCAAGGGCGAGCATGTGCAGGGCATGGTCGACCCGCACCATGTATGGGAGAAGTCGCCGGGGATCAGCGGCATGGCGTTCTACGACAGCCCTAGGTTCAAGGCCTGGGACCACAACCTGTTCATTGGCGCGCTGGCTACCCAGGAGCTGATCCGCCTGCAACTGGATGGCGACAAGGTGGTGCATGAAGAGCGTTTGCTGGGTGAGCTGAAGGCGCGTATCCGCGATGTACGGGTGGGGCCGGATGGCTACCTGTATGTGCTGACCGATGACAAGGACGGCGCGCTGCTCAAGGTAGGCCTGGGCGACGCCTGATCACCACTGTTGTACGCGGCCCCTGTGGGAGCGGGCGTGTCGAGGCGTCGAACCGCCGCGAAGCAGGCGCCGCGGTGGATGGCACGGGCTTCGCCCGTGTTCGCGGGCACGCCCGCTCCCACAGGGATCGCGGCAGCCTTTTGAATTTGGGCAAGACCGTTGTTCCTACAAGGTCCGCGGTGTGTCAGCCGTGTAGAATGCCGCATGGCTATCGATCCCCATTCCCTCTACCAGCAGGCCCTGACCACTCAGGGCTATGTCGCCGACCCCGCCCAGGCCCGCGCCGTCGAGGCGTTGCAGGCTTGTTTCCAGGCCGTCGAACAGGGCCGCCCCACCCAGGGTATCTACCTCTGGGGCCCGGTCGGCCGGGGCAAGACCTGGCTGATGGACCAGTTCCACCGCTGCCTGCGGGTGCCCAGCCGGCGCCAGCACTTCCATCACTTCATGGCCTGGGTCCACCAGCGCCTGTTCCAGCTCAACGGCACCGCCGACCCGCTGCTGGCGCTGGCCGGGGAACTGGCCGGGCAGATTCGCGTGCTGTGCTTCGACGAGCTGTTCGTCAACGACATCGGTGACGCGATCATCCTAGGCCGCCTGTTCCAGGTACTGTTCGACCAAGGCGTGGTGATTGTCGCCACCTCCAACCAGCCACCCGAGCAGCTGTACCGCGACGGTTTCAACCGCGAGCGGTTCCTGCCGGCCATCGCCGCCATCCAGCGGCACATGCAGGTGCTGCCGGTAGCCGGCGAGCAGGACCACCGCCTGCACCCCGGCGCTGAGCGCCAGCGTTACTGGGTGGCGCAAGCGGGGCAGGCCAGCCAGCTGGGCGAGGTGTTCCGCCAGCTCAGCCCCGGCGACGACGGCCACGATCAGCCTTTGGCGATCGGCTCCCGGCAGGTGCAGGTGGTGCGGCGCAGCGCGCAGGCCATCTGGTGCCGTTTCACCGACCTGTGCGAACAGCCGCTGGCGGCCATGGAGTTCATGGCTCTGTGCGACCGGTTCCCGGCCATCCTGGTGTCGGGCATTCCGGCGCTGGGGGGTGAACAGCGGGCCGGGCGCATTGCCCGGGGTACCGAGGATGCTGCGGCGCGGGTGGCAGCGGGCGACCGCGAGCTGCCGGCGCTGTCGCCCAAGGACGACGCGGTGCGCCGCTTCATAGCCCTGGTCGACGAATGCTACGACCGCCGGGTGGCGTTGTACCTGGAGGCACAGGTGCCGCTGGATGCCCTCTACACTCAAGGGTATCTGGCGTTCCCGTACCAACGGACCCTGAGCCGGCTACGGGAGATGCAACTGCAACGCTTCGCCTGAAAAGGAGCCGAACCATGGAGCCGCTGTCGCATCATCTGCTGACCCAGGCCTACAACAATGGCTGGGCCAACCACCGTCTGTACAAGGCCTGCCTGCAACTGACCCAGGACGAATTCGTCGCCCCGCGCTGCAGCTTCTTCCCGTCGATCAAGGCCACCCTCAACCACCTGCTGACGGTGGACTGGTTCTACCTGCACATGCTCGAGTGCGAGCAGCGTGGCGAGCAGCCCGACGCCGACGGCGAGCGCTTCTTCGACCCCGAACAGCCGTTTGCCACCTGCACCGACCTGCATGCCGAACAGGCCCAGGCCGATCACCGGCTGATCGCCTATTGCCGGGGCCTGCGCGATGGTGAGCTGGGGCGCTATGTGAGCATCGTGCGCCCTGAGCGGGTGCAGCGCGAGCAACGGCTGCGGCTGCTGGCGCACCTGTTCGAGCACCAGGTGCATCACCGCGGGCAGGTGCATGCGATGCTCAGTGACACGGCAGTGAGGCCGCCGCAGCTGGATGAGTTTTTCTGCGAGGAAGAGGCGGGGTTGCGGGCGGCGGACTTTGCCGAGCTGGGCTGGACCGAGGAGCAGGTCTGGAAAGTGTAGGGGGCTGCTTTGCAGCCCTTCGCGGGCTTGCCCGCTCCCACGGGTAGTGCACAGCTTCCCAAACCTGTGCAGTACCTGTGGGAGCGGGCGAGCCCGCGAAGGGCCGCAAAGCGGCCCCTCGACTATTGGCTCACTTGCCCAGCCACTCCACCAGCGTACGGTTGAACCGCACCGGCTCCTCGATCTGCGGCGCATGCCCCATGCCTTCAAAGGTAATCAGCTCACCCTTGGGAATCAGCTTGGCCACCTGCGGCCCCAGCACTGCATACTTGCCCAGCTTCGCTTTCACCTCCGGCGGCGCGATATCACTGCCGATGGCTGTGGTGTCCTGGTCACCGATCAGCAGCAGGGTGGGCATCTGCAGGTCCTTGAACTCGTGGTACACCGGCTGGGTGAAGATCATGTCGTAGATCAGCGCCGAGTTCCACGCCACCGCTTCATGCCCCGGCCCCTTGTTCAGGCCCACCAGCATCTGCACCCAGCGCTCGTACTCCGGCTTCCAGCGCCCGGCGTAGTAGGTCTTGCGCTCATACTCGCGCACGCCTTCGGCATCCAGCTTGAGCTCGCGCGCATACCACTGGTCCACCGTGCGGTAGGGCACACCCAGGGCTTTCCAGTCTTCCAGGCCGATGGGGTTGACCATCGCCAGGCGCTCCACCTGCTGTGGGTACATCAACGCATAGCGGGTGGCAAGCATGCCGCCGGTGGAGTGGCCGAGCACGATGCTTTGCTTCACCCCCAGCTGTTCGAGCAGGGCATGGGTGTTGCTCGCCAGCTGCTGGAAGCTGTACTGGTAATGTGCCGGCTTGCTGGAGCTGCAGAAGCCGACCTGGTCGGGGGCGATGACCCGGTAGCCAGCCTTGCTCAGGGCATCGATGGTGGTTTCCCAGGTGGCGGCGCAGAAGTTCTTGCCATGCATCAGCACCACGCTGTGGCCGTTGGCCTGGCCCTGGGCGGGCACGTCCATGTAGCCCATCTGCAGGGCCTGGCCCTGGGACTTGAAGTCGAAATGCTTGAGCGGATGCGGGTAGCTAAAGCCCTCCAGCTGGGGGCCATAGGTGGGCGATTCGGCGGCGATGGCCGAACTGCCGGCGAGGCAGGCCAGGGCCAGGGCGGTTGCGCGCAGCATGGGGGCACTCCGTGTAGGGCCATGTAGGAAGGGGCGACTGTAGCAGCCAGTGGACCACGCGGAACGTGAAAGGTGTTACCAGGCGTGAAACCAGCCCAGGGTAATCATCGCCAGCACCCCATAGCGGCCGGCCTTGGCCAGGGTCACCAGCAGCAGGAAGCGCCAGAACGGCTCACGCATGATGCCCGCGATCAGCGTCAGCGGGTCGCCGATCACCGGCATCCAGCTGAGCAGCAGCGACCATTGCCCCCAGCGCTGGTAGCGCTGTTGCGCGCGTTCCAGCTGGGCAGGGCTGAACGGGAACCAGCGCTTGTCACGCAGGTGCTCGATGGCCCGGCCCAGCACCCAGTTGACCACCGAGCCCAGCACATTGCCCAGGGTCGCCACCAGCAGCAGGGTGGCCCAGGCCTCGGGCTGGCGCAGCAAAAGGCCGACCAGCACGGCCTCCGATTGCAGCGGTAGCAGGGTAGCGGCGCCGAAGGCGCTGAGGAACAGCGCCCACAGGCTGAGCATCAGTAGTTGGCGACCACGGTGTCCTTGCCGTCCTGGGTCACGCCGATGACCTGGTAGGCATCCTTGTGGTCACCCATTTCCATGCCGGGCGAGCCCATAGGCATGCCCGGCACGGCCAGGCCCTTGAGGTCGTTGCGCTTGGCCAGCAGGCGCACCTGCTCGGCCGGCACGTGGCCTTCGACGAACTTGCCGTCGATCACCCCGGTATGGCACGACGCCAGGCGTGGCGCCACGCCCAGGCGTTGCTTCACCTCGCTCATGTTCGGCTCGACATGGTCGTTGACGGTGAAGCCGTTGTCGCGCAGGTGGCTGATCCAGGCCTTGCAACAGCCACAGTTGGGGTCGCGGTAGACGTCGATGGTCTCGGCAGCCTGGGCCAGGCCGGTGATGGCCAGCAGGCCCAGGGGCAGCAGGTGTTTACGCAGCATCATGAAGCACTCCTTCAAAAACGTGGGCGGATACCGGCGACCAGGCCTGTGCCTTGCACGCGCCCGGTGTCGTTGCGGCCCCAGGGGCGGTCCGGTATCCAGCGGTTGGCCAGCAGCATAGCGTAAGCGGCCTTCAGGCGCAGCGCGGCCTGTTGCCGTTCGCCAGCGTTGTCAGGCAGCCAGTCTACCTGCCAGGTAGTGGTTCCGGATGCCGGCCTGTCATCACGCTGGCTAACGTGCGGCACACCTATCTGAGAGCCTGCTGGATCATGACCCTACCACTGGACTGCCTGTTGTACTCCAAGACCAATCTGATCGGCATCGGACCAAACCTGTCCGACGAGGAACGCCAGGACGTGCAAACGTTGCTGGACCATGCCGATGAGTTCGCAAGCCGCTTCCTCGACCGGGACGAGCTATGGAAAAGCTGGTTCGACCGCTTCCGCAATCGCCTGGAGAAACATGGCTGCGTAAGGATGGCCGCCCTGGAGTTGCCGCCGCAGGTCATCAGGGACCATGACGATTTCGATACCGGGCTCGAGCCCATTGGCACAGGCAGCACACCAACGCTGTTGGCCCAACTGGCGCGCGCATCCATGCAGGAACTGCGCATCAGTGCTCACGCCAGCAAGTTCCTGCAGTCGGGTTGGCAGAACGACGTCGCCTCATCGTTTCTGATAACACCCTGCCAGAAGGACGAGGAGGGCCAGATCCATCTGGCGGTCTACTCGTTTCGCTTCAATGCCACGGTGGAAATGCGCGACTTCGGATTCTGGAGCGAGGCCCAGCGTGACATCGTCGTGTGGAACACCGGCACTGTTTACCGTTTTGACCTGGAACGTTTCGCCGCTTTTCGCCAGCAGATTCGTAAGGAATTGGGCGACCGGCGGCTTGGCGCCATTACCAGGATCGAACTTTAGCCACCTCGCTCAAGCTGGCAGGTCACGCATCAGCAGGCCGTATGCCAATGGCACCTGCTCGGGAACAGGAAGGTAGATGGTGTGGCCATCGCCCGGGGCGACCTGCAGCGGTTGCTGCTGGCCATTGCTCATGTGCTCGAGATCGAAGTGGTAGTTGCCGCGTGGGGTCATCAGTTCCAGATGGTCGCCCACGGCGAAGCGGTTCTTCACCTTGACCTCGGCCAGGCCGTCGACGCGCACCCCGGTCAGTTCGCCAACGAACTGCTGGCGCTCGGACACCGAGTTGCCGCGCTGGTAGTTCTGGTACTCGTCGTGCACGTGGCGGCGCAGGAAGCCTTCGGTGTAACCGCGCTGGGCCAGGGACTCGAGGTTGTCCATCAGGGAGCGGTCGAATGGCCGCCCGGCCACCGCGTCGTCGATCGCCTGGCGGTACGACTGCACGGCGCGGGCGCAGTAGAAGTGCGACTTGGTGCGGCCTTCGATCTTCAGCGAGTGCACGCCCATGGCGGCCAGGCGCCCGACATGCTGGATGGCGCGCAGGTCCTTGGCATTCATGATGTAGGTGCCGTGCTCGTCTTCGAACGCCGGCATTTCGGTGCCGGGGCGGTTGCTTTCCTGCAGCAGGAATACCTGCTCGGTCGGTGCACCCAGGCCCAGCGTCGGCTGCACTTCGCGCACGATGTCGCCGGTGGCGTTTTCGGTGGCCGGGGTGGCGTCGTACTTCCAGCGGCAAGCGTTGGTGCAGCTGCCCTGGTTGGCATCGCGCTTGTTGAGATAGCCCGACAGCAGGCAACGGCCGGAGTAGGCCATGCACAGGGCACCGTGGACGAACACCTCCAGCTCCATTTCCGGCACCTGCTGGCGGATCTCTTCGATCTCTTCGAGCGACAGCTCGCGCGACAGGATCACCCGGCTCAGGCCCAGTTGCTGCCAGAACTGCACGCTGGCCCAGTTGACCGTGTTGGCCTGCACCGACAGGTGCACCGGCATCTGCGGGAAGTGCTGGCGTACCAGCATGATCAGGCCTGGGTCGGACATGATCAGCGCGTCCGGTGCCATCTCGACCACCGGCGCCAGGTCCTTGAGGAAGGTCTTGAGCTTGGCATTGTGCGGGGCAATGTTGACCACCACGTAAAAACGCTTGCCCAAGGCATGTGCCTCCTGGATGCCCAGGGCCAGGTTGGCATGGTCGAACTCGTTGTTGCGCACCCGCAAGCTGTAGCGTGGCTGGCCGGCGTAGACCGCGTCGGCGCCATAGGCGAAGGCGTAGCGCATGGTCTTGAGGGTGCCGGCGGGGGCCAGCAGTTCGGGCTTGGCGATAGGGGTCATGTGCGCACCGGAGCAAAAGGCGCGGATGCTAGGGCTGGCAGATACGGCCCGTATTGATTTGCATCAAGGGAATGGCGGCACTTTTGCCAAGGTGCGGCGCACTAATAACGCATAAACCATGCGAGGACCCGCGATGAACCAGACCGCCCTGCAGAACAAAGCCCTGGCAGTACTGCTGGCGCTGGTGACCATTGCCTTCATCTGGATCCTGCTGCCGTACTACGGTGCGATCTTCTGGGCGGTGATACTCGGCATCCTGTTCGCCCCGCTGCAGCGCCACCTGCTGCTGCGTTTCGGCCGAAGGCGCAATCTGGCTGCGGCGGCCACCTTGCTGGTGTGCCTGCTGGTGGCGATCCTGCCGGTGATCATCACCAGCGCGCTGCTGGTACAGGAGGGAGCCGCCCTGTACCAGCGCATCGAGCACGGGGAGCTGGATATTGCCGGTTATGTCGAGCGCGGCAAGGACATGCTTCCGGCGTTTGCCCAGCAGGGCCTGGACAGCATGGGCATGGGCAACCTCGACGGGCTACGCGACAAGATCAGCAAGTGGGCCACCCAGGGCAGCCAGGTGCTGGCCAGCCAGGCGTTCAACTTTGGGCAGGGCACGTTCGAGTTCGTGATCAGCTTCGGCATCATGATGTACCTGTTGTTCTTCTTTCTGCGCGAAGGCGCGGAAGTCGCCCGCCAGGTGCGTCTGGCAGTGCCGCTGCCCGAACACCAGAAGCGCCGTTTGCAACTGAAGTTCAACCGTGTGGTGCGGGCGACGGTAAAAGGCAACGTGCTGGTGGCCATTACCCAGGGGGCGCTGGGCGGTTTCATTTTCTGGGTGCTGGATATCCCGAGTGCGCTGGTATGGGCGGTGCTGATGGCGTTTCTGTCGCTGTTGCCGGCGGTGGGGGCGGGGATCGTGTGGGCACCGGTGGCGGCGTATTTCCTGCTGACCGGTGCGATTTTGTCGGGGGTGATACTGACCGCGTTCGGTGTGCTGGTGATCGGCCTGGTGGACAACTTGTTGCGGCCGATCCTGGTGGGCAAGGACACGCGCATGCCGGACTACCTGATTCTGGTGTCGACGCTGGGCGGGCTGGCGGTGTTCGGGCTCAACGGCTTCGTGATCGGGCCGTTGATCGCGGCGCTGTTCGTGTCGAGCTGGGCGATCTTCGCGGCAACCAAACCCCGGGTGCAGTTGCCGGAGTAGGGGCGGGCCTTGGGCAAGCCAGCTCCCACAGGTACGGCGTTGTTCTCAAGATTGTCGCTGGACCTGTGGGAGCTGGCTCGCCTGCGATGGGCCGCAACGCGGCCCCCATGGCCGGGTCAGGATGTTTGCGGCATCTCACCCTTGGCCAGGCGCCGGTTGATGTCGGCGATCACTTCGGGCAGTTCGTTGATGGTGTCGATCAGGTAGTGCGGACGGGAGCCGGCGAACAGGGCGTGGATGCGCTGGCGCTCGCTTTCCAGCTTCTCGGCGCTCAGCGCGCGGTAGCCTTCCCAGGTCAGCCCCAGGGCATTGCCCGAGCACACCAGGGCCACGGTCCACATGCCGGCACGGCGGCCTTCGAGAATGCCCGGCACGGTATCGTCGACCTTCACGCACGCCGCCACATCGTCGATACCCAGCGCGATCACGTTGGCCAGGGCCTGGGCCGGCCATGGGCGGCCGTTCGGGGTTTCGTCGGTGGCCACCACATGGTCGGCCACGTAGCCGTTCTGCGCGGCCAGCTCCACCACCTTGTCCATCACCACCTTCGGGTAGCCCGAGCAAGAGCCGATCTTCAGGCCGTCCTGGCGCAGCCCGGTGAGAGTGTCCAGGGCGCCGGGGATCAGCGCCGAGTGCACGGCGATCTTCTCGATCTGCAGCGGCATGAAGCGGTTGTAGATGGCGGTGACATCATCGTCGGTCGGGGTACGGCCGAACACCTTGCGGTAGCGCTCGGCAATTTCCGGCACATCGCACAGGGTGCGGATGTGGTCCCACTTGCCCATGCCCATCGGGCCACGGGCTTCTTCGATGGACACCTGCACATCGAATTCGGCAAAGGCTTCGACAAAGATCTGGGTCGGGGCGAAGGAGCCGAAGTCGACCACGGTGCCGGCCCAGTCGAGGATGGCGGCTTGCAGCTGGGTAGGGTTGCTGTAGTTCATGTGCGCTTGTTCCTGAAATTGGGTGGGCAAAGGGTCAGATGTCCAGCACTTCCATTTCCCGCAGCACCTCGGCCACGGCATTCACGGCGGCCTGCATGCCGTCCGCTCCGACCACGCCGATGCAGCCGACACGGAAGGTTTCCACCTGGGTCAGCTTGCCCGGGTAGAGGATGAAGCCCTTGGCCTTGACCCGCTCGTAGAAGTCCTTGAACTGGTAGCGGGGATCGTTCGGTGCGTGGAAGGTGACGATGATCGGCGCCTGGATCTCGGCGGGCAGGAAGCTGCGCAGGCCGATGGCGGCCATGCCGTCGAGCAAGGTCTTGCAGTTGTCGGCATAGCGCCGGTGGCGTGCCGGCAGGCCTCCTTCCTCGTTGTATTGCTGCAGCGCTTCGTGCAGGGCAGCGACCACGTGGGTCGGCGGGGTGAAGCGCCATTGGCCGGTCTTGGCCATGTAGGTGTGCTGGTCGTGCAGGTCCATGGCCAGCGAGTGGGCGTTGCCTTCGGCGGCGGCCAGGGCGGTTTTCTCGGCGAACACGAAGCCCATGCCAGGTACCCCTTCCAGGCATTTGCCGGAGGCGGCGATCAGCGCCTCGAAGGGGATGGCGCGGGCATCGATCGGCAGTGCGCCGAACGAGCTCATGGCGTCGATGATCAGGCGCTTGCCGTGGCCTTTGATCACCTGGGCGATCTCGGGCAGCGGGTTGAGGATGCCGGTGCTGGTTTCGCAGTGGATCAGCGCGACGTGGGTGATGGCCGGATCGGCGGCCAGCAGGCGGTCGACGTCGGCGGCGGTGGTCGGCTGGTCTTCGGCGGTTTCGAAGGTGCTGTAGGCACGGCCCAGCACTTTGCAGATCTTCGCCAGGCGCTGGCCATAGGCGCCATTGATCAGCACCAGGACCTTGCCGTCACGCGGCACCAGGGTGCCGATGGCCGCTTCCACGGCGAAGGTGCCGCTGCCTTGCAGGGGTACGCAGTGGTGGCTGGCGCTGCCGTCGATGATGGCCAGCAGTTGCTCGCAGACACTGGCCGTCAGTTGGTTGAAGTCGCGGTCCCAGGAGCCCCAGTCCACCAGCATGGCTTGGCGGGTGCGGATTGATGTGGTCAGGGGACCGGGGGTCAGCAGAATCGGGGCGTTGCTCATTCCGTTATTCCTCACAAGCGGTGGGCTGAAACTACGGGGCCTAGGTTGCAATTGGCGCTGTCATCAATCAAATTGTTTGTTGTTATCCGAGCTATAATTCAGGCCGATAAATATGAACCTGTTCCAGTTGCGTGCCTTCGATGCCGTGGCCCGTGAGGGCAGCTTTACCCGTGCCGCCGCACGCCTGTTCATCAGCCAGCCGGCGGTGACCGGGCACGTGAAGGCGCTGGAGGAGCACTACCAGATCACCTTGCTGCGGCGTACCGCGCGGCGGGTGGAGTTGACCGAAGAGGGCACCCGCCTGGCGGCCATCACCCGCGCCATGTTCGGCCTGGCCGAAGAGGCGCAGGCCATGCTCGAGGCCAATCGGCAACTGCTGACCGGGCGCCTGGAGGTGGCGGCCGATGGCCCGCACCGGGTCATGCCGATGCTGGCGCTGCTGCGCGAGCGCTACCCGGGCATTACCGTCAACCTGCGCCTGGGCAATGCCCAGGAAACCTTGGCGGCATTGCTCAGCGAACATGCCGACGTGGCCGTGCTGACCGAGATCGAACCGCGCAAAGGCCTGCATATGCAAAACCTGTGCGAGTCGCGGTTGTGCGCCTTGCTGCCGGCGGGGCATGCCTGGGCCAGCGGCGAGGGTGATTTGCCGCTGGCTGAGCTGCACCAGCAGATCATGGTGTTGCGCGAACCCAGCTCCACCACCCGGCGCACCTTCGACAAGGCCTGCAACAAGGCTGCTGTGCAACCTCGGGTGCTGCTGGAGCTGGACAGCCGCGAGGCGGTGACCGAAGCGGTGGCCTCGGAGCTGGGCATTGGCGTGGTGTCGTCCACCGAAGTCGCCAATGACCCGCGGGTAGTGGCACGCCCGCTGGCCGGTGACGGCCTGGTCAACCAGCACCTGATCGGCTGCCTGGAGCGCCGCCGTGAGCTGCGCCTGATCCAGGCGTTCCTAGGCCTGGCGGCGGGGCTGTGATGGCTGTTTTCAACGGGGCGGCCTAAGATGGCCGGCATTGAGCCGACAGGACCGTCGATGAGCGAGAAAGACACCATTTCCATGCAGCTGGTGCGCGAAGCGCTGTTGCAGACTTGCCCCGCCGGCGAGCCCGATACCGGCTTGCTGGCCCGGGCGGGTATCGCCGTCGAACAACTGCACCTGCCAGCGGCACGGGTCAGTGCCGAGTCCTATGCCCGGCTCTGGCGTCTGCTGGCGCAGCGCTGCAACGATGAGTTCTTCGCCATGGACCCGCGCGGCCTGCGCAGCGGCAGCCTGGCGTTCATGTGCCGTGCCAGCATGGGCCAGCCAACCCTGGGCGCCGGCCTGGAAACCGCGCTGGCTTTCCTGTCACTGATGCTTGAAGACCTGCAGCCAAGCCTGGTGCGCCAGCAAGGCCTGGCCGAAATCGTCATCAACGAACCGCGTGACACACCGCGCCGCGCTTTCACCTATTTCACCTTCTGGATGATCGTGCACGGTGTGACCTGCTGGTTGGCCGGGCGGCGTATCCCGATCCTGGCCATCGATCTGCGCTGTGCCGAGCCGCCGTTCTGCGATGACTACCGGGTGATGTTTTCGGAAAACCTGCAGTTCGAGCGCCCGCGCACGCGCATGATCATCGCTGCCGAATGCCTCGAGCTGCCGCTGCGGCGCAGCGAAGAAGAACTGCAGCGCTTTCTGGCCGAGGCGCCGGGCAACATCCTGGTCAAGTACCGTGACCCGGCCAGCCTCGGGCGGCGCATTCGCACCGACCTGCTGCGCCTGGACCCGGGGCAGTGGCCCGATGGGGACAGCCTGGCGCGCCAGTTGTGCCTGTCGCCTTCTACCCTGCGCCGGCGGTTGGCCGAAGAGGGGCAGAACTACCAAGGGTTGAAGGACAGCGTGCGTCGTGAGCTTGCAATTGCCTGGCTGAGCCAGGAAGACGCGGCCATGGGCGAAATCGCCGAGCGCCTGGGCTTTGCCGACAGCAGTTCGTTCTACAAGGCATTTCGCAAGTGGTTCGGCTGCAACCCTGGGCATTACCGTGCGCTGATCCTCAAGCGCGGCAGTGGCGGCTAGGGAACCACGCCTTCCCGCTGCCGGCTGGCGCCGCTGACAAGCATCGTGACAAGTCGATCACTGACCAGGAAATCGACGATGTCTCAACCTGCCTTGCACCCCAAGTTGCTTCACCCCGCCGAAGATTTCATCGCGCAAAGCTTGCCGGCCTGGCTGAAGGCGGCCAAGCCCAAGCAGCTTGCCAGGCTGCAATTGCGTTTCAACGCCTATCTGGCGAGCCAGCGGCAGATGGCAGGGTTCGCCGACCGCCTGCAGCCTCTGGACCGTTTTGCCAAGCAACTGTTCGAGCCTGCCTTGCGCCAGGACAGCCAGCTGAAGCTGCAGGTCGACCTGGACAAACTGGTGTGGCGCGAAACACGCGCACGGCTGGATGTGAGAACCGGCTTGATCCCTGATTATCAACCGTACTTCGTGCGCATGCCGGCCTTGCAAAAGCTGTTGCAGAACTTCAAGGCCAGCGAGTCCTTCTTCCTCGGCACCGCCTTGACCCTTCCGGGAGCCCATCAGGACGAGCAGGTGGTGAGCGAAGACATCGACCGGATTGTCAGCCTGTGCCGCCAGGTGGATGTCGGCAGCGCCTACCAGCGGCACCTGGCGCAGGTATTGACCCCTGACTTTGAAAAAGCCCTGACTACCGACCGGCGCCTGGAACTGGCCGTGGCGGTCGAGATCGCGGCCATCAAGCAGCAGCTGGATCCGGAAGACCTGCTGGTGCTGCGTATCGCGTGCAAGGTTGAACCCGCCGTGATCAAGGGGCCGGTGCAGCTGGAGATCGGTGCACTGCAGGTCCTTGGCTGCCGGGTGGATGGCGCGCTGGCCGTTGAGTTGATCGAGCAGCCCCGCCACCAGTCCACGTTTCCCTTCGGGGTGCCTGGGCGCTTGAAAAGAGTGATCCTGTATACCCCTGACGATCAGGCGCAACCCCTGCGCGCGTTCACCAACTGGGATGAGGCGAACCGCGTCCTGGCCACGGCGATGGGCAACCAGGCCTATCGACAGGCATTTGTGCGGCGCATTGCCTTGAATGATCGCGCCACTTGCGAGCAGGCTTTGGCCACCCGCTTGCAGGATGCACAACCTGACCTGGAACCTCGCAGGGTGTTGGAAGCGGGGGACGGTTTTGCGTCGATGGCCGCCTGGCACATGCAGCGAATCAAAGCCGATGCACGTTTCCTTGCGGTGCCCACCGCCCAGGCCGATGACGCGGCTGCGGAGCAGCGCCTGGACGAGCTCAAAGGCGCTGGCCTGGTCTTGCTCAACCTGGCGGGCTTGTTCGTGCCGGTCATCGGGGCTTTGCTGGTGGCGGACCTGGCCAGGCAACTGTTGACCGAAACTTTCGAGGGCGTGCGCGACTGGCAGTTGGGCCATCAGCATGAGGCCTTGATGCATATGCTTCAGGTGGCCTTCAGCGTGGCAACCACCGGTGCGGTGGTTGTCGGTGCCCACCTGGCCCGCAGCGCATTCGTCGAAACCCTGGAGCCGGTCATCACCGAAGATGGCCGGCAACGGCTGTGGCGCAATGAGCTGGCGCCTTACCAGGACACTACTCCACCCGTTCAGCTGACGGAGCTCGACAACGGTTTGCTCGCCGAGGGTGAGCGCCATTGGTGGCGGTCGAATGGTGCCTTGTATCGGGTAAGGCAAACCGCCAATGGCGCTTGGCGCTTGCTGCATGCCGAAGGTGACACGGCGTTCGGGCCGGTGCTGGAACGTTGCTCTGCGCGTGGCTGGCGGCTGGCTTACGAGCGGCCACTGGAATGGCAGGGCGCCGCACTGTTGCTCGGGCGGCTTTGGCCGGCGGCGACCGCGATGGACGCCGTGCGGGTGGAACAGGTGCTGAAGGTCGCGGATGTCGACGAGGCCTACTTGCGTGGCCTGCTGGTGGAACGGCGCGGGTTGCCGGTGCAGCTGCGCGATACCTTGCAGCGCTTTGCCGTGGACGCACGCGCGCAGGCCTTTTTCAGCCGGCTGGAAGCGGGGGAGGCTGATACCGCTACCGAGCTGTGGCAATGGTGCATCGAACGGTTGCAACTGCAGGGTGAAACCGTCGAAGAACAGGTGCTGTCGATCCGTGACGCGGCAAGCGAGTTGCGTGAGGCGATGCTCGAGCATTTCTCCAGGCTTTATCTGGCCGACGACCCGCTGCTGGGCTTGATCCAGCGCGACTTCCCGACGCTGCCAGACGCCTATGCCCTCGATGTGCTCGAGCAGGCCACCGAGGCTGTGCGCCTGCGCATGCAGGCAGAGTCTCGCCTGCCGCTGGCGTTGGCTGAACAGGCGCGGGTGGCCCTGCAGCTGGCGCGCCTGACCCGCATGCGCGAAGCGTTGTACCTGCAGGGCAGTTATCGGCCGGAAGTGGTGGCGCTGGTCTTTGCCCTGCTGCGTCGGCATGGCCCCGGCGCTGCCGGGTTCAATCTGGTATTGCGCCGTGACCCGTATGCCGGGGCAGCGATGGAGCGGCTGTTCGCCGAGACCGACCTTGAGCAGGCCGTGGTGCTGGTCAGGCGGGAGGGGCGCTTCCAGCTCTACAACGACAGAGGCTTGCCGGATGAGCGCGAGGTCGCCGCCCCCGAGGGGCTGTTCGAGGTGCTGGCCGCTTGCCTGCCCGTGGAATACCGGGTGCGACAGGGTTGGAATGGCGCCGATGCGCCGACCAGAATCCGCGAGCAGATGCAGGCCTGGCTACCCGGTGACCGGCAGGCCCTGCTGCGCCTGCTCGGTTGGCGGGAGGCAAGGCCCATGGCATCGCCCATGCAGCGTTTGGCCGATGGCCGAGCGGGCTATCCATTAGGCGGCTGCCAGTCGTGCATCGGCTCGCCGGAGCGCGTGGTGCGGCAGCGGGTGCGCGCGTTGTATCCCGGTATCGGGGATGCCGGCGTCGATCGCTATGTCCAGAGCCTGTTGGACATGCGCGGGGGGCTGTTCGAGAACCTGCTGCGCGTCGAGCAGGAATACCGCCGCCTGGATGACAGCTTGCTGGCCTGGGTTGAAGAGGTAGCGGGCAGCGCCAGCCGTGCACGCCGACGCGTCGCAGATTCGATGCGGCGTGCCTGGCAGATGCGCAGCGACCGCGCCGCCGGGGCTATCGGCAACGATGCAATGCTCAGCCTGAGCATCGTCGCCGTACCGGTGGGCAGCCTGCCCGCGTTGCCGGTCGGGACGGACTTCTCGCACGTTTCGGAATTGACCCTGTCGGCGCTCGGTCTGGATGCCATCCCGTCGGGGTTCCTCGCCTGCTTCCCCAATCTGCTGTGCCTGGACATGAGCGACAACGCCTTGCGCGCGCTACCTGCGGGGCTGGAGCGGTTGACCGCCTTGCGCCAGTTGCTGATGCCGCGCAACCGTATTCGTGTCTCGGAGCCGCAGGCCAATGTGCTGACCGGCCTGGCGCTCTTGCGTTCGCTGGACCTGAGTGACAACCCGCTCGGCGACATCAGGCTACAGTTCGAGCGGTTGCCCAGCCTGCGGATCCTGCGTTTGAACCGGGTGCAGATGACGGCGCTGCCCCGGGGCCTGGAGTGGTGTGGCCTGTTGGTCTTCGCCGACCTTCGCAACAACCAGATAGCCGAGTTGCCGGCAGCCTTGTTTCAGGCCCCGTTGCAGTTGCGCCGTGCCATGCACCTGGAGGGCAATGCGCTGTCAGTGCAGGATCTCGATCGCCTTTATTCCGTCGAACGCCTGCTGGACACGCCCCGCCCGCAACGGAACGCCCCGGCCCGGGAACAATGGTTGCAGACCTTGGCCCCAGCAGCGCGGCAGGAGCAGCAAGGAAAATGGGATGCGCTGAATGCCGAGCCCGGCAGCCTGGCTTTCTTCGAGCTGCTTAGACAACTGACGAGCACGGCCGAATTCAGCAAGGCGCCGGCCGAACTCGGATTCAGGGTATGGGCAATGCTGGATGTCGCCCATGCCGATACCGCCACGCGCATGGCGCTGTTTGACCTGGCAGCGGAGCCCATCACCTGTGTGGACAGCGTTGTCATCGTGTTCAGCCGCCTCGAGGTGCGCATGCATGTCGAGCAGGCCACCCGCGGCGGTGACCCGATCTCGACCCGCTCGGCACGCCTGCAGTTGGCCAAGCGGCTGTTTCGCGTGCACTGGGTAGAGAAAATCGCCCGGCGCGAAATGGACGCCCGCTACCAGGATGGACGCTGGAGCCGGGGAAATCATGATGAAGAGGAGGTGGAGGTCAATCTTGCCTACCTCAGCGGCTTGGCCCAGCGCCTGGACCTGTTGGGCCAACCACGTCATATGCAGTTTGGCAGGCTGGCCAACGTGTCGCCGCTGCAACTGGAGGAGGCCTTCAAGGAAGTGCTGGAGGTGGAGGCGGGTGAGCAACGGATCGTGTTCATCAGCGAGCGTGATTTCTGGTTGCCGGTACTGCGAGCAGAGCATCCGGACGACTTCGAAACCCTGGAAGCGCAATTCTCCCTGCGGATGGAAACTCTGTACGAGCAAAGGGAGGCCTTGACCAGTGACGAGTACCGGAAACTGGGCGACGCCCTGCGCGATGAACGCGAGCAGGCCCTGGCCAGACTTGCCCAGCGCCTTACGCACGAAGCGTTCATGGTGCCAGAGGCAAAGTGACGGCGCTTCACGGGCGGCACGCAGTGTGCCGCCCTGCTTCTACCGCAGGGGTTCCCTCTGCGCAAGCGCTGGCAGGTTGCACACCATGTGTGGCTTTCGACAGCCATCCAGGGACCTGCCATGACCCGCGAACCACACGCACCACAGCCCGCATCAGCGTCTTCCAGCCACTTGCACGACGGTTTCATCGGTGACCGGTTGCCTGCCTGGCTCAAACAGGCCACGCAAAGCCAGATACGCACCTTGCGCGAAAGCCTGGAAGCCCATCATGCCACCCAGGCCCGGTTGCGCGGGATCACCCTGGCGCTGCCGTCACCGCAGCAGTTCGCCGAACGGCAATTCGCCAGTTTGTTGCGCGAGCCGCTGCCGGGCGACGTAGCGTTCTGGCAGTTGGAGTGGCTGGAGGTTTCCCATCGTTTCTCGTCCACGCCCGGCGCAGAGCCGCAATTTCCCACTTACGGGCAACGGCGTGAAAACGGCTTGCTCCGCCTGATGCGCAACTTTGCCGCCAGCAACGATTTCTACCTGGGAACCGGGTTGGTCGCGCCGGGGCAGGAACGGGTACTTTCGCGAGGCACCGATGAACTGGTCGAGGCGTGCCGCAAGCTCGATGCCGGGCGCCTGTACCAGCAGGAGCTGGACCGCACATTCGATGCCGCGGCACAGCGCATCTTGTGTGAAGACAAGCGCTCCGGGCTGCGTCTGGCCGTGGAGGTTGCCGCGCTGAAAGGCGAGATCACCGAGCCGGTCAAGGAGGCATTGCAAGCCCTGGTGGATAAACCCGCGGATCGGCGATCCGCCAGCCTCACGGGCCACCCGGGCCTGCTCGAAGCCCTCGGTTGCCCAGTGGCGGATGGTGTGTGGATTCAACTTCGCGACACGCATGAGCAAACGCAGGGCGGCGTGCTCTACCTGCCCAGCGACCCGGTACAGGCGTTGCGACACTTCGACAGCCATGCCTCGATCAACCGCGCGCTGGTGGCCGAGCTGCGCCATGAACCCTATCGCCAGGCGTTCAGCCAGTTGATCGGCCTGGATCAGCGTGCCGGGTTCATGCACAAGCTGCAGGCCCGCCTGAAGGATGACAAGCCGGACCTGGAGCTCGATGGCAGCGTGCCGCAACATGACATTTTCCAGGCGCTGGCTGCACAGCAGACCAACCGGGTGAAGCAGGATGGCCGCCTGTTGCTGGTGGCAACTGCCGATGCCGATGAAGCCGCATCGCGTGAGCGGCATGAGGCGTGGAAGGCCGCCGGTCTCGATGTGCTCAACCTCGCTGGGCTGTTTATTCCGGTGGTGGGCGGCTTGCTGCTCGGGCAACTGGTGGCCCAGACCCTCTCGGAGGTTTTCGAGGGCACGCAGGACTGGTTGCGAGGCCATCAGCACGAGGCGCTGGAGCATATGCTGGGGGTTGCCGAGATACTGGCGGGCACCGCCGCGACTGTGGTGGGCGTCACCTTCGTGCGCAGCGCGTTTGTCGCGGCGCTGGAGCCGGTAAGGCTCGCCAATGGGGCGGGGCGTTTGTGGTCCCGAGATCTGGCAGCCTTTGCCTCGACCCCTGAAACGATCACCTTGGGTGCGGACGGGGCCTATGCCGATGGCGAGCGCCGCTGGATGAAGGCCGACGGGGTCTTCTACGAAGTTCATCGGCCTGACCCCGATGGCCCCTGGCGTCTGCGCCACCCCGGTCGCGAAGAGGCGTACGGACCGGTCGTGCTGCACAATGGCGAACGCAGCTGGCGCTTGATGCATGATGAGCCGCAGTGTTGGCGCGACCCTGCGAAAATGCTCGATACCCTTTGGCCGCGCGATCAACCTTTCGATAACCAGCAGGCGCAGCGGATCTTGCGCATGGCCGGCATCGATGAGGACGAACTGCGCGGCCTGCTGGTGGAAAACCGGCGAACGCCTGCCACCTTGCGGGAAACCCTCAGGGCATTCGATGCCGATGCCCGGATCGACACGTTCTTCCGCAACCTGGAACGCGACATTGTCTCCGATGAGGACTTGCAGCTGCTGGCCTGGTGCGAGTCCCGACCGGGCGGCGTAAAAGGGCGTGCCGCAGTGCTGGCGGACCGGCCAAGGTCGAGCGACCTGCTGTTCGCACGGCTGACACGCCTGCCCGAATCGGCGGAGCCTTTGCTCAAGCCGCTGATGGCGCTGGGGCTGCCTGAGCCCTATGCGCGCGATCTGGCTGACCGAGCAAGTCACGAGGCTCGCCAGCTGTTCGTCAGTGGTGGAAAGTTGCCGCAAAGCCTGGCCACCCAGGCCAGGTCGTTGTGCTCGCAGGCGAAGGTGAGCAGGGCGCTGGCAGGGTTTTATCTGCCGAGTGCATATAGCGACGAAACGGGCATGTTGGTGCTGGCATTGCTGAATGTCGAGGCCATTGATGCGTTCAGCCTGGCGTTGAGCAATGCTGCTGCGGATGCCGTGGCGTTGAAACGCATCGGTTCGGTTGGCGATGCGGCCGAGCAGCGGGTGCTGGTGCGTGAGCAAGGGGTCTTTGCCTTGTATGACGGGCAGGGCCGAAAACTCGCGATGCAGCCGCCTGCTTCCTCGTGCATCTTCCAGGCCGTGCTGGCCGCGCTCGAATCGCGCAGCCTGCTGGGCCGTCTGGGCCTGGCCGAGAACGCCAATGCCGAGCGCCTGCGCGAGAAGCTCATGGCGCACCTGGGCACCCATGAGGAAATCGCCCGCATGCTGGGCTGGGCACCGACAGAGCGCTGGTTCAACCCCGGGCAGCGCCTCGCCGATGGCCGTGTCGGCTACCTGCTCAGTGGGCGCGCATCACCGCCCACCACACCCAGGGAGCAGCTGCGGGCCGGCCTGAGGCAGTTCTTCCCGGGGCTGGGCGATTCGCTGGAAACGCAAGTTGACCGCTGGCTGCTGCAGAATGTGTCGGTCGCCGATGCGCTCCTGGCGCTGCAGGACGATTTTGAGCAGTTGGACCGCGCGCTCAATGGTTGGGTGTCGGCTGCGCTGAGTGACACTTTGCGGGCGCGACGCCAGCTGTTCGCCGACCGATTACGGCGTGCCTGGCAGGCGCTTGGTGACGATGTGGTGGTCGACCGTGACGGCAGGCGCCAGGGGCTGCGTCTGGTCCTGAATGATCTGCCAACGGATTCGTTGCCGGTCATGCCCGCGCCTATCGATTTCTATCACGTCACCACCCTGGTACTGAGCGAGACGTCCATCGGGGTGGTGAACGAGGAGTTTCTGCGGGCATTCACCTACCTGCAGGAGCTGGACCTGAGCCACAACCAGCTGTTGCGCTGCCCGCGCGGGCTTGGCTACCTGACCAACCTGCGCCGGTTGCGCCTGGGGCATAACCGCATTCGCCTGGATGCCCATGCCATCGAAGCACTGAACGGGTTGCCGCTGCTCAGCCACCTCGACCTGAGCTACAACAGCCCGCTGGGGGTGTACGAAATGCGCTTCCATCACCTGCCTCATCTGATCGAGCTGAATTTGCGCCGCTGCGGGCTCAGCGAGTGGCCCAGAGGGCTCGAGCTGTGTGGCTTCCTGCAACGAGCCGACCTGCGTGACAATTTCCTGCGGGGTGTGCCTGACGGCGTGCTGGCCATGCCGCTGGAGTTTCGCCAGCGCATCCTGGTCGATGGCAACCGCCTGAGCATGGCCGATTACGGCAAGCTCTATGCCTTGGAGCCGCTGCTGGAGGAACCGCAGGAAGAGATCGGCCGAGCCTGGTGGGTCGGTTCCGACTCCGCCAGCCATGGGCGCGGCGAGCTTTGGGACCGGCTGAGCACCCGGGACGAAAACACCCGCCTGTTCGATCTGCTGGAGCTTTTGCAAGGCTTGGCGGACTTCAGCTGGCCCAAGGCTTATCTGCTGCGCATGGGCTGGCAATGCCTGTCGATGCTGGAGACAGACGTCGAGTTCGCTCGCCAGGCGCAACTGGCGGCCGACAATGTGGTGATGGATGACAACGGTGCCATCGACCTGTTCAGCCGACTGCTGCGTCTGCATGCCGAGCGCGACGCGGCAGGCGATAGCGCCCAATCCCGTGGCCCGAGGTTGCTGGCATTGGGGCGCGCCTTGCAACGCCTGGACCGCCTTGAGGAGTATGTCGAGGCCGAGCGGCAAAACCTTGAAGGCTTCGCCGAGCCCGCGGTACTGGCGACGTTGGCAATGCGTTACAGGGTACGCTTGCGCACCAGGCTCAGGTTGCCCTTCCAGCCCGCCAGAATGCGCCTCAGGGCGGCAGCTGTAGGGTTGAGCGAGCATCGGCTGCAGGCGGCAGAGGCGGCCGTGGAAAGGGCGAACGTTCTCGTTGATGTAGTCGCAAACCTGTGCACGCGCGCATTCTGGCAGCGTTTTTTGCAACAGCACTTCGCCCAGCCGTTCAATGACCTTGAGCAACTCGCTGCGGAGCAGCGGGCAGCACTTGCGGTAAGGCGCGATGAACTGGGTGAAGCACAGTATCTGAACCAGGAACAGGCTCTGGATGCGCAGCTGCAGGCCGATCGGCTGGCGTTGCAACTGCAACTGACCGAGCACTACGTGATCAGCCTGGAGCGCGCACCGGGCTGATGGCCACCGGCCAAACCGGTCATCCAGTTTGACAACTTAGGCCATTGCCGCGACGCCAGCGCGGCGCGAACATCGTCGGACCGATGGTTCAACTCCAAAAACAAGAAACCAGGAGTCCGACGATGCGCGATTACACCGAGGCCGCTCGTGCGTTCGACCATGGCCAGGCTGCTGCGGCGGCGCTGCATGGCAACCTCGAAGCCCTCAATGCCTGTGTCGAATGTTGCGACCGCCATGCCGGTGAGGGCAAGACCGCACTGGTCTGGGAAGACCGCGAGGGCAACAGCGTGCGCTTGAGCTTCGACCAGTTGCAGGCACTGGCGGCCCGTTTCGCCAATGTGCTCGAAGCGCAAGGCGTGGGTGCGGGTGACCGGGTCGCCGGCCTGATGCCGCGTACCCCCGAGCTGCTGGTCACCATCCTCGCCACCTGGCGTCTCGGCGCGGTGTACCAGCCACTGTTCACCGCGTTCGGCCCCAAGGCCATCGAACATCGCCTGGAGCAGTCCCACGCCCGCGTGGTCGTCACCGACAGCCACAACCGCGCCAAGCTGGACGATGTGCACGCCTGCCCGACCATCATCACCGTCAATGCCCGCAATGGCGAGCTGGACTTCCAGCAGTGCCTGGACAAAGCCGCAGACAAATGCGAGCCGGTCATGCGCTCGGGCAACGACCCGTTCCTGCTGATGTTCACCTCCGGCACCACCGGCCCGGCTAAACCGCTGGAAGTGCCGCTGCGTGCCATCGTCGCGTTCCAGGGCTACATGCGCGATGCCATCGACCTGCGCCCCGAGGACAACTTCTGGAACCTGGCCGACCCGGGCTGGGCCTATGGCCTGTATTATGCGGTCACTGGCCCGCTGTCGCTGGGCCATGCCACCACCTTCTACGATGGCCCGTTCAGTGTTGAAAGCTGCGCACGGGTGATCGACAAGCTGGGCATCACCAACCTGGCCGGCTCGCCCACCGCGTACCGCCTGCTGATTGCCGCCGGGGATGACTTCTCGGCACCGATCAAGGGCCGCCTGCGGGTGGTCAGCAGTGCCGGTGAACCGCTCAACCCGGAAGTGATCCGCTGGTTCGCCGACGAACTGGGCGTGACCATCCACGACCACTACGGGCAGACCGAACTGGGCATGGTGCTGTGCAACCACCATGGCCTGCAGCACCCGGTACACCTCGGCTCGGCCGGCTTCGCCATCCCCGGCCACCGCATCGTGGTGCTGGACGAGCAGGGCAACGAACTGCCCGCCGGGCAGCCGGGCATCCTCGCGGTCGACCGCGAGCAGTCGCCGCTGTGCTGGTTCGCGGGCTACCACGGCCTGCCGACCAAAGCCTTCGTCGGCAAGTACTACCTCAGTGGCGACACCGTCGAACTGAACCAGGACGGCAGCATCAGCTTCGTCGGCCGCAGCGACGATGTGATCACCACCTCCGGCTACCGGGTCGGCCCGTTCGACGTCGAGAGTGCACTGATCGAGCACCCAGCGGTGATCGAAGCGGCGGTGATCGGCAAACCGGACCCGGAGCGCACCGAACTGATCAAGGCCTTCGTGGTATTGGCCAGCGGTTACCAGGGCAGCGCCGAGCTTGAAGAGGCTTTGCGCCAGCACGTGCGCCAGCGCCTGTACGCCCATGCCTACCCAAGGGAAATCGAATTCGTCAGCGAGCTGCCCAAGACCCCGAGCGGCAAGCTGCAACGCTTCATCCTGCGCAACCAGGAAGTCGCCAAACAACAAGCGCAACAGGCCACCCCTGCCAGCGCCTGAAAGGAACCGATCATGCAGATAGCCAACAAACACTTAATCGTCAGCGGCGCCGCCTCCGGGCTGGGCGCTGCCACCGCGCAGATGCTGGTCGAGGCCGGCGCCAAGGTCATGCTGGTCGACCTCAATGCCCAGGCCGTTGAAGCCAAGGCTCGCGAGCTGGGCGAAAACGCCCGTTTCGCGGTAGCCGACATCAGCGACGAGCAGGCCGCCCAGGCGGCGGTCGATGCGGCCGTCAGCGCCTTTGGCAGCCTGCACGGGCTGGTCAACTGCGCCGGCATCGTCGGTGCCGAGAAAGTGCTGGGCAAACAGGGCCCGCATGGCCTTGCCAGCTTTGCCAAGGTCATCAACGTCAACCTGATCGGCAGCTTCAACCTGCTGCGCCTGGCCGCCGCGGCCATGGCCGAAGGGGCTGCCGATGAGGGGGGGGAGCGCGGGGTGATCATCAACACCGCCTCCATCGCCGCCTATGACGGCCAGATCGGCCAGGCGGCCTACGCTGCTTCCAAGGGCGCCATCGCCAGCCTGACCCTGCCGACCGCCCGCGAACTGGCGCGCTTCGGCATCCGTGTGATGACCATTGCCCCGGGCATCTTCGAAACGCCGATGATGGCCGGCATGACCGAGGAAGTACGCGCCTCGCTGGCCGCCGGCGTGCCTTTCCCACCGCGCCTGGGGCGCCCGCAGGAATATGCCGCGCTGGCCCGCCACATCATCGAGAACAGCATGCTCAACGGCGAGGTTATCCGCCTCGACGGCGCACTGCGCATGGCTGCCAAGTAAGGAGAGCGAACATGACCCTCGCCAATGACCCGATCGTTATCGTCAGCGCCGTGCGCACGCCCATGGGCGGCCTGCAGGGCGACCTCAAGAGCCTGACCGCGCCGCAGCTGGGCAGCGCCGCCATCCGTGGTGCCGTGGAGCGTGCTGGCATCGATGCTGCCAGTGTCGAGCAGGTGCTGTTCGGCTGCGTGCTGCCGGCAGGCCAAGGCCAGGCACCGGCGCGCCAGGCCGCGCTGGGCGCCGGGCTGGACAAGCACACCACCTGCACCACCCTGAACAAGATGTGCGGTTCGGGCATGCAGGCGGCGATCATGGCCCATGACCTGCTGCTGGCCGGCACTGCCGATGTGGTGGTGGCCGGTGGCATGGAAAGCATGACCAACGCCCCGTACCTGCTGGACAAGGCCCGTGGCGGCTACCGCATGGGCCACGGCAGAATCATCGACCACATGTTCATGGACGGCCTGGAAGACGCCTACGACAAGGGCCGCCTGATGGGCACCTTTGCCGAAGACTGTGCCCAGGCCAATGCCTTCAGCCGCGAAGCCCAGGACCAGTTCGCCATCGCCTCGCTGACCCGCGCCCAGGACGCTATCAAGAGTGGTCGCTTTGCTGCCGAGATCGTGCCGGTCGAGGTTACCGAGGGCAAGGAGAAGCGCGTCATCAAGGACGACGAACAACCGCCCAAGGCGCGCCTGGACAAGATCCCGCAGCTCAAGCCGGCCTTCCGCGAAGGCGGCACGGTGACCGCCGCCAACTCCAGCTCGATTTCCGACGGTGCTGCGGCGCTGGTGCTGATGCGCCGCTCCGAAGCCGACAAGCGCGGCCTCAAGCCGCTGGCGGTGATCCACGGCCACGCCGCCTTTGCCGACACCCCGGCACTGTTCCCGACCGCGCCGATCGGTGCCATCGACAAGCTGATGAAACGCACTGGCTGGAACCTGGCCGAGGTCGACCTGTTCGAGATCAACGAGGCTTTCGCCGTGGTCACCCTGGCGGCCATGAAGCACCTCGACCTGCCGCACGACAAGGTCAATATCCATGGCGGCGCCTGCGCCCTCGGCCACCCGATCGGCGCTTCCGGCGCGCGCATCCTGGTGACCCTGCTGTCGGCCCTGCGCCAGAACAACCTGCGCCGTGGCGTGGCGGCCATCTGCATTGGCGGTGGCGAGGCCACGGCCATGGCTGTCGAATGCCTGTACTGAGGTGAATCATGCTGGTAACTGACGAGCAACAACAGATCGCCGACGCGGTACGCGCCTTTGCTCAGGAGCGCCTGAAACCGTTTGCCGAGCAATGGGACAAGGAACACCGCTTCCCCAAGGAGGCCATCGACGAGATGGCCGAGCTGGGCCTGTTCGGCATGCTGGTGCCGGAGCAGTGGGGCGGCAGCGACACCGGCTACGTGGCCTATGCCATGGCCCTGGAGGAAATCGCCGCCGGTGACGGCGCCTGCTCGACCATCATGAGCGTGCACAACTCGGTGGGCTGTGTGCCGATCCTGCGTTTTGGCAGCGAGCAGCAGAAAGAACAGTTCCTCACCCCGTTGGCCAGCGGTGCGATGCTCGGCGCCTTCGCCCTGACCGAACCGCAGGCAGGCTCCGACGCCAGCAGCCTGAAGACCCGGGCACGTCTGGATGGCGACCACTACGTGCTCAATGGCAGCAAGCAGTTCATCACCTCCGGGCAGAACGCCGGGGTGGTGATCGTGTTTGCCGTGACCGACCCGGACGCCGGCAAACGCGGGATCACTGCTTTCATCGTGCCCACCGATTCGCCGGGCTACCAGGTGGCGCGGGTTGAGGACAAGCTCGGCCAGCACGCCTCCGACACCTGCCAGATCGTTTTCGACAATGTGCGCGTGCCGGTGGCCAACCGCCTGGGCGCCGAAGGGGAGGGCTACAAGATCGCCCTGGCCAACCTCGAAGGCGGCCGTATCGGCATCGCCTCGCAGGCGGTGGGCATGGCCCGCGCGGCGTTCGAAGTGGCGCGTGACTACGCCAACGAGCGGCAGAGCTTCGGCAAGGCGCTGATCGAGCACCAGGCGGTGGCCTTCCGCCTGGCCGACATGGCGACGAAGATTGCCGTGGCCCGGCAGATGGTGCTGCACGCTGCCGCGCTGCGCGATGCCGGGCGCCCGGCGCTGGTGGAAGCGTCGATGGCCAAGCTATTTGCCTCGGAAATGGCCGAAAAGGTCTGTTCGGATGCCTTGCAGACCCTGGGCGGTTATGGCTATCTGAGCGACTTCCCGCTGGAGCGGATCTACCGCGACGTTCGGGTTTGCCAGATCTACGAAGGCACCAGCGACATTCAGCGCATGGTCATTGCGCGCAATCTTTGAAGGAGCAGACTGCATGGCATTCGAAACTATCCTGTTGGATATCCACGGCAAGGTCGGCCTGATTACCCTCAACCGCCCGCAGGCGCTGAACGCGCTGAACGCGCAGATCGTCGGCGAGATCAACCAGGCCCTGGACCAGCTCGAGCGCGATCCGAACATCGGCTGCGTGGTGCTGACCGGTTCCGCCAAGGCCTTTGCCGCTGGTGCCGACATCAAGGAAATGGCCGAGCTGCAATACCCGCAAATCTACGTTGACGACCTGTTCAGCGATTCCGACCGCATTGCCAACCGGCGCAAGCCGATCATTGCCGCGGTGTCCGGTTTTGCCCTGGGCGGCGGCTGCGAGCTGGCGATGATGTGTGACTTCATCCTGGCGGCGGACAATGCCAGGTTTGGCCAGCCGGAAATCAACCTTGGCGTGCTGCCGGGCATGGGCGGCACCCAGCGCCTGACCCGTGCGGTGGGCAAGGCCAAGGCCATGGAACTTTGCCTGACCGGTCGCCTGATGGGGGCTGAGGAAGCGGAGCGTGCCGGGTTGGTGGCGCGTATCGTGCCGCAGGCTGAGCTGGTGGAAGAGGCGCTGAAGGTGGCCGCGACCATTGCCAGCAAGTCGATTCCGGTGAGCATGATGGTCAAGGAGAGCGTCAACCGTGCGTTCGAAGTCACCCTCAGCGAAGGTGTGCGCTTCGAGCGGCGGGTGTTCCATGCGGCGTTTGCTACCGAAGACCAGAAAGAGGGGATGGCTGCGTTCATTGCCAAGCGCGAGGCGCAGTTCAAGGACCGCTGATTGGAATCGGCATTGCCGTTGCCGTTGCCGTTGCCGTTGCTTTTGCTTTTGCTTCTAAGCGCACGGTAGCTCAGGCGCCGCCGATTGCGACTTCAGGAGGCCGAGCGAAGGGACTGCGGAGGGAG
>NZ_JALLKV010000170.1:0-294 GCF_023093815.1 Pseudomonas sp. PNPG3
CGACGCGACCGAGGACTTCCTCGGCCAGGCGAAGGGCTGACCGCCATGACCACGACCGCTGCACCCCGCACCCCGGCGGCGCGCCCGGCCGGCGCCCCCACCGGGCACCGCGCCCCCGCACGGCGCTCCCGCTCCCTGCGCGGAGGCGTCGCCCCCTACGCCTTCATCGCCCCCTTCTACATCCTGTACGTGCTGTTCATGATCGTGCCGATCGGCGCGGCCATCTACCTGAGCCTCACCGAATGGGTGGGCCTCGGCGCCCCCGAGTTCGTGGGCCTGCGCAACTACGGGAAC
>NZ_JALLKV010000171.1:0-292 GCF_023093815.1 Pseudomonas sp. PNPG3
AGATAGAGCCATCCTTCATAGGTGCGGATGTAAGTGATATCTGTCACCCAGACCTTGTTCGGCTCACTGACCTTGAACTGCCGCGCGAGGTGGTTGGGCGAGGCCACTGTTGGTTTTCCACCGTAAAACCCTGGACGCCGCCGATAGCCCGTTTGCGAACGCAGCCCCTCCGCCTGCATCAAGCGCCCGACTCGATTTCGTCCGCATTCCTCTCCCAGCTCACGCAGGTCATCGTGAATTTTGCGGTAGCCGTATACACCTCCGCTTTCTAGCCAAGCGTGTTTGATCAAGC
>NZ_JALLKV010000172.1:0-291 GCF_023093815.1 Pseudomonas sp. PNPG3
CGGCGCTGGCGGATTACGTTGAAGCACGTGGCTTAACCGGCAAAATCAACGGTATTTTACTGGATTTAGGGGTCTCTTCGCCGCAGTTGGATGATGCCGAACGCGGCTTTTCTTTTATGCGTGACGGGCCGTTGGATATGCGTATGGATCCGACGCGCGGGCTATCGGCCGCTGAATGGCTGCTGCAGGCGGAAGAAAACGATATCGCTTTTGTACTGAAGACCTATGGTGAAGAGCGTTTCGCCAAACGTATTGCCCGTGCCATTGTTGAACGGAATCGCCTGCAGCCGA
>NZ_JALLKV010000173.1:0-290 GCF_023093815.1 Pseudomonas sp. PNPG3
TAAAGACTGGAAATAATATCAGTTGCTTCATCCATAACCGCTCCAAGAACCCCTAACAAACTTTGTGCTAAAAATATTCCGCGCGGATCTTGAGTCGCATAGTCGCCTGTCTCATATTTCATTTCAGATTCACCCGTTAATTTCATAATCACGTAGCATAAGCCAAATGAAACGAAAACACCCAGTAGGGTTGCCAGCCAAGTCGCCAGCATTTTCTTATTCAGGCCTTGAACAATCAGCAAACTGATGAAAGAGAAGACAACATCAGCCAGACCGAAGAGCAGGATGAT
>NZ_JALLKV010000174.1:0-290 GCF_023093815.1 Pseudomonas sp. PNPG3
CGGCAAGCTCGGCCTGGGCGCGCAGGCCCCAGCGCGACTGGCGGTACATCGCCTCCTGATCAACCGTCAGGACGGCGCGGCCGAGCGCCTGCACGGCGCCGTCGAGCGACCCGGCGGAAGGAGCGACCCTCAGGGGCGCCCCGTCCTGCACCGGCCGCGTGGGCTGGGCGCCCGATGCCGGCGGAAGACCCGGCCCGGCAAGGCCGTTGCCCTCCGTTGCGGGCGATGCGGCCGGCAGGCCCGGCGCCTGCGGCATGGGCGGCGAAAGCGGAAGATCCTGCGCCAGGACC
>NZ_JALLKV010000175.1:0-289 GCF_023093815.1 Pseudomonas sp. PNPG3
GGGGGGTGGAGCGGGTCATGGAGATCCTCCTGGGCAGGAACGGGCGGGTCTGCGGGCAGCCTACCGAGCGGCCCGAGCGCGGGACTTCGCCGCAGCCGGCTTCGTGGCCGCCGACTTCCGGGTGGTGGTGCGCTTGCTCGCGGCCTTCTTCGCCGGGGCCTTCTTCGCCGGCTTCGCTGCCGGCGCCTTGACGGCCTTGGCCGGCTTGGCGGTCGGCGTCTGCCCCGGCGTCACGCCGAGCAGCGGCGCGAGGAAGGCGCCGGTGTGGCTGGCGGGGTCCGCGGCCACG
>NZ_JALLKV010000176.1:0-287 GCF_023093815.1 Pseudomonas sp. PNPG3
TACTGAGCCATAGTTGCATTGGAAGTATCCGCTATTATCTTTCCATGCTTCTAGGAACGGCACAAACCAGTTAAGCGGCACGTCGGACAGTTTTCTGACTTTTACGTCATCGTTCAGGAAATCTAGATCAGGCTTTGTCGCAATTCGAGCTTTGGCAATGATATAATCAATCTCCTCTGGTACTTCTGGCAGGAGATTACGAATCTTGGCATTACTCATGCCATAGCGCGAGCGCTCATCAATATAATTAGGATTCATTCGTTCAATTAGACTACCCAAAGCATCCC
>NZ_JALLKV010000177.1:0-287 GCF_023093815.1 Pseudomonas sp. PNPG3
TTATGCAGCTGGTCTGCAGTGGTATGCAGAGGCAGTCACTGACCTGGCACTGGTATGTACAGAATTTCCAGGACCACAGCCTGTTATTGCAGTGGGATTTCGCCGGACGCAGCACCGCTTTGCAATTTTTACAGTCAGCCGACCCGCAGCAGCCCTTATTACCGGCGCAGCGACTGGTGCTGCAACTGGTGAAGCAAGCGGGTTACAAAGTGCGTGTGTCTTGCCTGGAAGAGTTGGGCTGCTCGCTGGTGCTGGAGATTCCGCTGTACAAAGTCTGGCAGCAACCG
>NZ_JALLKV010000178.1:0-286 GCF_023093815.1 Pseudomonas sp. PNPG3
CGCAGGGCGAACTCGATCCTGAGGTCAGCCTCGGCTTTCTTCGCGGCTGAGCTCGACCGCCCACAGCGCTGATCGTGGAGTACATCGACCAGCACAAACACGAGTTCGGCGTCGAGCCGATCTGCCGCACTCTCACCGCAGCGGGCACCCAGATCGCGCCGAGCACGTACTACGCGAGCAAGACTCGCCTACCCTCGAAGCGATCGCTACGCGACGAGGAACTGCTGGTCGAGATCAGCCGGGTCCACTCCGCGAACTTCGGCGTCTACGGGGCGAAGAAGGTCCA
>NZ_JALLKV010000179.1:0-284 GCF_023093815.1 Pseudomonas sp. PNPG3
ATTCTGCGCCAGCCGAGACAAAAGGGGGTAAAATGACCGAAAGAACCCGCGTTTTCGTCGCAACGCCCTGCTTCGGCGGCGACCTGAAGATGGCCTATGTGTTATCAGCGCTGAAGCTGCAGGCTGCGGCCACGGCCCGGGGCATCGACATCCAGTTCAACCTGATCGGAAACGAATCGCTGATCGTGCGCGCCCGGAACGAACTGGCCCACCAATTCCTGATGTCCGGCGCCAGCCATCTGCTGTTCATCGATGCCGATATCGGGTTCGAGCCCGAGTCCGTG
>NZ_JALLKV010000017.1:0-110263 GCF_023093815.1 Pseudomonas sp. PNPG3
TGCGGCCTACGGGCTAAAGCTCAAAGCGTCAGTCTTAACTGACTGGCATTAACCCGAGGGTCGCCTTTCTTTTGCATCAGCCTGCGCCTTACTTCTCGACGAAGGCTCGCTCGATCAGGTAGTCACCCGGCTCGCGCATGCGCGGGGAGATCTTCAGACCGAAGCTGTCCAGCACTTCGCTGGTTTCGTCGAGCATGCTCGGGCTGCCGCAGATCATCGCGCGGTCGTCCTGCGGGTTGATCGGTGGCAGGCCGATGTCGCTGAACAGCTTGCCGCTGCGCATCAGGTCGGTCAGGCGGCCCTGGTTCTCGAACGGTTCACGGGTCACGGTCGGGTAGTAGATCAGCTTGTCGCGAACCGACTCACCGAAGAACTCGTTCTGCGGCAGGTGCTCGGTGATGAACTCGCGGTAGGCCACTTCGTTCACGTAGCGCACGCCGTGCACCAGGATCACTTTCTCGAAGCGCTCGTAGGTTTCCGGGTCCTGGATGACACTCATGAACGGTGCCAGGCCAGTGCCGGTGCTCAGCAGGTACAAATGCTTGCCCGGATTCAGGTCGTCGAGTACCAGGGTACCGGTAGGCTTCTTGCTGATGATGATCTCGTCGCCTTCCTTCAGGTGCTGCAGCTGCGAGGTCAGCGGACCGTCCGGCACCTTGATGCTGAAGAACTCCAGGTGCTCTTCCCAGTTCGGCGAGGCGATGGAATAGGCGCGCATGAGCGGACGGCCGCTTTCTTGTTGCAGGCCGATCATCACGAACTGACCGTTCTCGAAGCGCAGGCCCGGGTCGCGGGTGCACTTGAAGCTGAACAGGGTGTCGTTCCAGTGGTGCACACTGAGGACACGTTCGTGGTTCATGTTGCTCATTTAATGGGGCTCCTGAAGAAAGACGCGGCGCGCGCAAGACGCGCAGTTGCGCGATAGTTTAGGGGCAGCGACAATATCTGTTAACTGGATTATCAAGATATGTGTTATCGGTTATATCGATATGCGATTTACACTTCGTCAACTGCAAGTCTTCGTTGCCGTGGCCCAGCACCAGAGCGTTTCCCGCGCCGCCAGTGTGTTGGCCTTGTCGCAGTCGGCCGCCAGCACCTCGATCACCGAGCTTGAGCGACAGTCCAGCTGCCAGCTGTTCGACCGGGCCGGCAAGCGCCTGAGCCTCAACGCCTTGGGCCAGCAACTGTTGCCGCAGGCAGTGGCCCTGCTCGACCAGGCCAAGGAAATCGAAGACCTGCTCAACGGCAAGTCCGGTTTCGGCTCGCTGGCAGTCGGCGCCACGCTGACCATCGGCAACTACCTGGCCACCCTGCTGATCGGTAGCTTCATGCAGGTGCACCCGGAAAGCCAGGTGAAGCTGCATGTGCAGAACACCGCGCATATCGTGCAACAGGTGGCGCATTACGAAATTGATCTGGGTCTGATCGAAGGCGATTGCAACCACCCGGACCTGGAAGTGCAGCCCTGGGTCGAGGACGAACTTGTGGTGTTCTGCGCGCCACAGCATCCGCTGGCCAAACTGGGACGCGCCGATGTACAGACCTTGTCCCAGGAGGCGTGGATCCTGCGCGAACAGGGCTCAGGCACGCGCCTGACTTTCGACCAGGCCATGCGCCACCACCGCACTAACCTCAACATCCGCCTGGAGCTGGAACACACCGAAGCCATCAAGCGCGCGGTGGAGTCGGGCCTGGGCATCGGCTGCATCTCGCGCCTTGCCCTGCGTGACGCCTTCCGCCGCGGCAGCCTGGTAGCGGTGGAAACCCCGGAGCTGGACCTGATGCGCCAGTTCTACTTCATTTGGCACAAACAGAAGTACCAGACCTCGGCCATGCGCGAATTTCTCGAACTGTGCCGCAACTTCACCGCGGGTTTCACACGCAGTGACGAGATCGTGTTGCCACCGATCGCTTAAAGCAGGATCACACCCCACACCACTGCCACCATGGTCAGTGCCACCAGCTGCGCGGCGCTGCCCATGTCCTTGGCGTTTTTCGACAGCGGGTGGCGCTCCAGCGAAATACGATCGATGGCTGCCTCCACCGCCGAGTTGAATAATTCGACGATCAAGCCCAACAGGCAAACGGCGATCATGATTGCACGCTCTGCACGGCTGACCGGCAGCCAGAAGGCGATCGGGACCAGCAGCACGTTGAGCAGCACCAGTTGGCGGAACGCGGCCTCACCCTTGAAGGCAGCGCGTAGCCCATCCAGCGAATATCCGGCGGCGTTGAAGATACGTTTGAGGCCAGTCTGGCCCTTGAATGGCGATGTCATGTGAGTCACTTCACAGCGGAAAGGCCAGCAGACTAGACCGGCACGGGTAAAAAAAGCGTGAAGCCACGCCCACTCAGCTGCTGGCAACCGATTCAAGTTGTTGCAGCAACAACGCCGCCTGGGTGCGGGTACGCACACCCAGCTTGCGGAAGATTGCCGTCACGTGAGCCTTGATGGTTGCTTCCGACACGTTCAGCTCATAGGCGATCTGCTTGTTCAGCAACCCTTCGCAGACCATGGTCAGCACCCGGAACTGCTGCGGCGTGAGGCTGGCAAGGCCTTCGCTGGCGGCCTTGGCTTCGGCCGAGACATCGACCCTTTCGAACGCCTGCGGCGGCCACCAGACATCACCATCGAGCACCTTGCGCACCGCATCCTGGATCACTTCCAGGGTGCTGGACTTGGGAATGAAGCCACTGGCGCCAAATTCGCGGGACTTGACCACCACTGCAGCCTCTTCCTGCGCCGATACCATCACAACGGGGATCTGTGGGTATTGCCCGCGCAGCAGCACCAGCCCGGAAAAACCATAGGCACCCGGCATGTTCAAGTCCAGCAACACCAGGTCCCAGTTGTCTTTTTCGCTCAGACGGGTTTCCAGTTCGGCAATGCTGGCAACTTCTACCAGGCGTACATCCGGGCCCAGGCCGAGGGTAACGGCCTGGCGCAAGGCGCCACGGAACAGCGGGTGGTCATCGGCAATCAGGATTTCGTAAGTGGCCATCGATCTGGGGATCCTGTTCTGTGTCGGGCACTCGGGTAAGGGTCATTATGAACCAAAGCAGGGGTTGTGCCCCTTGGACTATAGGAAGGTATGCAAACGCTGGTGGGTGTCGTCCTGCTCGTCCAGCGGCAGGCGACGCTTGCCGCTCAGGTAATGCAGGCTGAACACATCCAGGTAGGCGTCCAGCGCCTGCGAGGCCTGGGTATCGCCGGCAAGGTCCAGGCACATGGCCGCGACTTCCGCGGTACAGAAGTGATCATCGCGCTTGGAGCGGCGCAGGCGGTAGCGGGACATCTGCTCGGCCTGCAGGCTCAACACCGGGAAGCGATCAAGGTACGGGCTTTTGCGGAACATCTTGCGCGCTTCGGTCCAGGTGGCATCCAGCAGGATGAACAGCGGACGCTTGCCGGGCTCACGCACTACCTCGCTGACCACTCGCTCCTGGGCAACGAATTCGCCGGGGAAGACGATGTAGGGCTGCCAACGCGGGTCATCCAGCAACGCCAGCAAGCGTTCGTCTACCGAAGTGCGCAGCCAGCCGAAAGCCGAGGTGTCCTCGATCAGGTCGGCAATCAGCCAACCGGTATTGGTGGGCTTGAGCGGCTCGGTGTCATGCATCAGCAGGCACACGCCGGACTCGGCCTGCACCCGGGGCTTCCAGGCGCACAGGCAATGAGTGGCAATGACCCGGCAATCGGGGCAGCGTTCGGCACGTGAACCACGGGCGATGAAGGGCTTGTTGCTGCGAGCCAGGCGTTCGGCGCGCAGGCGCGCTACCGCATGGCTCATGCCGGCAGGCCTCTGGACAGGTTGGGAATGGACACAAGGATGACTCGGAGAAAACTAAGGGCGCCAGTCTACCAGAACAGGGGGCAATTGCTGTGCAGGTGGCGACGCGGTCCTTATAATCGCTGCTTTTACCGTACCCCAGCCTCGCGCCTGCGCGATTTTCAGGGAACGCCGTCGACCTGCGCATGTCAAAGCGCCAGTCATCGAACCAGGAGAGATTCATGCTGCGCCGTATCGTCCCCGCCCTGAGCCTGTTGCTCGCCCTGCCCCTGGCAGCCCAGGCGGCTTCCAAGCAGGAATACGACCTGAACAACATGTTGCAGAAGGTTGCCAAAGAGAGCAGTGTCGGCACCCCGCGAGCCATCAACGAGGACATCCTCGACCAGGGTTACACGGTGGAAGGCAAGGCACTGGTCAACCACCTGAGCGTGCGCCAGGACCATGCCGCGCGCATGCAGGCCAACCCCGAACAGGTCCGCAGCCAGCTGGGTGATAGCGTCTGCCGCAACAGCGGTTTCCGTAACCTGATGTCCAAAGGCGCGGTGATGGTCTACCGCTTCACGGTATACAAGACCAACCAACCGATCATGGACCAGGCGTTCGACAACGCCAGCTGCGTGGCCGGCAACAAGAAGAAGTAACCAGCTCGGATCGCTACGCCTTCTCGTCTTCACGGGCGCACCAGCGCCCCTCAGCGGCATCGGCGCGCATCTCTGCCAGCAGCGCCTGCAGGTAGCGCGACTGGCATTCCAGCCCCGACAGCCTGCGCCGGCACTCGTTCTCCAGGCTCAGGTGATGCATCTGGGCCGCATTCTCCAGCTGCTGGTAAAGCTGCCGGTCAACTTCGATGATCAAGCGATGCATACCGCCACCTCCTGCATCGACACGTTTCGCTTTACCCAGTTAACCAAACCCGCATCCCCCGTGGCTGCATGCCGACGGGCGGCTGTGGCGAACACCCCCGGCAGGATTGGGCGCAAGGGTCTAGATTGAGGTCAGAGGTATAGGTGCAGAAGGAGACGTTGCATGCCTTACCAATCGAGTGAACTGCTGTTCAGCCATTTCCGCGACAACAACATCGACCTGAGCAACATCGACGCACAACTGCAACTGGTGGCACCGAACAGCCCCAACCTGGCGCTGTACCGCGACATGATGCTGACCATCCTGCGCATGGCCCATGACGACACCGACCGCTGGAGCGCCAAGATCACCCTGCAGGCCCTGCGCGAACTGGACCATTCGTTCCGCACCCTGGAACGCTACAAGGACCGCCGCAAGGTGACCGTGTTCGGCTCGGCGCGCACCCCGCTGGAACACCCGATGTACGCCCTGGCCCGCGAACTGGGCGCAACCCTGGCGCGCTCGGACCTGATGGTAATAACCGGTGCCGGCGGCGGCATCATGGCAGCCGCCCACGAAGGCGCCGGCAGCGACCACAGCCTGGGATTCAACATCACCCTACCCTTCGAACAACACGCCAACCCCACGGTAGATGGCACCGACAAGCTGCTGCCGTTCCATTTCTTCTTCATCCGCAAGCTGTTCTTCGTCAAGGAGGCCGATGGCCTGGTGCTGTGCCCGGGTGGTTTCGGCACTTTGGATGAAGCATTGGAGGTGCTGACCCTGATCCAGACCGGCAAGAGCCCGCTGGTACCGGTGGTGCTGCTGGACTCACCAGGTGGCAGCTTCTGGCGCGACTGCCTGGACTTCATCAGCCGCCAACTGGAGGAAAACCGCTACATCTTGCCCAGCGACCTGAAACTGCTGCGCCTGGTGCACAGCGCTGACGAGGCAGTGGAGGAAATCAACCAGTTCTACAGCAACTACCACTCCAGCCGCTGGCTGAAGAGCCAGTTCGTGATCCGCATGCATCACCCGCTCAGCGAAGCGGCGCTGTATGACATCCAGGAAGGCTTTGCCGATTTGCGTTTGAGTGGCAAGTACCACCAGCAACCTGACAGCAGCGCCGAGCACGAAGTGGGCAACTTCAACCACCTGACCCGCTTGTCATTTGCCTTCAATGGCCGGGACCAGGGCAGGCTGCGCGAGCTGGTGGATTTCATCAACCTGCCGGAGAACTGGGCCAAGCCGCAGCCCATGCATACGACGCAGCGGGCCAGGGAGGCGTTGAAGGTCAGTTGATCGTGACACAGGTCCGCTCCGGCAAAGGACTGCAAAACGGCCCCAGCCCTCAGTAATCGTCGCGATCTCGCCCACTGAGCAGCCGGCCGATCATGTCCATGGGGAAACCCCGGTAAGCCAGAAACCGGGTCTGCTGGGCACGGCCGCGGGGATCTTGCGGGCGCTGCCCGGCAAACTTGCGCTGCCATACGTCACGCATGCGCTCGCCCCAGTCCACCTCGCTCTCGCGTAGCGCCTGCTCGATATCAGCACGTGCCAAACCGCGCTGGCCTAGCTCTTCGCGAATACGCGCAGGGCCATAGCCGGAGCTTGAACGGTACCGGATGAAACTTTCGAGGTAGCGGGCTTCGCTAAGCAACCCTTCCTCGGCGAGCCGATCGAGTTCAGGCCCAATCAACTCGTCCGAAGCGCCGCGCTGACGCAACTTGCGCGTCAGCTCGACGCGACCGTGCTCACGTCGCGCAAGCAGGTCCATGGCTGTCCGCCGGATGGCGACGGGGGTGTCGAGTACGGCGGACATGTTCGGCTATCTACCGCGCAATCAATAGCCGGCGTCAGCGTCGGCCATGTCATCGGCATCGGCTTCAGCAGCAGCAGCCTTACCAGCAGCTGCAACAGCACCAGAGGTCAGCAGCTTCTCGCGAATCTGCTTCTCGATCTCGGCGCCAATAGCCGGGTTCTCAGCCAAGTACTTGGCAGCGTTTGCCTTGCCTTGACCGATCTTGTTGCCCTGGTAGGCGTACCAGGCACCGGACTTCTCGACCAGGCCTTGGGAAACACCCAGGTCAATGATCTCGCCGTTACGGTAGATACCCTTGCCGTAGAGGATCTGGAACTCAGCCTGACGGAATGGCGGCGAAACCTTGTTCTTGACGATCTTGACGCGGGTTTCGCTACCGACCACCTCGTCGCCTTCCTTGACCGCACCGGTACGGCGAATATCCAGACGCACCGAGGCGTAGAACTTCAGGGCGTTACCACCGGTGGTGGTTTCCGGGCTGCCGAACATCACACCGATCTTCATACGGATCTGGTTGATGAAGATGACCAGGCAGTTGGCGTTCTTGATGTTACCGGTGATCTTGCGCAGCGCCTGGGACATCAGGCGCGCCTGCAGACCCACGTGCATGTCACCCATCTCGCCTTCGATCTCGGCCTTCGGTACCAGGGCGGCCACGGAGTCGACGATGATCACGTCAACGGCGTTGGAACGCACCAGCATGTCGGTGATTTCCAGGGCCTGTTCGCCGGTGTCCGGCTGCGAAACCAGCAGGTCGTCGACGTTGACGCCCAGCTTGCCGGCGTACTCGGGGTCGAGGGCGTGTTCGGCGTCGACGAAGGCGCAGGTGGCGCCGTTTTTCTGGGCTTCGGCGATGACCGACAGGGTCAGCGTGGTCTTACCCGACGATTCCGGGCCGTAGATCTCCACGATACGGCCTTTTGGCAGGCCGCCGATGCCCAGGGCGATGTCCAGGCCCAGTGAGCCGGTGGAGATGGCAGGGATAGCCTGGCGCTCGTGGTCGCCCATGCGCATGACGGCGCCCTTGCCGAATTGGCGTTCGATCTGACCCAGGGCCGCAGCCAAGGCGCGCTTCTTGTTGTCGTCCATTGAAATCCTCACGTGTTCGACTTGGCCCTGACGGCCGGAATACCTGTATAAGTAGCCAGTATTATTCCACAGGCAGGCGCCCGCGCAAACCCCTGTCGTCGATTTACTCGGCACCAAGCTGTAACAAGCCGTCTAACGCGGCGATCACCGTCTGTCGACGCACCGCCTCGCGGTCGCCGTCGAACTGGCGCCGCTCGCTGAATACATGGTTGCCATCGGCCCAGGCCAGCCACACGGTGCCCACCGGTTTGGCCGGCGAACCACCGTCCGGCCCGGCCACGCCGCTCACCGCCACGGCAAAGCGCGCGCCGCTGGCGGCCTGGGCGCCGCGGACCATGGCTTCGACCACTTCCTGGCTGACCGCGCCAACCTGGCCGAACAACGCTGCGGGCACTCCCAGCTGACGGGTTTTCTGGATGTTGGAATAGGTCACGTACCCAGCCTCGAACCAGGCCGAGCTGCCGGGCACGCGGGTGATGGCCTCGGCGATGCCGCCACCGGTGCAGGATTCGGCGGTGGTCACCTGCGCGTTGAAGCGGCGCAGGTGTTCACCCAGGCGGGTGGCAAGCGTAGTGATCGGGTCCATGTCGGGCTCCTTGGAGGCAGGCTTCTACCCTAGCATCTTGGTGAGGTGGGATGGGCGCCCGCTTCGGTCTCGCACATCACTTGTTCCAGGCCACTACCGGCCACGGCAGGGGCGCCGGGCGGAATATCGCAGGTACAGCCCGCCGGGTAGCCGTGTTAACCTATGCGGCTTGAAAATCCGGTGGGTCTCGGCGTCGCGCATGCAACACAGAACGCCCCAATTTGCCCCACAATATTGAGACCTACTTTCTAAGCCTTTGATGAATAAAGCAATTTCCGATTTTTCCGCACACACCCCAATGATGCAGCAGTACTGGAAGCTGAAGAACCAGCACCCGGACCAGCTGATGTTCTACCGCATGGGCGACTTCTACGAGATCTTCTACGAAGATGCGAAAAAAGCCGCGAAACTGCTGGACATCACCCTGACCGCGCGCGGTCAGTCGGCCGGCCAGTCCATCCCAATGTGCGGGATTCCGTTCCATTCGCTGGAAGGCTACCTGGCCAAGCTGGTCAAGCTCGGCGAATCGGTGGTGATCTGCGAGCAAATTGGCGACCCTGCCACCAGCAAGGGGCCGGTGGAACGTCAGGTTGTGCGCATCATCACCCCGGGTACGGTCAGCGACGAGGCCCTGCTCGACGAGCGTCGCGACAACCTGATTGCCGCGCTGCTCGGGGACGAGCGCCTGTTCGGCCTGGCCGTACTGGACATCACCAGTGGCAACTTCAGCGTGCAGGAGATCAAGGGCTGGGAAAACCTGCTGGCCGAGCTCGAGCGCCTCAACCCGGTCGAGCTGTTGATCCCCGACGACTGGCCGCGCGACCTGCCGGCCGAGAAACGACCGGGCGCCCGTCGCCGTGCGCCATGGGACTTCGACCGCGACTCGGCGCGCAAGGCCCTGTGCCAGCAGTTCGCGACCAAGGACCTCAAGGGCTTTGGCTGCGACAAGCTGACCCTGGCCATCGGTGCCGCCGGTTGCCTGCTGATCTATGCCAAGGAAACCCAGCGCACCGCCCTGCCACACCTGCGCAGCCTGCGCCACGAACGCCTGGACGACACGGTCATTCTCGACGGTGCCAGCCGCCGCAACCTGGAGCTGGACATCAACCTGGCCGGCGGCCGAGACAACACCCTGCAGTCGGTGATCGATCGCTGCCAGACCGCCATGGCCAGCCGTTTGCTGAGCCGCTGGTTGAACCGCCCGTTGCGCGATCTCAAGGTGCTGCAGGCGCGCCAGGACTCGATCCGCTGCCTGCTCGACGGCTACCGCTTCGAGAAGCTGCAGCCGCAGCTCAAGGAAATTGGCGATATCGAGCGGATTCTCGCCCGTATCGGCCTGCGCAATGCCCGCCCACGCGATCTGGCACGCCTGCGCGATGCACTTGGGGCGCTGCCCGAGTTGCAGAATGCCATGGCCGAGCTGGAGGCACCGCACCTGGCGCGTCTGGCCGCCATTACCGGCACCTATCCCGAACTGGCCAGCCTGCTGGAGCGGGCGATCATAGACAACCCGCCGGCGGTGATCCGCGATGGCGGCGTGCTCAAGGCCGGCTATGACAACGAACTGGACGAGTTGCTGGCGATCAGCGAAAACGCCGGCCAATTCCTGATCGATCTGGAAGCGCGGGAAAAGGCCCGTACTGGCCTTGCCAACCTCAAGGTCGGCTACAACCGGGTGCACGGCTACTTCATCGAACTACCGACCAAGCAGGCCGAGCAGGCCCCGGGTGACTACATCCGCCGTCAGACCCTAAAGGGCGCCGAGCGCTTCATCACCCCGGAGCTGAAGGCGTTCGAGGACAAGGCACTGTCGGCCAAGAGCCGCGCCCTGGCACGCGAGAAGATGCTCTACGATGCCCTGCTGGAAACCCTGATCAGCCACCTGGCACCGCTGCAGGACAGCGCCGCCGCCCTGGCCGAACTGGACGTGCTCAGCAACCTGGCCGAACGAGCACTGAATCTCGACCTGAACTGCCCACGCTTCGTAGACGAGCCGTGCCTGCGCATCGAGCAGGGCCGTCACCCAGTGGTGGAACAGGTACTGACCACACCCTTCGTGGCCAACGACCTGGGCTTGGACAACAGCACGCGCATGCTGATCATCACCGGCCCGAACATGGGCGGTAAGTCCACCTACATGCGCCAGACCGCCCTGATCGTGCTGCTGGCGCATATCGGCAGCTTCGTGCCGGCTGCCAGCTGCGAGCTGTCGCTGGTCGACCGCATCTTCACCCGCATCGGCTCCAGCGACGACCTGGCCGGTGGCCGCTCGACCTTCATGGTCGAGATGAGCGAAACCGCCAACATCCTGCACAACGCCACCGACCGCAGCCTGGTGCTGATGGATGAAGTGGGCCGCGGCACCAGTACCTTCGACGGCCTGTCGCTGGCCTGGGCCGCCGCAGAGCGCCTGGCCCAGCTGCGCGCCTACACGCTGTTCGCCACGCACTACTTCGAACTCACCGTGCTGCCGGAAAGCGAGCCACTGGTGGCCAACGTGCACCTGAACGCCACCGAACACAACGAACGCATCGTATTCCTGCACCACGTGCTGCCTGGTCCTGCCAGCCAGAGCTACGGTCTGGCCGTGGCGCAGCTGGCCGGCGTGCCGACGGCCGTCATCCAGCGTGCCCGTGAACACTTGGCGAGGCTGGAAACCACCAGCCTGCCGCATGAACAACCCACGGCCCAAAAGGCCAAGGACGTGCCACAGGTCCCGCACCAAAGCGACCTGTTCGCCAGCCTGCCACACCCGGCCATAGAGAAGCTGGGCAAGCTGCAGCTGGACGAAATGACCCCGCGTCAAGCTATCGAAATGCTATATCAACTAAAGAACCTGTTATAACGGCGCCCACTACAAGCTGGTAGAATCCGCCGCGGTTTGCTGGTGCTGCAGGTTATTAGCCTGGCCTGCAGCCACATACCCGTAAACCGCGCGGCCCTGAGAGGAAGGGCCGCCGCCGTCGCCTGAGGAGAGAATTAGAAATGACCTTCGTCGTCACCGACAACTGCATCAAATGCAAATACACCGACTGCGTGGAAGTCTGTCCGGTGGACTGCTTCTACGAAGGCCCGAACTTCCTGGTCATCCACCCGGACGAGTGCATCGACTGTGCCCTGTGCGAGCCGGAATGCCCAGCGCAAGCCATCTTCTCGGAAGACGAAGTGCCTGCGGGCATGGAAAACTTCATCGAGCTGAACGCCGAACTGGCGGAAATCTGGCCGAACATCACCGAGCGTAAGGACGCCCTGCCGGACGCTGAGGAATGGGATGGCAAGACTGGCAAGATTGCAGATCTGGAGCGCTGATAGCGTCCGGACACTAAAAAGGCCCTTTGGGGCCTTTTTTGTTTTCTGCGGGCAAAAAAAAGGGGCGGTTTGACCCGCCCACATTTTTTCCGTAGTCCCTGCTTGTCCCAAACATCATCCTGATGAAATCGCGTCTTGCGATGTCCCTGGCTTTCCTCCTGAAAGCCTGTGCATGTCCCTGTGCACAGTTCGAATACTAGCGACTTGAGCTTGGCCGGCAACCGCGAAACCTCACAGGGTGTTGCAGGCGACACATCCCCTCACAGCTGAATAAGTCCGGATTTTCAATGAGTTGGGAAAACGCAGGATCTGGATACGACAATGATTTACTGAAGCGTACATAAAAGGCTTACAGAACAAGTAAGCAAAGGCTTACACGCGATGTTATTGGGGTAGCGCAGTACATAATGTCTTGCGGCTGCTTTGCAGCCCTTTCGCGACACAAGGCCGCTCCCACAGGATAGTGGTGAATTCAAAGGCGATGAAATACCTGTGGGAGCGGCCTTGTGTCGCGAAAGGGGCGCAAAGCGCCCCCGCAATTTTGAATGGGACACCTCTGATCGCCACATACAAAAACGCCCCGAAATCATCGGGGCGCTTTGTGTTACAGGCTTCCGCTACTGGAACAACGACTCACTGGACAGCCCGTTCTTCTCGAGAATCTCACGCAAACGCTTGAGCCCCTCGACCTGGATCTGCCGCACCCGTTCGCGGGTCAGGCCAATCTCCAGTCCAACATCTTCCAGGGTGCTGCTTTCATGCCCGCGCAAGCCAAAGCGGCGCACCACCACTTCACGCTGCTTGTCGGTCAACTCGCCCAGCCACTGGTCGATGCTCTGCGACAGGTCATCATCCTGCAGGAGTTCGCATGGGTCGGTCGGGCGGTCGTCGGTCAAGGTATCGAGCAGGGTCTTGTCCGAGTCTGGGCCGAGCGACACATCAACCGAAGACACCCGCTCGTTCAAGCCCAGCATGCGCTTGACCTCGGCGACCGGCTTCTCCAGCAGCGTGGCTATTTCTTCTGGCGAGGGTTCGTGGTCCAGTTTCTGGGTCAACTCGCGCGCAGCGCGCAGGTAGACGTTCAGTTCCTTGACCACGTGGATCGGCAGGCGAATGGTGCGGGTCTGGTTCATGATCGCCCGTTCGATGGTCTGGCGAATCCACCAGGTCGCATAAGTCGAGAACCGGAAACCACGCTCCGGGTCGAACTTCTCGACCGCACGGATCAGCCCAAGGTTGCCCTCCTCGATCAGGTCGAGCAGCGACAGGCCGCGGTTCACGTAACGACGGGCAATTTTTACAACCAGGCGCAGGTTGCTTTCGATCATGCGCTTGCGGCCGGCAGGGTCGCCCTTTTGCGACAGGCGCGCAAAGTGCACTTCCTCTTCCGGCGAAAGCAGGGGCGAGAATCCTATCTCGTTGAGATACAACTGGGTGGCATCGAGCGCCCGGCTGTAATCGATGTACTTGTGTTGCTTGAGCGAAGAGCCCGACTTGGCCCTCGTCCGAACCGAAGATACAGCAGGTTCGTCTGACACCACATCCGTTTCCAAAACGATACCCGTCTCCATCAGAAGCAGGTCATCGTCGATGTCAAACTCCGGCACTTCTTTACTGAGAGCCATTGTTATAGTCCTTTGCTGAGTTCGAACTCAGACTCGAGCGGCACCTATCTCCTTGGCAGCGCTGGAGCCTGTCCCCTCTACATCACAGGAACAGGCCGGGTACAACGGTCAACGACGTGGCAGGAACTGGAGCGGATCGACGGGTTTGCCCTGGCGGCGAATCTCGAAATGCAGCTTCACCCGATCTGTGCCCGTGGACCCCATTTCAGCAATCGACTGCCCTGCCTTGACCTGCTGCCCCTCCCGAACCAACAGCCTGCGGTTATGGCCGTAGGCACTGACGTAGGTATCGCTGTGCTTGATGATGATCAGTTCGCCGTAGCCCCTCAAGCCACTCCCGGCGTACACCACTGCACCATCAGACGCAGCAAAAACAGGCTGTCCCAAATCACCGGCGATATCAATGCCTTTATTCAAACTACCGTTTGAAGCGAATTTTCCAATCAGCACGCCGTTGGCGGGCCAGGTCCAGCCACCTACCGCACGCTCCGCGGCAGGCACCGTGGCGACCACCGGGGCGGTGCTGGAGGCTGCCGGCGTGGCCGGTTTGCTGGTGTTGCCAGGAGGTGTGCTGGTGCTTCCCACAGGCCGCCGGATGACCGTGGTCTTGCTCGACGACGACGGGCTGGACACCACCGTGGTGCTGCCGGTAGAGCCGCTGCTGAAACGAATCGCTTGCCCCGGGCGAATGGTGTAAGGCGCCGCGATACCGTTGCGCGCAGCCAGCTCCTTGTAGTCCCAGCCGTAACGGAAGGCGATGGAGAACAGCGTATCGCCAGGTTTGACGATGTACTGCCCGGTGGTTACTGCCGGGCGCTTGGGCACGGTGTTGTTGCGGTCGACCACCCGCGCGCTGTTGCTGCTGGTGCTCGAGCAACCTACCAGTAGCGTGCCCATGGCCAGTGCAATCACCAGAAGCGTGAAACCCGACCCGTCCTTGCGCTGCCGAATGACTGTGTGACCCACCCGCGCTCCCCTCATGGTGCCGAAAACGAAATGACAACAAATGCAATATTATTGCAATTATAACCAAGCCCGCCCGCATTGGCAGGGTTGGTGAAAGACTGCTGCAAAGCCTTGCGACACGCTGTGCGCTAGCGCTTCACCCCGCCAGATAGACAGGGCGTTGCAGCAAGAATTCGGTGCTGGCGCAAAAATATCGCGCGACTCGAACCAGCAGTGTTCAGGCCAGCGGGCCGTTGAGCAGCGGTACGAAGCGCACGGCCCCCAGCAAGCGGCGGGAGAATCCATGCTCCTCGCGCACGATCAGCATCAGCTGCTGGGTTTCGCCGGCTGGGCCCACCGGAATCACCATACGACCACCCGGCGCAAGCTGGTCGAGCAGTGCCTGCGGCACTTCCGGCGCTACGGCGGTGACGATGATGCCGTTGTACGGCGCCAGCGCCGGCCAGCCTTCGCAACCATCCCCCCAGCGGAACACCACGTTGCGCAGGTTCAGTTCCACCAGGCGCTCCTTGGCCCGGTCCTGCAACACCTTGATGCGTTCCACCGAGAACACCCGCTCGACCAACTGAGCCAGGATTGCCGTCTGGTAGCCCGAGCCGGTGCCGATCTCCAGCACCTTGTCCAGCGGCCCCGCCTCGAGCAGCAGTTCACTCATGTGGGCAACCATGAACGGTTGCGAGATCGTCTGGTTGTGGCCGATCGGCAGCGCGGTGTCTTCGTAGGCGCGATGCGCCAGCGCCTCGTCGACGAACAGGTGGCGCGGGGTACGACGGATGACGTCGAGCACCTTGGTGTTCGAAACGCCCTCCTCGCACAGGCGCTGGATCAGCCGCTCCCGGGTGCGCTGGGAGGTCATGCCGATGCCACGCCGCAGCATATCGTCCTCGCGCATCAGAGCAGGCCCTCCAGCCAACCGTCGAGCTGCTCGAAGGCATCACTGAAGGTGCGGTCGAGCTGCAGCGGAGTGATCGATACATAGCCTTGCATCACCGCGTGGAAGTCGGTCCCCGGGCCACCGTCCTCGGCATCCCCGGCGACAGCGATCCAGTAGCCTTCCTTGCCGCGTGGGTTGACCACCTTGGTCGGCGCCGCCGCCCGCGCCCGGTGACCGAGGCGGGTGAGCTGGATGCCACGAATGTGCTCCAGCGGCAGGTTGGGGATATTGACGTTGAGCACGGTCCGCGGTGGCAAAGCCAGGCGCGACTGAGCCTCGACCAGGCGGCGGGCGATGTGGGCCGCGGTGGGCAGGTTGTCCGGCTGGCGCGACAACAGCGAAAACGCCAGCGAGGTACCGCCGAGGAAACGGCCTTCCAACGCGGCCGCGACCGTGCCCGAATAGAGCACGTCGTCACCCAGGTTGGCACCGAGGTTGATCCCCGACACAACCATGTCCGGCGCCTGTGGCAACAGCCCATTGAGCCCCAGATGCACGCAGTCGGTCGGCGTGCCGTTGAGGCTGATGAAGCCATTGGCCAAGGTCTGCGGGTGCAGTGGCCGGTCCAGCGTCAGCGAACTGCTGGCGCCGCTCTTGTCTTGATCCGGGGCAATAACCACGCACTCGGCGTAATCCACCAGCGCAGCATGCAGCGCGGCGATGCCGGGTGCGGTAACACCGTCGTCGTTCGAAATCAGAATACGCATGAGCTGTCCGTCTGCCCCGCCGACACCAGATCCACGATTTCGCGCACCACCACGGTGGCGAAACATCCGGCCGGAAGGACGAATTCCAGTTGCAGGATATCAGGCTCGGGATAATGCCACGTAAGACCGCCAATAGGGAGCCGCAGAATGCGTCGTTCGTGATCCATGCCCGCCAGGGCCAGCCACTGGCAAAGTGCCGGCTGCCGTGCGGCGATCGCATCCTCTTGTTGCGCAGTACTCTCCGTAGCCGGCGAATCGCCTGCCCCCCACAGCGGGCCGGTCGGATGCAGGTCAAGAATCGCCAGCCGAGGATCGGAACATTCCGACTCCCCAGCAGGAAAGAAGCTACGACTCGTGGTGAACGCCAACAGGTCGCCCACCTGCGCACGCGCCCAGCTGCCGTCGGCAACACGGGCTGCCAGCACCTGGTTGAACAGGTAGCTGCGCCCGGCCGAGAGCAACCGCGAACGCACGTTGCGCTGTTCGGGCAGGGCATTGCGTGCGGCCCAATCAAGAGCGTCGTGAACGTTGCCGCCACCGTGGCCGAAGCGCTGGGTGCCGAAATAATTCGGCACACCGTACTGCTTGAGCTGTTCCAGGCGCGCATCCACCGCTTGGTGATCGGCAGCCAGGGCAGTCAGGCGCAGCGTGAAGCCATTGGCCGAATGCGCACCGCGCTGCAGCTTGCGCTGGTGGCGCACCTGCTTGAGCACACGCAGGCTGGCATCCTCGGCACGCGACAGGTCCGGGTCGGCCTTGCCGGGCAGGTGCAGGCTGAACCACTGGCGGGTCAGGGCCTGGCGGTCCTTGAGGCCGGCGTAGCTGATCGTGCGCACCGGCACCCCTGCGGCACGGGCCAGGCGGCGGGCCGCCTCCTCGGTGTTCAGGTCACGCTTTTCGACCCACAGCCACAAGTGCTCGCCCTGTCCCGACAGCGGGATGTCCAGCACTTCGTCGACTTGGAAATCTTCGGCCACTGCCTTGAGAACGGCGGTACCCAGTGGTTCGCCCGATGCACGCGGGCCCAACAGTTCCAGTTCGGTCATGCTGGCAGCAACAGGGCTACCGAATGCACGGCGATGCCCTCCTCGCGGCCGGTGAAGCCGAGCTTCTCGGTGGTGGTAGCCTTGACATTGACCTGGTCGAGTTCGACCTGCAGGTCTTCGGCGATCAGTTTGCGCATGGTTTCGATGTGCGGTGCCATCTTCGGCGCCTGGGCGACGATGGTGGCGTCGATGTTGCCGACCTTCCAGCCCTTGGCCTGGACGATGCCGACCACATGGCGCAGCAGAACACGGCTGTTGGCGCCTTTGAACTGCGGGTCGGTGTCGGGGAAATGCTTGCCGATGTCACCCAGCGCTGCCGCGCCAAGCAAGGCATCGCTCAGGGCGTGCAGCAGCACGTCGCCATCGGAGTGGGCCAGGAGGCCGTATTTGTGGGGAATACGCACCCCGCCCAGGGTAATGAAATCACCGTCGCAGAAACGGTGCACATCGTAGCCGTGGCCAATACGCATAGAAAAACGCCCTGAATGAGTCAGGGCGTGATTCTACCTGCTTTTGAGGCATTGGGGCTGCTTCGCAGCCCATCGCCGGCATGCCAGCTCCCACAGGTATGGCACAGGGCCCGAGGGCCATGCAGTCGAGGTGGGAGCTGGCTTGCCAGCGATGAAGCAAGCACCACAGCTACGCCTTACACCCGCCCCAAGGCCACCGCATGATGACGCAGGTGCTCCTCGATGAAGCTGGCGATGAAGTAGTAGCTGTGGTCATAGCCAGGCTGCAGGCGCAGGGTCAGTTCATGCCCACCTTTGCGTGCCGCCTGCTCCAAGGCTTCAGGCTTGAGCTGCTTCTCGAGGAAGTCGTCGCGGTCGCCCTGGTCCACCAGCAACGGCGGGCATTCGCCGGCCGGAGCCTCGGCCAGCAGCACGCTGGCATCCCACTCGCGCCAGCGCGCCCGGTCTTCACCCAGGTAGCGGCTGAAGGCTTTCTCGCCCCACGGGCAATCCATCGGGTTGCTGATCGGCGAGAACGCCGACACCGAGCGGTAGCGCCCCGGGTTGCGCAAGGCGCACACCAGCGCGCCATGCCCACCCATGGAGTGGCCACTGATGCTGCGCTCGCCCGAAGCCGGGAAGTGCGCCTCGATCAACGCGGGCAATTCCTCCACCACATAGTCGTGCATGCGGTAGTGCTGGGCCCAGGGCTGCTGAGTGGCATTGAGGTAGAACCCGGCACCCAGGCCGAAGTCCCAGGCACCGTCCGGGTCGCTCGGCACCTGCTCACCACGCGGGCTGGTGTCGGGGGCTACGATGATCAACCCAAGCTCCGCAGCCAGGCGCTGGGCGCCGGCTTTCTGCATGAAGTTCTCGTCGGTGCAGGTGAGGCCGCTGAGCCAGTACAGCACCGGCAGCTTCTCGCCCTGTTCGGCCTGCGGCGGCAGGTAGACGGCGAACACCATGTCGCAACCCAGCACCTTGGAGTGATGCCGGTAACGCTTGTGCCAGCCGCCGAAGCTCTTCTGGCAGGAGATGTTATCCAGGCTCATGGCAAACCTCAGAAGTGGATGACGCTGCGGATGCTCTTGCCTTCATGCATCAGGTCGAAGGCCTTGTTGATGTCTTCCAGGCCCATGGTGTGGGTGATGAAGGTATCCAGCGGGATCTCGCCCTTCTCGGACATTTCCACGTAGCTCGGCAGCTCGCTACGACCACGCACGCCACCGAACGCCGAACCACGCCATACGCGACCGGTAACCAGCTGGAACGGACGGGTGGCGATTTCCTGGCCGGCACCGGCCACGCCGATGATCACCGACTCACCCCAGGCCTTGTGGCAGCATTCCAGCGCAGCACGCATCAGCTGCACGTTGCCGATGCACTCGAACGAGAAGTCCACGCCGCCGTCGGTGAGATCGACGATCACTTCCTGGATCGGGCGGTCGTAGTCTTTCGGGTTGATGCAGTCGGTAGCACCCAGCTGACGGGCGATCTCGAACTTGGCCGGGTTGATATCGATGGCAATGATGCGCGACGCCTTGGCCTTGACCGCACCGATCACTGCCGACAGGCCGATGCCGCCCAGACCGAAGATGGCCACGGTGTCACCCGCCTTGACCTTGGCGGTGTTGAGCACCGCGCCGATACCGGTGGTGACGCCGCAACCCAGCAGGCAGACCTTTTCCAGCGGCGCTTCTTTCTGGATCTTGGCCACGGAGATTTCCGGCAGCACGGTGTACTCGGAGAAGGTCGAGGTACCCATGTAGTGGAACAGTTGCTGGCCTTTGTAGGAGAAGCGCGTGGTGCCGTCCGGCATCAGGCCCTTGCCTTGGGTGGCGCGGATGGCCTGGCAAAGGTTGGTCTTGCCCGAGAGGCAGAACTTGCACTTGCCGCATTCCGGGGTGTACAGCGGAATGACGTGGTCACCGACGGCGACCGAGGTGACGCCCTCGCCTACCGCCTCGACGATCGCGCCACCTTCGTGACCGAGGATCGACGGGAAGATGCCCTCCGGGTCGGCGCCCGACAGGGTGTAGGCGTCGGTGTGGCAGACACCGCTGGCGACCACGCGCAGCAGCACTTCACCGGCCTTGGGCATGGCCACGTCGACTTCGACGATTTCCAGGGGTTTCTTAGCTTCGAAAGCTACAGCAGCACGGGACTTGATCATCAAAGGTCTCCAGACAGAGTGTCGATTCAGTCTGGCAGTGTAATTCACCGCTTTTTGATGAATAATCAGGCCAAAGACAAAACATTATTGCCATACAGGGATAATCAATGAGCAGCCGCTGGGAAGGCATCGACGAGTTCGTCGCCGTGGCCGAGTCGGGCCAGTTCACCGCGGCCGCAGAGCGTCTGGGGGTTTCCTCGTCGCACATCAGCCGGCAGATCGCCCGACTGGAGGAACGGCTGCAGACGCGCCTGCTGTACCGCAGCACCCGGCGGGTGACCCTGAGCGAGGCCGGGCAGACGTTCCTGCAGCACTGCCAGCGCTTGCAGGATGGCCGCGAGGAAGCCCTGCGCGCCATGGGCGATCTGGCCAGCGAGCCCAAGGGGCTGCTGCGCATGACCTGCGCGGTGGCCTACGGCGAGCGTTTCATCGTGCCGCTGGTGACGCGGTTCATGGCGCTGTACCCGCAGCTGCGGGTGGAAGTGGAACTGAGCAACCATACCCTCGACCTGGTGCATGAAGGCATGGACCTGGCCATCCGCCTGGGCCGGCTGGCCGACTCGCGATTGGTGGCAACCCGCCTGGCGCCCCGGCGCATGTACCTGTGTGCTTCGCCGGACTACCTGGAACGTTATGGTCGGCCGCACAGCCTGTCGGAACTGGCGCGGCACAACTGCCTGGTAGGCAGTTCGGATTTGTGGGCGCTACAGCAGGACGGCCGCGAGATCAGCCAGCGAGTCCAGGGCAACTGGCGTTGCAACAGCGGGCAGGCGGTGCTGGACGCAGCGCTGCAGGGGATGGGGTTGTGCCAGTTGCCGGATTACTACGTGCTGGAGCACTTGAACAGTGGTGCGCTGGTGTCGTTGCTTGAGGCGCACCAGCCACCGAATACCGCGGTGTGGGCGCTGTATCCGCAGCAGCGGCACCTGTCGCCGAAGGTACGGCGGCTGGTGGATTACCTGAAAGAAGGGTTGGCGGGGTTGCCGGAGTATCGCTTGAACTGAAACCTTGTGCTGGCTGCTCTGGCCTCTTCGCGGGTAAACCCGCTCCCACAGGTACAGCGCAAACCTGAAGGGATGTGCGATACCTGTGGGAGCGGGTTTACCCGCGAAGAGGCCGGCACAGGAGCAAGAAATTCAGCGGCGCCCTGCCCAACGCTGGCGCAACCACTCCAGATCTTCCGGCCGGGTCACCTTGATGTTGTCGCTGCGCCCTTCGACCAGCCGCGGCGCCTGGCCGGACCACTCGATGGCAGAGGACTCGTCGGTCACCAGCACATCCGACACAAGACACTCGGCCAGCGCCTGATGCAACGCCCCAAGGCGGAACATCTGCGGTGTATAGGCCTGCCAGATGGTACTGCGGTCTACGGTAGCGCCCACCCGGCCATCAGCATCGGCCCGCTTGAGGGTATCGCGCGCCGGCACCGCCAGCAGGCCACCCACCGGGTCGTCCGCCAGCTCCGACAATAGCTTGTCCAGATCGCTGCGCGCCAGGTTCGGTCGTGCAGCATCGTGTACCAGCACCCAATCACTGTCCGCAGCCCCGTGAGCATGCAGCACCAGCAAGGCATTGAGCACCGAGTCGGCACGCTCTCGACCACCCGCGGCACGCTGGATGCGCGGGTCGCTGGCGCAGCGCAGGCGAGGCCAGTACGGGTCATCTTCGGCAATGCTGACCACCACGCCCTTGAGCATCGGGTGGCCAAGAAAACAGTCGAGGCTGTGCTCGATAATGGTTTGCCCGGCCAGCTCCAGGTACTGCTTGGGGCGGTCGGCAGCCATGCGGGCACCTACGCCCGCAGCAGGAATCACGGCCCAGAAGGCCGGTAAGGTTTCGATCATTTCTGTGGCAACTGGAAGAGGGTTTCGCCCTCTTTGACCATTCCCAATTCGTGGCGAGCCCGCTCTTCAACGGTCTCCATGCCTTTTTTCAGCTCCAGCACTTCGGCATCGAGCACGCGATTGCGCTCGAGCAAGCGCTCGTTTTCGGCATGCTGCTCAGCAATCTGCTGCTTCAGCTCGGTCACTTGCGCCAGGCTGCCATTACCCACCCACAGGCGGTACTGCAGGCCACCCAGCAGCAGGAGCAGGACGAGGAACAACCAATAGGGACTGCGCATCACGTTATCCAGGTTAAAAAGGCTGCCGGGTATTTTTACTTCCGGGCCTCGAATAGCACGAAGCCTGGCCGAGGCCAGGCTTCGTCGACAGAAACCCGTTGAAATGTAGGAAAGTTCAGTACGAACGTTCCCACAACTCCGGCTGCTGTCTTTTTACCATCTCTTGCTTAACCGCGAAACTCGGCACGACCGCGGTAAACCGCTTTGGCACCCAGTTGCTCTTCGATGCGCAGCAGTTGGTTGTACTTGGAAACGCGGTCGGAACGGCACAGCGAGCCAGTCTTGATCTGGCCGGCAGCAGTACCCACGGCCAGGTCGGCAATGGTCGAGTCTTCGGTTTCACCGGAGCGGTGCGAAATCACTGCGGTGTAGCCAGCAGCCTTGGCCATCTGGATGGCTTCCAGGGTTTCGGTCAGCGAACCGATCTGGTTGAACTTGATCAGGATCGAGTTACCGATGCCCTTCTCGATGCCTTCCTTGAGGATCTTGGTGTTGGTCACGAACAGGTCGTCGCCAACCAGCTGCACCTTGGCACCGATCTTGTCGGTGAGGATCTTCCAGCCAGCCCAGTCGGACTCGTCCAGGCCGTCTTCGATCGAGATGATCGGGAAGCGCTCGGTCAGGCCTTTCAGGTACTCGGCAAAGCCTTCAGCGTCGAACGACTTGCCTTCGCCGGACAGGTTGTACTTGCCGTCTTCGTAGAACTCGGAAGCCGCGCAGTCCAAGGCCAGGGTCACGTCGGTGCCCAGCTTGTAGCCGGCTTTCTCAACGGCTTCGGCGATGGCGCCCAGAGCGTCTTCGTTGGAAGCCAGGTTAGGGGCGAAACCACCTTCGTCACCAACGGCGGTGTTCAGGCCACGGGCCTTGAGCACGGCTTTGAGGTGGTGGAAGATTTCGGTACCCATGCGCAGGCCGTCGGAGAAGGTCTTGGCGCCAACCGGCTGTACCATGAACTCCTGGATGTCGACGTTGTTGTCGGCGTGCTCGCCACCGTTGATGATGTTCATCATCGGTACCGGCATCGAGTACTGGCCAGGGGTGCCGTTCAGGTTGGCGATGTGCGCGTACAGCGGCAGGTCCTGGTCCTGGGCAGCGGCCTTGGCGGCAGCCAGGGAAACGGCCAGGATGGCATTGGCGCCCAGCTTGGCCTTGTTCTCGGTACCGTCCAGCTCGATCATGGCGCGGTCCAGGGCCTTCTGGTCGGCAGGGTCCTTGCCCAGCAGCAGGTCACGAATCGGGCCATTGATGTTGGCAACAGCCTTCAGCACGCCCTTGCCCAGGTAACGGCTCTTGTCGCCATCACGCAGCTCCAGCGCTTCGCGCGAGCCAGTGGAAGCACCGGACGGCGCGCAGGCGCTGCCGATGATGCCGTTGTCGAGCAGTACATCGGCTTCCACGGTGGGGTTGCCACGCGAATCGAGAACTTCACGACCTTTGATGTCGACGATTTTTGCCATTGTTGTAAGCACTCCAGAATTGACGAAAACAACTTAGCTTAGGAAATTCCAGCCGTTCACCGGGCGGACTTGCAGTGGGCAGGCCGGGTGAAGGGAACCCCTGACCGACTGGTCAGGGGTGGATCGGGCGGTACTTTACCCGAGAATCGAGCTTTACGCGGTTTCTACCGTCGGAAAACTTTTCACCAGGTCGTCCAGTTGCTTGAGCTGGGCCAGGAATGGCTCCAGTTTGTCCAGGCGCAGGGCACATGGGCCATCGCACTTGGCGTTGTCCGGATCGGGGTGGGCTTCGAGGAACAGACCGGCCAGGCCTTGGCTCATGCCGGCCTTGGCCAGGTCGGTGACCTGGGCGCGGCGACCACCGGCGGAATCGGCGCGACCACCCGGCATCTGCAGGGCGTGGGTCACGTCGAAGAACACCGGGTACTCGAACTGCTTCATGATGCCGAAGCCGAGCATGTCCACCACCAGGTTGTTGTAGCCGAAGCTCGAACCACGCTCGCAGAGAATCAACTGGTCGTTACCGGCTTCTTCGCACTTGGTCAGGATGTGTTTCATTTCCTGAGGCGCGAGAAACTGGGCCTTCTTGATGTTGATCACTACGCCGGTCTTGGCCATGGCCACCACCAGATCGGTCTGGCGCGACAGGAATGCCGGCAGCTGGATGATGTCGCACACTTTGGCTACAGGCTCGGCCTGATAAGGCTCGTGTACGTCGGTGATGACCGGCACGTTGAAGGTGCGCTTGATCTCTTCGAAGATCTTCAGCCCCTCTTCCATGCCAGGGCCACGGTAGGAGGTTACCGACGAACGGTTGGCCTTGTCGAAGCTGGCCTTGAACACGTACGGGATACCAAGCTTCTCGGTCACCCGCACGTACTCTTCGCAGACCTTCATTGCCAGGTCACGGGACTCCAGGACGTTCATGCCGCCGAACAGGACGAACGGCTTGTCGTTGGCGATCTCGATGTTACCGACGCGAATGATCTTCTGGGTCATTGATCAGGCCTTGTTCTTCTGAGCCAGGGCTGCCTTGACGAAACCGCTGAACAGCGGGTGGCCGTCACGCGGGGTCGAGGTGAATTCCGGGTGGAACTGGCAGGCGACGAACCATGGGTGGTCCTTGGACTCGACCACTTCCACCAGCGCGCCGTCTTCAGAGCGGCCGGAAACCACCAGGCCGGCATCGATCAGTTGCGGCAACAGGTTGTTGTTCACTTCGTAGCGATGGCGGTGACGCTCGGTGATCACGTCCTTGCCGTAGCAATCGTGCACCTTGGAACCGGCCGCCAGCTGGCAATCCTGTGCGCCCAGGCGCATGGTGCCACCCAGGTCGGAGGCTTCGCTGCGGGTTTCGACGGCACCGGTGGCATCGGCCCACTCGGTGATCAGGCCGACTACCGGGTGGCCGCTGTTGCGGTCGAACTCGGTGGAGTTGGCGTCCTTCCAGCCCATCACGTTACGGGCGAATTCGATCACGGCCACCTGCATGCCCAGGCAGATACCCAGGTACGGCACCTTGTTCTCACGGGCGTATTGCACCGCGGTGATCTTGCCTTCCACGCCGCGCAGGCCGAAACCGCCCGGCACCAGGATGGCATCGGCACCTTCGAGCAGGCTGGTGCCCTGGTTCTCGATGTCTTCCGAGTCGATGTAGCGCAGGTTGACCTTGGTGCGGTTGGTAATGCCGGCGTGGCTCATCGCTTCGATCAGCGACTTGTACGCATCCAGCAGCTCCATGTACTTGCCGACCATGGCGATGGTCACTTCGTGCTCAGGGTTTAGCTTGGCATCGACCACCTTGTCCCACTCGGACAGGTCGGCGCCATTGCACTGCAGGCCGAAACGCTCGACGACGAAGTCATCCAGGCCCTGTGCGTGCAGCACGCCCGGGATCTTGTAGATGGTGTCGACGTCTTCCAGCGAAATCACCGCACGCTCTTCAACGTTGGTGAACAGCGCGATCTTGCGACGCGACGAGGCATCGACCGGGTGGTCGGAGCGGCAGATCAGCACGTCAGGCTGCAGGCCGATGGAGCGCAGCTCCTTGACCGAGTGTTGGGTCGGCTTGGTCTTGGTCTCGCCAGCGGTGGCGATATACGGGACCAGGGTCAGGTGCATCAGCATGGCGCGCTTGGAGCCCACTTCGACGCGCAGCTGGCGGATGGCTTCGAGGAACGGCTGCGACTCGATGTCACCCACGGTACCGCCGATTTCCACCAGGGCCACGTCGGCATCGCCGGCGCCCTTGATGATGCGACGCTTGATTTCATCGGTGATGTGCGGGATGACCTGGATGGTCGCGCCCAGATAGTCACCACGACGTTCCTTGCGCAGTACGTGCTCGTAGATGCGGCCGGTGGTGAAGTTGTTGTTCTGGGTCATGGTGGTGCGGATGAACCGCTCGTAGTGGCCCAGGTCGAGGTCGGTCTCGGCGCCATCGTGGGTGACGAACACTTCACCGTGCTGGAACGGGCTCATGGTGCCCGGATCGACGTTGATGTACGGATCCAGCTTGAGCATGGTGACCTTCAGGCCCCGCGCTTCCAGGATGGCCGCCAGGGAAGCCGAGGCAATGCCTTTCCCCAATGAAGAAACAACACCGCCCGTGACGAATATGTAGCGCGTCATGAAAAACCCTAGAAGTCTGCGTTAAGGCGGCCAGCGCCGCCGGAGAAAGCGAAGGAAGGCCGAAGCCCCCGATCACCTGCGTCAATCACAGTGCATCTCGAAAAACTGCCGCGTCTGTACAGACCAGGGGTATCCCCGGCATGGAGCTCGCTCGTCATTTCCAGAATCAGCCCAGCAAAAAACTGCTTGGTAATCGGCAACTCCTGTGTTTTCGCGGAACCCACAGAAGCTGTATCAAGAAGGGAGGGTAGTCTACCCGAATGTACCCTTCAGCTCAAACCTTGCGCGTTCGTCGGCAACTGCCAGGACAGCTGGCAATCAGCCTGCACCAGCCCGGGCAGGTTGGCCACCGCCAGCAAGCGTTCGCCCTGGTACAGCAGTGGCAGGCGCGGGCGCAGGAAAAGCGGCACCTGCAGTTCGTTTAACAGGCGCTTGAGGTCGCGTCGGCCGCGGCCGGGGACATCCAGCACTTCACCGCCCTGGCGGTAGGCAATGCGCAAGCCGCCCAGCGGCGCTGCGCCAACAAGACGCACCCTGCCGTTACCCGGCAACAGCAAAGGCTTGGTGGGATCGGCCCAGGGCAGTTCGCCGACGGGCAGCTGCAGCCAGTCACCACTCAACCACCAGATGCGGCCATGACTGCGCAGCAACTGCCCATCGGCAAGCTGCCAGGCGGGCCGGGCATCGGCCGCGGCATCGCGCAGGTCCGCCCAGCCGGCCCAGTGTCGGGTGTCGGGCAGGCGGGTACGGTGGCTCAGCCAGTACTGCAGGGCATTGCGCTGACGGGCCGGCGACAGTGCCACCAGGTTGGCCAGATCGAGGGAGTCCAGCCCCGGCCAAGCCAGCGGCGCGCCCTCCCCGGCGAGCGCCAGGTCGTCCTGGGCAAGCTCGTCCAGCAGGCCTTGGGCTTCGCTCAGGTGCTCGGCGGCGCGGGCCAGGTTCTGGCTGGCCTGCGGCCAACGTTGCTGAAGCAGCGGAAACACTTCGCTGCGCAGGTAGTTGCGGGCAAATTGTGTGTCGACATTTGACGGATCTTCGATCCAGGCCAGCCCATTGGCCTGGGCGTGGTCCTGCAGTTGCTGGCGGGAACAGCCCAGCAATGGCCTGACCAGGCTGCCCTGCCCTAGCGTCCGCTGCCCCGGCATTGCAGCCATGCCACGCAGGCCTGCGCCGCGCAGCAGGCGGAACAGCAGGGTTTCGGCCTGGTCGTCGCGGTGCTGGCCGGTGAACAGGATGTCGCCTGGGCCGAGGGCTTGCCTGAAGGCAGCATAGCGGGCGTCGCGGGCGGCCTGTTCGAGGCTGGCGCCGGGGGTGACCTGGACGTGGATGACCTGGAGTTCGATGCCGAGATTGTCGCAGACGGTTTGGCAGTGGGCGGGCCAGGCATCGGCGGCGGGCTGCAGCCCGTGGTGGACGTGGATGGCGCGCAATGGAGGGGATGCGTGATTGCGGGCGTAGTCGGCCAGCAGGTGCAGGAGGACGGTGGAATCGAGGCCGCCGGAGAAGGCGATGTACCAGGCTGGGGCGTTGAGCCAAGGGGTGAGGTTGATCATCGAACCCGCACTCAATTCGAGAATGCATTCGCGGGTGAACCCGCTCCCACAGGGATCGCGCCGTTTCAGAGGGCTGCGCAGTACCTGTGGGAGCGGGTTCACCCGCGAACACCGGCGAAGCCGGTGCCATTCATCTCGCTATCAGATACCGTAGCTCATCAGGCGATCGTAACGGCGGGCCAGCAGCGCGTCATGGTCGAGCTTGCCGAGCATGTCCAGCTGCTGTACCAGGTCGGCACGGATGCTTTCCGACATCTTCGCCGGGTCACGGTGGGCGCCGCCCAGCGGCTCCTGGATGACCTTGTCGACGATGTTCAGGCTCTTCAGGCGCTCGGCGGTGATGCCCATGGCTTCGGCTGCGTCGGCTGCCTTGTCGGCAGTCTTCCACAGGATCGAGGCGCAGCCTTCCGGCGAGATCACCGAGTAGGTGGAGTACTGCAGCATGTTCAACTGGTCGCACACACCGATGGCCAGCGCACCGCCGGAACCACCCTCACCGATCACGGTGGCGATGATCGGGGTTTTCAGGCGCGCCATCACGCGGAGGTTCCAGGCGATGGCCTCGCTCTGGTTGCGCTCTTCGGCGTCGATGCCCGGGTAGGCGCCCGGGGTGTCGATGAAGGTCAGGATCGGCATCTTGAAGCGCTCGGCCATTTCCATCAGGCGGCAGGCCTTGCGGTAGCCTTCAGGGCGCGGCATGCCGAAGTTGCGGCGTACCTTCTCGCGCACTTCGCGGCCCTTCTGGTGACCGATGACCATGACCGGCTTGCCGTCCAGGCGCGCAGTACCGCCGACGATGGCAGCGTCGTCGGAGAAATGGCGGTCGCCGTGCAGCTCTTCGAACTCGGTGAAGATGTGCTCCAGGTAGTCCAGGGTGTAAGGACGACGCGGATGACGAGCCAGGCGGGCGATCTGCCAGCTGGTCAGGTTGCCGAAGATGCTTTCGGTCAGGGTGTTGCTCTTGTCTTGCAGACGGGCAATTTCATCGCTGATGTTCAGCGAGTTGTCGTTGCCTACCAGGCGCAGGCCTTCGATCTTGGCTTGCAGGTCGGCAATCGGCTGTTCGAAATCGAGAAAATTCGGGTTCATAGTCATCCGTCTTGGGTCTACGGCCAGGCGGCCGGCCGGTTGATCCGTTTGGCGCCCTACCTTAAGGGATCAGGCGCATTCAGGTCGAGATTAAATTTTTGTCGGTTCAACGATATTGCAGGAAGACGTTCTCACGCCCGAACTGGTCACGCAGCGCCTGAATCAGCCCATCGGCAGGGTCGATAGCCCACTGCTCGCCGAACTGCAGCATGGCCTTGGCGTCGCTGCCGGTGTATTCGAGGGTGATCGGGCAAGCGCCGCGATGGCGGGTAATCAACTCGCCCAGCCACTTCAGCCGGTCGCCCTTGAGCGCTTCGTGTGCCACCTTCAGGCGCAGGCTCTCGGCCAGCTTGGTGCGCGCATCCTCCATGGTCATCACCTGCTTCACCCGCAGGCGCAGGCCACCGGAGAAATCGTCGTTGCTGACCTCGCCTTCGACAACCACCATGGCATCGGTCTGCAGCAAGGACTGTGCCGCCATGAAGGCATCGGCAAACAGCGATGCTTCGATGCGCCCGGAGCGGTCATCCAGGGTGACGAAGCCCATCTTGTCACCCTTCTTGTTCTTCATCACCCGCAGGGCAATGATCATGCCGGCGATAGTCTGGGTATCGCGTGACGGCTTGAGGTCGATGATGCGCTGGCGGGCGAAGCGGCGGATCTCGGTCTCGTACTCGTCGATCGGGTGGCCGGTGAGGTACAGGCCAAGGGTGTCCTTTTCGCCCTTCAGGCGTTCCTTGAGGGTCAGTTCGCGCACCTTGCGGTGGTTGGCGTAGACGTCGGCATCCGCCTCTTCGAACATGCCGCCGAACAGGTCGACGTGCCCACTGTCAGCGGTGTGGGCGGCCTGCTCGGCAGCCTTGATTGCCTCGCCCAGCGCCGAGAGCAGAGTTGCACGGTTGATGTCGATGTTGGCGTGGTAGGCCTTGATCTCGTCATGGAAGTGTGGGCCCAGGCGGTCCAGCGCACCACTGCGGATCAGCGCGTCGAGGGTGCGCTTGTTGACCCGTTTGAGGTCGATGCGCTCACAGAAGTCGAACAGGTCCTTGAATGGGCCACCCTGGGCGCGGGCCTCGACGATCGCCTCCACCGGGCCCTCGCCGACGCCCTTGATGGCGCCCAGGCCGTAGACGATGCGCCCGTCATTGTTGACGGTGAACTTGAAGTCGGAGAAGTTCACGTCGGGCGCGTCGAGGCGCAGCTTCATGCTGCGCACTTCCTCGACCAGCACCACCACCTTGTCGGTGTTGTGCATATCCGCCGACAACACCGCAGCCATGAACGGCGCCGGGTGGTGGGTTTTCAGCCACGCGGTCTGGTACGACACCAGGCCATAGGCGGCGGAGTGGGATTTGTTGAAGCCGTAACCGGCGAACTTTTCCACCAGGTCGAAGATGTTACCAGCCAGGTCTGCATCGATATTGTTGTTGGCACAACCTTCGATGAAACCACCGCGCTGCTTGGCCATCTCCTCGGGCTTCTTCTTACCCATCGCACGGCGCAGCATGTCGGCGCCGCCGAGGGTATAGCCAGCCATCACCTGGGCGATCTGCATCACCTGTTCCTGGTACAGGATGATGCCGTAGGTCGGTGCCAGCACCGGCTTCAGGCCTTCGTACTGGTAGTCCGGATGGGGGTAGGCGAGCTCGGCGCGGCCGTGCTTGCGGTTGATGAAGTCGTCCACCATGCCCGACTGCAGCGGGCCTGGGCGGAACAACGCCACCAGTGCGATAAGGTCTTCCAGGCAGTCGGGCTTGAGCTTCTTGATCAGCTCTTTCATGCCCCGCGATTCAAGCTGGAACACCGCCGTGGTTTCGGCCTTCTGCAACAGCTCGTAGGTCTTGCGGTCGTCCAGCGGGATGAAGTCGATGTTTACATCGGGCAGGTTCTTCTTGGCCTGCTCGCGGTTGATGATCTCCATCGCCCACTTGATGATGGTCAGGGTCCGCAGGCCGAGGAAGTCGAACTTCACCAGGCCGGCGGCCTCGACGTCATCCTTGTCGAACTGGGTTACCAGGCCGCCGCCCTCTTCATCACAGGCGATCGGCGAGAAGTCGGTGAGCTTGGTCGGGGCGATGACCACACCACCGGCGTGCTTGCCGGTACCGCGTGTCACGCCCTCGAGCTTCAGGGCCATGTCCCAGATTTCGCGGGCGTCTTCGTCACCCTTGAGGAAGTCGCGCAGGATCTCTTCCTGCTCGTAGGCCTTTTCCAGGGTCATGCCCACTTCGAACGGGATCATCTTCGACAGGCGGTCGGCTAGACCGTATGACTTGCCCTGTACCCGCGCCACGTCCCGCACCACCGCCTTCGCCGCCATGGTACCGAAGGTGATGATCTGGCTGACCGCGTTGCGGCCATAGGCTTCGGCCACATAGTCGATCACCCGGTCACGGCCATCCATGCAGAAGTCGACGTCGAAGTCGGGCATGGAAATACGTTCAGGGTTGAGGAAGCGCTCGAACAGCAGGTCGTAGGCCAGCGGGTCGAGGTCGGTGATCTTCAGTACATAGGCCACCAGCGAGCCAGCACCCGACCCCCGGCCCGGGCCGACAGGCACACCGTTGTTCTTGGCCCACTTGATGAAGTCCATCACGATCAGGAAGTAACCGGGGAAGCCCATCTGGATGATGATGTCCAGTTCGAACTTCAGGCGGTCCAGGTAAACCTGGCGCTTCTCTTCGTAGTTGGGCGTGGTCTCTTTCGGCCACAGCACTGCCAGGCGCTCTTCCAGGCCTTCGTGGGACACATGCCGCAGGTAGTCATCGATGCCCATGCCATTGGGCGTGGGGAAGTCGGGCAGGAAGTACTTGCCCAACTGCACCTGGATGTTGCAACGCTTGGCAATCTCGACGGTGTTGGCAATGGCGTCGGGCAGGTCGCTGAACAGTTCGGTCATTTCTTCGGCCGACTTCAGGTACTGCTGGTCGCTGTACATCCTTGGCCGGCGCGGATCGTCGAGGGTCCAGCCCTCACCGATGCATACGCGGGTTTCGTGAGCATCGAAGTCCGATTGCTTGATGAAACGCACATCGTTGGTTGCCACCAGCGGAGCGCCGAACCTGTCGGCCAAGGCCACGGCGGCGTGCACATATTCCTCGTCGCGGGCGCGGTTGGTGCGCTGCACCTCGACATAGAAGCGCTCGGGGAACATCGCCATCCAGTCCTGCAGCAGGGCCTCGGCTTCATCTTGCCGCCCCGCCAGCAAGGCCATGCCGATGTCACCTTCCTTGCCTGCGGACAGAGCGATCAGGCCCTCGCTGGCCGGGGCGATCCATTCACGCTGAAGGATCACCAGGCCGTTGCGCTGGCCCTCGGTCCAGCCGCGCGAGATCAGTTCGGTGAGGTTGCGGTACCCCTTGGGGTTCATGGCCAGGAAGCAGATACGCGACAGCGGTGCTTCCGGGTCGGCAGCGGCCAACCACAGGTCGGCGCCGCAGATCGGCTTGATGCCCGCGCCCATGGCAGTCTTGTAGAACTTTACCAGCGAGCACATGTTGCTCTGGTCGGTGATCGCCACCGCCGGCATGTTCATCCCGGCCAGCGCCTTGGCCAGCGGCTTGATCCGCACCAGACCGTCGACCAGCGAGAATTCGGAGTGGACGCGCAGGTGAACGAAGGGAACCGGCATGGAAGATCCTGTAGCAGTGCTGAACGACAAGGGCGGGATTGTAGCGTAAATGGGGATAGGATTTGGGATTGCGGTGTCGGCCAGAGAATAAAGAATGTGCGCGCACCGCCCCACTGTGGGAGCGGGTTCATCGAGGCGTCGAACCGCCGCGAAGAATCCAACGCGGTGTATGGCACCGGCTGCGCCGGTGTTCGCGGCTAAAGCCGCTCCCACAGAGGATAGCGTGACATCTGCAGCAACGAACTAATAGGTCAGATCAGGGAGTCGGTAACGCCTTCACGTGCGTCCCACGCGGCCCGCACCGGGGCAAAGGAGCGCCGATGAATGGGCGTAGGCCCCAACCGTGCCAGCGCCTCGAGGTGCACCGGGGTCGGGTAGCCCTTGTGCCCGCCAATGCCATAGCCCGGGTAGATCAGCTCGAATGCGCTCATCTCCCGGTCACGGGTCACCTTGGCCAGGATCGACGCCGCCGCGATGGCCGGCACCTGGCTATCGCCCTTGACTACCGGCGACGCCGGTACGGCCAGTTTCGGGCAACGGTTACCGTCGATCAGGGCCAGCTTCGGTGTAATGTGCAGGCCTTCCACCGCGCGCTGCATGGCCAGCATGGTCGCGTGCAGGATGTTCAGGCGGTCGATTTCCTCGACCTCGGCGCGGGCGATGCAGAAGCTCAGGGCCTTTTCGCAGATCTCGTCGAACAGCGCCTCGCGCTTGGCTTCGGTGAGCTTCTTCGAATCGTTCAGGCCGAGGATCGGGCGCGCCGGGTCGAGGATCACCGCTGCGGTCACCACCGCGCCGCACAGCGGGCCACGGCCCACTTCGTCGACGCCGGCGACCAAGTCTTCGACCAGGTTGAAGTCCAGTCCAATTTGCATGTCAGCGGTCCTTGAGCAAGGCCAGTACCGCCTCGGCCGCCTGGTTGGAGGCGTCACGGCGAAGGGTGCGGTGAATTTCGTCGAAACTTTCGGTCTGCCGGCTGCCATCGGCTACCAGCGGCGCCAGGGTATTGGCCAGTGCTTCGCTGGTGGCGTCATCCTGCAGCAGCTCGGGTACCAGCGCACGCTGGGCCAGCAGGTTCGGCAACGAAACGTAGGGGCTCTTTACCAGGCGTTTGAGGATCCAGTAGGTCAGGGGCGCCAGGCGATAGGCCACAACCATCGGCCGCTTGTACAGCAGCGCTTCGAGGGTGGCAGTACCCGAGGCGATCAGCACCGCGTCACAGGCCGCCAGGGCCTGGTGCGACTGGCCATCGAGCAGGGTCAGCGGCAGCTTACGCCCTTCGAGCATCTGCTCGATCTGGGCGCGCCGCGCGGCATTGGCACAGGGCAGTACGAAACGCACGCCCGGTACCTGCTGGCGCAGCCTTTCGGCAGCATCCAGGAACAGTGCCCCCAGGCGCCCTACTTCGCCGCCCCGGCTGCCCGGCATCAACGCCACTACCGGCCCTTCGCCCAAGCCCAGCGCGGCACGCGCCGCAGGACGGTCGGCTTCTAGCGGGATGGTATCGGCCAACGGGTGGCCAACGAAGCGCACTGGCACGCCCTGCTCTTCATAGAACCGCGCCTCGAATGGCAACAGCGTCAGCATCAGGTCGCAGCCTTCGCGAATCTTCAGCACACGCTTCTGCCGCCAGGCCCATACCGACGGGCTGACGTAGTGCACGGTCTTGATCCCGGCCTGACGCAGTTTCAGTTCGATGTTGAGGGTGAAGTCGGGGGCATCGATGCCGATGAACACATCGGGTTTTTCACCGATCAGGGTCTCGATCAGCAGCTTGCGCCGCTTGAGCAGCTCGCGCAGGCGCCCCAGCACTTCGACCAGGCCCATGACGGCCAGGCGCTCCATGGGGAAATAGGATTGCAGGCCTTCGGCTTCCATCAAGGGACCACCAACGCCGATGAACCGTACATCGGGGTGGCGTGCCTTGATGGCACGCATCAAGCCTGAACCGAGAATATCGCCGCTGGCCTCACCTGCGACCAAGGCTACGCAAAGCTGGGCCATGTCAGCGGGTGATGCCGCGGGCGGAGTTCACGATCGACTGGCGGAACAGATCGACCTCAGGGTGCTTCGCAGCCAGTTCGTCCAGCTCCTTGAGCGCGTCTTCGACGGTCAGGCCCTGGCGATAGACGATCTTGTAGCAACGGCGCAGCACATGGATCACCTCGTCGCTGAAACCCCGGCGGCGCATGCCTTCGAAGTTCATGCTGCGGGCTTCGGCCGGGCTGCCGAACACGGTGACGAAGGCCGGGACATCCTTGCCGATCGCCGTGCCCATGCCGGAAAACGCGTGGGCACCGATATGGCAGTACTGGTGCACCAGGGTGTAGCCGGACAGGATCGCCCAATCCCCCACGTGCACATGGCCGGCCAAGGCCGTGTTGTTGACCAGGATGCAGTGGTTGCCGATAACGCTGTCGTGGCCGATGTGGGCATAGGCCATGATCAGGTTATGGTCACCGACGGTGGTTTCAGAACGGTCCTGGACGGTACCGCGGTGGATGGTCACCCCTTCGCGGATCACATTGTGGTCACCGATCACCAGGCGCGTCGGCTCACCCTTGTACTTGAGGTCCGGGGTGTCTTCGCCGATCGAGGAAAACTGAAAGATACGGTTGTGCTTGCCGATGCGGGTCGGCCCTTTGAGCACAACATGCGGGCCGATAACGGTGCCCTCCCCGATCTCCACATCAGGGCCAACGATCGACCAGGGGCCGACCTCGACACCATCGGCCAGCCTGGCCGACGGGTCGATAATGGCCCGAGGATCAATCGAATTCATAGGGAGCGTTCCGCGCAGGTGATTTCTGCCGAGCAAACCGGCTTGCCGTCGACCAGGGCGCGGCACTCGAATTTCCAGATCATGCTCTTGCGGCTGAGGAACTTGGCTTCCAGCACCAACTGGTCACCTGGCAGTACCGGCTGACGGAAACGCAGCTTGTCGGAGCCGACGAAGTAGTACAGGGTGCCATCGGCCGGTTTGGCGTCGAGCATCTTGAAACCGAGGATACCCGCGGCCTGTGCCATGGCTTCGATGATCAGGACGCCCGGCATGATCGGGTGCGCCGGGAAATGGCCGTTGAAGAACGGCTCGTTGATGCTGACATTCTTGTAGGCACGAATGCTCTGGGCCTCGTAGTCCAGCTCCGTCACGCGGTCCACCAACAGGAACGGGTAACGGTGAGGCAGGTATTCGCGAATCTCGTTGATGTCCATCATTTCGGGGGGGAAGCCTGTAATAAGAATAGGGAGCGCAGGTGCTGACCACACGCTCCTTTTGCAGTCCAAAGAGGAGCCAGCTAGCGACTGTTCACTCTTGCTCAGGGAATGGTATCAGCCTTCTGATGTCGGCTGGCCACCTGAGGTCACGGTATCGACGCGTTTTTCCAGCTGCTGGAGACGCTTGGCCATGTCGTCCAGGTGGCGGATACGCGCGGCGCTCTTGCGCCATTCAGCCAGTGGCTGCATGGCAGTGCCGGAAGAATAGGCACCCGGTTCGGTGATCGAACGGGTCACCATGGTCATCCCAGACACGAAAACGTTATCACAGACATCGATATGACCCACCATGCCGACACCTCCGGCAATGGTGCAATGCTTGCCGATGCGCGTGCTGCCGGAAATCCCGACACATGCAGCCATGGCCGTATGCTCACCGATCTGCACGTTGTGGGCGATCTGGATCTGGTTGTCGAGCTTGACCCCATCAGCGATGCGCGTATCCGACAGTGCCCCGCGATCGACCGCAGTGTTGACACCGATTTCCACGTCGTCGCCGATGGTAACACCACCGATCTGGGCAATTTTGCGCCACACGCCCTTCTCGTTGGCAAAACCGAAGCCTTCACCGCCAATCACGGCACCTGACTGGATGACCACACGCTTGCCGATGGTCACATCATGGTACAGGGTGACCCTCGGGGCCAGCCAGCCGCCCTCACCGATCACGCAACGGGCACCGACCACACAGTGTGCACCCACACTGACATTGGCCGCGATGCGCGCACCGCTTTCGATGACCGCGAACGGCCCGATGCTGGCACTGGCGTCCACCTGCGCGTCCTCGGCCACCACGGCGCTGGGATGAATACCCGCCACAGCCTTGGGTTTGGGGTCGAACAGGTGGGAGATGCGCGCGTAGGCCAGATACGGGTCGGCGACGATCAGCGCATTGCCGGCAAAGCCTTCGGCGTCCGCCGCCTTCAGCAGCACCGCAGCCGCCTGGCTGCTATCCAGGAACTTGCGGTACTGCGGGTTGGCGAGGAAGCTCAACTGACCTGGGCCAGCCTCCTGCAAGGTGGCCAGCCCGGTAATCTGCAGCGCCTCGGGGCCCTTGAGAGTGGCGCCGAGGGCCTCGGCCAACTGGCCTAGCGTCATGGTCACGGTCATATCAACGGGCTTGGTTCATGCGCTCGATGACCTGGCGGGTGATGTCGTACTGAGGCTTGACATCGATGACCGCGCCACGCTCGAGGACCAGGTCGTAACCACCTTTCTTGATCACTTCCTCGACAGCGCCATCCAACTTCGGCTTCAGCTGCTTGAGCATGTCGCGGTCAGCAACGGCCTTGGCTTCGTTCAGTTCCTTGGACTGGAACTGGAAGTCACGGGCCTTCTGCTTGAACTCGAGTTCCAGGCGCTCGCGCTCCTGCTGCTGCATCTTGTCGCCGCCCTTGATCAGACGGTCCTGGATGCCCTTGGCGCTGCTTTCCAGGCTTTTCAGCTTGGTCAGTTGCGGGCCGAACTTCTTCTCGGCATCCACCGCGTATTTCTTGGCGGCGTCCGACTCCAGCAGGGCCATCTGATAGTTCAGGACGGCAACCTTCATTTCGGCGAAAGCCGGGGTGGCGACAAGCGCCGCGGCCACTACGGCCAGTTGGGTCAACTTACGCACGATGCACTCCTGGATAAACCGTTGTCATTAAGCGAGGGCCGACCTCAGAAGGTCTGGCCCAGAGAGAATTGGAACACCTGGGTGTCGGCATCGTCCGGCTTCTTCACCGGCATTGCCAGGCTGAAGCTCAGCGGGCCCAGTGCGGTGATCCAGGTCACGCCCAGGCCGACCGAGCTGGCCATACCCGAGAAACCGACCTTCTCGCAATCAGGCTGGTTGCCGCAATTGGTGTCGAACACGTTACCCACATCCCAGAACACGGACGTGCGCAGCGAACGCTGATCCTTGACGAATGGCAGCGGGAACAGCAGCTCCACACCACCTTGTACCAGCACGTTGCCACCAAACGGCAACGGATCCTGGTCCGGGTCGGCAATGGTGCCTGGCTTGCCACCGTTGGCCTCGCCGCGGCTTGGGGTACTGCGTGGGCCCAGGCTGCTGTCCTTGAAGCCACGGACGGAGTTGAAGCCACCCGCGAAGTAGTTCTCGTAGAACGGCAGGCCGGAGGTGCTGCCGTAACCATCACCATAGCCCAGTTCGGTGTGCAGGCGCAGGGTGTAGTCGTTGGTAATCGGCTTGAACAGCTGGCCGCGGTAGTCGAGCTTGAAGAACGACAGGTCGCTGCCCGGAATGGTGGATTCCAGGGTCAGGCTTTGCGAGTGACCACGGGTCGCCAGCACGCCTTTGTTCAGGGTCGACTCCGACCAGCCGATCGAGGCCTTGAAGTTCAGGAAGCTGTCGCCTTCCTCTTCGAGGAAATCGAAGATCTCGTCAACGGTGTACTTGCCGGTCTTGATCTTGTCCTGCTGCACGCTCAGGCCATAGGTCAGGCGCGAGGTCTCGCTGATCGGGTAGCCGAGGCTGACGCCTGCACCGTAGCTGTCCACCGCGTAGCTGGCCACGTCGACGTCGAGGTCGTCGTAGTCGGTGCTGCGGTAGAAGGCGTTGTAACCCAGGCTCACGCCATCGGCAGTGAAGTAGGGGTCAACGAAGCCGAAGTTGTAGCGGGTCTGGTATTCCGAACGGGTCAGGCCGATGGATACCTTGTTACCAGTACCGAGGAAGTTGCTCTGGCTGATCGAACCACCGAGGATCAGGCCGGCGCTCTGGGCGAAACCGACGCTGGCGGTGATCGAGCCGGAGGCCTGTTCCTCGACGCTGTAGTTGACGTCGACCTGGTCGTCGGTGCCCGGCACCGGCGGGGTCTCGACGTTCACTTCCTTGAAGAAGCCCAGGCGTTCCAGGCGGGTCTTGGACTGGTCGATCAGGTAGGTCGAGGCCCAGCCGCCTTCCATCTGGCGCATTTCGCGACGCAGCACTTCGTCTTCGGTCTTGGTGTTGCCGCGGTAGTTGATGCGGTTGACGTAGGCACGCTTGCCCGGGTCGACCACGAACATGATGTCGACGGTGTGGTCTTCATCGTTCGGCTGCGGCACGCCGTTGACGTTGGCGAAGGTGTAGCCTTCGTTACCCAGGCGGCGGGTGATCAGCTCAGAGGTGCTGGTCATCACCTTGCGCGAGAACACCTGGCCAGGCTGCACCAGCAGCAGCGACTTGACCTGGTCTTCCGGCACCTTCAGGTCACCGGACAGCTTCACGTCACGGACGGTGTACTTCTCGCCTTCGTTGATGTTGACGGTGATGTAGACGTGTTTCTTGTCCGGCGTGATGGACACCTGGGTGGAGGCGATGTCCATGTTGATGTAGCCGCGGTCCAGGTAGTAGGAACGCAGGCGCTCCAGGTCACCGGAGAGCTTTTCGCGGGCGTACTTGTCGTCGTTCTTGAAGAACGACAGCCAGTTGGTGGTCTTCAGCTCGAACAGCTGCGCCAGGGTCTCGTCGTCGAACACGTTGTTGCCAACGATGTTGATGTGCTGGATGGCGGCGACGGTGCCTTCGTTGATCTTGATCTTCAGCGCCACGCGGTTGCGCGGCTGCGGCACCACCTCGGCGTCGACCTCGGCCGAATAGCGGCCCTGGGCCACGTATTGGCGCTGCAGTTCGTTACGCACACCTTCGAGGGTGGCACGCTGGAAGATCTCGCCTTCGGCCAGGCCGGATTGCTTCAGGCCTTTCATCAGGTCTTCGGTGCTGATCGCCTTGTTGCCTTCGATCTCGATGCTCGACACCGACGGGCGTTCGACCACGTTGATGATCAGGACATTGCCATCGCGGTTCAGCTGAATGTCCTGGAAGAAGCCGGTCTTGAACAGGGAACGGGTCGACTCCACCAGTCGGCGGTCATCGGCCTGGTCGCCGACGTTCAGCGGCAAGGCACCGAAGACACTGCCGGCGGAAACCCGCTGCAGGCCGTTGACGCGGATATCGGAGATGGTGAAGGACTCGGCGTGAACTTCAGCGATCATCAGTGCGGACATGACCGCAGTTAGCAGCAGACGTTTCATGAAGTCCTTTTATTCCAACTGGCAATAAACAGCCCGCCGCGACAAGACGGCAGGTTTCGCAATTGAGCGAAGCTTTATAGTCGACCCAGATCGTTGATCAGGGCGAGCAACATCACCCCTATGACCAAACTGATACCGATCTGGACCCCCCAACCTTGCACCCGATCCGACAGCGGACGACCGCGCACCCACTCGACCAGGTAAAACAGCAAATGCCCCCCATCCAGAACCGGGATGGGCAGCAGGTTAAGAACCCCCAGGCTTATGCTCAGGTAGGCCAGGAAATTCAGGAAATCCCCCACGCCGGACTGGGCTGAAGCGCCCGCCACTTTAGCAATGGTTATCGGTCCGCTCAAGTTTTTTACCGAGAGCTCCCCGAACAGCATTTTCTTCAGCGATTCAAGGGTCAGGACGCTCATGTTCCAGGTGCGTGACAAGCCCTCACCCACCGCATCCAGCGGGCCGTAGCTGACTTCGCGGAGCATGTTGGCAGGCCATTCGCCACCTTTTACCCCGGCGCCCAGATAGCCGCCGGCCGCCTTGCCCTCGCCCTTGCGCGCCAGGGTGACCGGGACGTCCAGCACAGCACCATCGCGCTCGACGCGCACCACAACCTTGGCTTGCGGGCGAGCCCGCACGGCATCGACCACCTGCTGCCATTCGCTCACTGCCACGCCATCGAGCGCCAGCAGCTTGTCACCGGTTTTCAGGCCCGCAGCGGCAGCCGGCCCCTTTGGATCGATCTCGGCCAACACCGGCAAGATCGCCGGGCGCCAAGGGTGCAGCCCGAGGGACTGGATCGGGTCGGGCTCGTCGGCGCCCTTGAGCCAGCTGTCCAGCTTCACCTGCAGCTGGCGCTCGGCGCTGGCGCCCTCTTCACGCACGCCAACCTGCAAGGTGCCGCTCTCGCCCAGGCGGCGAACCAGTTGCAGGTTGACCGCAGACCAACCATTGGTCGGCTTGCCATCGATGGAGACGATTTCCTGACCTGCGGTCAGGCCTGCCGATGCTGCCAGGCTGCCCGCATCGACCGCGCCGATCACCGGGCGGATCTGCTGGGTACCCAGCATCGCCAGCACCCAGAAGAACAGGATGGCCAGCAGGAAGTTCGCAACCGGGCCCGCCGCGACGATCGCGATGCGCTGGCGTACGGTCTTGCGGTTGAACGACTGTTCGATCAGCGCTGGCGGCACGTCCCCCTCGCGCTCGTCGAGCATCTTGACGTAGCCACCCAGCGGGATCGCCGCGATCACGAACTCGGTGCCATGGCGGTCATGCCAGCGCAGCAGCGGCGTGCCGAAGCCCACCGAGAAGCGCAGCACCTTGACACCGCAGCGGCGTGCCACCCTGAAGTGGCCGAATTCATGGAAAGTGACCAGCACACCCAAGGCTACGAGGGTGCCGATAATCATGTAGAGCGCTGTCATATCCATCTCCGAATGATGTTCAGCGGGCTGGCATCATGCCCAGCCCCCTCGTGAACCGTGGCGGGCCTGCATCAGCGACCGTGACGCCTCAGCCACTCACGGGAAAGCTCCCGGGCACGCTGGTCGGCGGCGAACACCGCGTCCAGCGACGGCAGCGGTACGACGGGCTCCTGATCGAGCACCTGTTCGATCATACCCGCGATCTCCGGGAAGCGGATACGCCGCTGGAGAAATGCCTCGACTGCGACCTCATTTGCCGCATTGAGCACGGCCGGTGCGCTGTTGCCGGCCTCGGCAGCCTGCCGCGCCAGGCGCAGGCAAGGGAAGCGCTGTTCGTCGGGCGCCTGGAAGTCCAGACGGGCGATGGCGAACAGGTCCAGCGGCGCCACCCCGGAATCGATCCGCTCGGGCCAGGCCAGGGCGTTGGCGATGGGTGTGCGCATGTCCGGGTTACCCAACTGCGCCAGCACCGAACCGTCCACATAATCCACCAGGGAGTGGATCACGCTCTGCGGGTGCACCACCACCTCGACCTTGGCCGGTGCAGCATCGAACAACCAGCAGGCCTCGATCAGCTCCAGGCCCTTGTTCATCATGCTGGCCGAATCCACGGAAATCTTGCGCCCCATGGACCAGTTGGGGTGCGCGCAGGCCTGTTCCGGGGTGACGTCCAGCAGCGCCTCGACGGGGGTCTCGCGGAACGGGCCACCGGATGCGGTGAGCAGGATCCGGCGCACGCCGACGGCACTCAGTCCGCGCGCGTAGTCGCCGGGCATGCACTGGAAGATCGCATTGTGCTCGCTGTCGATCGGCAGCAGCACGGCACCACTGCGCCGCACCGCCTCCATGAACAGCGCGCCGGACATCACCAGCGCCTCCTTGTTGGCCAGCAGCACCTTCTTGCCCGCCTCGACCGCCGCCAGGGTGGGGCGCAGGCCGGCGGCGCCGACGATGGCCGCCATCACCGCGTCCACTTCCGACGCAGAAGCCACCTGGCACAACCCGGCCTCGCCTTCCAGCACCTCGGTGGCGCAACCTGCCGCAACCAGGCTTTCGCGCAGTCGCGCGGCCGCCTCGGCATTAGGTACCACGGCGAATGTCGGCCGATGGCGCACGCACAGCGCAAGCAATTCGTCGATACGCGAATAGCCACTCAGGGCGAACACCTGATAACGGTCAGGATGGCGCGCGATGACATCCAGCGTGCTCAGACCGATGGAGCCGGTGGCCCCGAGCACGGTAATACGCTGCGGACGGCTCACATCACACCCCATTCGGCAGCCCACAGCAGCACGGCGAAAATCGGGATCGCCGCAGTCAGGCTGTCGATGCGGTCGAGCACCCCACCATGGCCAGGCAACAGGTTGCTGCTGTCCTTGATGCCGGAGCGGCGCTTGAACATGCTTTCGGTCAGGTCACCCACCACCGAAGACATGACCACCAGCGCGGCACTCAACAGGCCCAGCAGAATCTGGCCGAAGCCCCAGTCGCGACTGATTCCGACCACCAGGGTAATCACCAGGCTGACCGCCAGGCCGCCATACACGCCTTCCCAGCTCTTGCCAGGGCTGACCTGAGGCGCCAGCTTGCGCTTGCCGAAGGCACGGCCAGAGAAGTACGCGCCAATATCGGCAGCCCAAACCAGCACCATGACCGACAGGATCAGCCAGTTACCCAGCGGCCAGTGCTTGAGCAGCACCAGACCCTGCCAGGCCGGCAGCAAAACCAGCAGGCCGATCAGCAACCGGCAGGCTGCACTGGCCCACAGCTCGCTACTACGTGGATAGGTAAGCACCAGCCAGGTGGCCAACCCCCACCAGATCACCGCAGCGCCCAGCACCCAGGGCGCCAGCTCCGGAAGGATGTACAGCAGCATCAGCGCTCCGGCGACGACCACGGCATAGGCGATGCGCAGCGGCTGGGCCATGAGCCCGGCCAGACGCGCCCACTCCCAGGCGCCGAGGGTCACCACGAAGCCGATGAACAGGGCGAAGTCCCCACCGTTGAGCAGGAAGAAGCCACCCAGCGCGATCGGCAGCAGGATCAGCGCGGTAATGATGCGTTGTTTAAGCATTAAGCACGAGCTCCAGCCTCGACCTGCTCGCTGGTCTTACCGAAGCGGCGCTGGCGCGAAGCGAAATCGGCCAGGGCGGTGCGCATGGCCTCGTGTTTGAAGTCCGGCCAGTACAGGTCGGAGAAGTACAGCTCGGCGTAGGCCAGCTGCCACAACAGGAAATTGCTGATGCGGTGCTCGCCACCGGTGCGGATGCACAGGTCCGGCAGCGGCAGCTCGCCGGTTGCCAGGCAGGTCTGCAGCAGGCCCGGGGTGATGTCTTCCGGGCGCAGGTGCCCGGCTTGCACTTCCCGCGCCAGCCGCTGGGCGGCCTGGGCGATGTCCCACTGGCCACCGTAGTTGGCCGCGATCTGCAGGATGAAGCGGTTGTTGCCGGCGGTCAGCGCCTCGGCCTCGCGCATGGCGGCCTGCAGCTCGGGATGGAAGCGCGAACGGTCACCGATGATACGCAGGCTGATGTTGTTCTCGTTGAGGCGTTTGGCCTCGCGGCGCAGGGCCGAGAAGAACAGTTCCATCAGCGCACCGACCTCTTCGGCGGGACGCTGCCAGTTCTCGCTGGAGAAGGCGAACAGGGTCAGCACCTCGACCCCGGATTCGGCACAGACTTCGATGACCGCGCGAACGGCGTCGACACCCGCCTTGTGCCCGGCAACACCGGGCAACAGGCGTTTTTTCGCCCAGCGGTTGTTGCCATCCATGATGATCGCGACATGACGCGGCACCGAGGACGGTGCCGCTGGCTTGGTCTTTTCCATTAAAAAACCCCGGCCTTAGACGGCCATCAGGTCCTTTTCCTTGGCTTTGAAGGCGGCATCGACTTCGGCAACGTACTTGTCGGTCAGCTTCTGGATCTCGTCAGCGGCGCGACGTTCTTCGTCTTCGCTGATTTCCTTGTCCTTGGTCAGCTTCTTCAGGTCGGCCAGAGCGTCACGGCGCACGTTGCGCACAGCCACCTTGGCATCCTCGGCAACGCCGCTGGCCTGCTTGGTGTAGCCCTTGCGGGTTTCCTCGGTCAGGGCCGGCATCGGCACACGGATGGTGGTGCCGGCGCTGGACGGGTTCAGGCCCAGGTCGGAGGTGAGGATGGCCTTTTCGATGGCAGCACTAAGGTTTTTGTCGTGCGCGACGATCTTCAGGGTGCGGGCATCTTCGACGGTGATCGCGGCCACCTGGTTCAGCGGCATCTCGCTACCCCAGGCAGTGACCTTGACGCTGTCCAGGATGCTTGGGTGGGCGCGACCGGTGCGGATTGCCGCGAGGTTGCGAGCCAGGGCCTCGAGGGACTTGGTCATGCGCTCCTGCGCGTCTTTCTTGATGTCGTTGATCATGCTTGGCCTTCCTCGATCAGAGTACCTTCAGCGCCACCCACCACAATGTTCAGCAGGGCGCCAGGCTTGTTCATGTTGAATACCCGCAATGGCATCTTGTGGTCACGGCACAGGCAGATTGCGGTCAGGTCCATTACACCCAGCTTGCGATCCAGGACCTCGTCGTAGGTCAGGTGATCGAACTTCTCGGCATGCGGGTCCTTGAATGGATCGGCAGTGTACACACCATCGACCTTGGTCGCCTTCAACACCACGTCGGCATCGATTTCGATGGCGCGCAGGCAGGCGGCGGAGTCGGTGGTGAAGAACGGGTTGCCGGTACCGGCGGAGAAAATTACCACATCCCCGGAGTTGAGGTGGCGAATAGCTTTGCGACGATCGTAATGATCGGTGACACCGACCATGGAAATGGCCGACATTACCAGGGCCGGGATGTTCGAGCGCTCCAGCGCATCGCGCATGGCCAGGCCGTTCATCACGGTGGCCAGCATGCCCATGTGGTCACCGGTGACGCGGTCCATGCCGGCTGCGCTGAGCGCGGCACCGCGGAACAGGTTGCCACCACCGATCACCAGGCCGACCTGGACACCGATCCCTACCAGCTGGCCAACTTCGAGGGCCATGCGATCCAGCACTTTCGGGTCGATCCCGAAGTCTTCCGAGCCCATCAGGGCCTCGCCGCTAAGTTTGAGCAAAATGCGTTTATAGCGAGGTTGGCGACCACTCACCTGCTGAGCCATTGCGAGTCTCTCCTGCGGCGTACTTTTAGAAAATTCGTGCGGGCTGTTTGCAGCCTGCTAACTGTAGCGTGGCACCGCTTCGGTGCCAGCGGCGACGGGCCTTATAAACCCTTCGCCGTTTTGACAAAGAGGCTGCGCGCGTGAGCGGGCAGCCTCTTCGGGGCGACAGACGGGGCTGTCTTACTGCTTGGCAGCAGCTACCTGAGCGGCAACTTCAGCAGCGAAGTCGTCGACTGGCTTCTCGATGCCTTCGCCTACTTTGAAGTAGGTGAAGGAAACGATTTCAGCACCGGCTTTCTTGGCCAGCTCGCCAACCTTGACTTCCGGGTTCATGACGAAGGCTTGCTCGACCAGCGAGGCTTCGGCCAGGAACTTCGAGATACGACCTTTGATCATGTTCTCGACGATGTTTTCCGGCTTGCCGGCGATCTTGTCAGCGTTCAGCTGCAGGAAGACGCCCTTCTCGCGCTCGATGGCTTCGGCCGATACTTCCGACGGCAGCAGGAACTCAGGGTTCGAAGCTGCAACGTGCATGGCGATGTTCTTGGCCAGATCGACGTCGCCGCCTTTCAGGACAACGGCAGCGCCGATCTTGTTGCCGTGCAGGTAGGCACCGACAACGTCACCTTCAACGCGCACCAGGCGACGGATGTTGACGTTCTCGCCGCACTTGGCAACCAGGGCTTCACGAGCAGCTTCACGCGAAGCGATCAGCGGAGCAGCGTCGGTCAGCTTCTGGGCGAAGGCTTCTTCGATGCTGTCGGCAACGAAGTTCTTGAAGTCGTCTTGCAGGGCCAGGAAGTCGGTCTGCGAGTTCACTTCCAGCAGGACGGCGGATTTACCGTCGGTCTTGACGGCGATAGCGCCTTCAGCAGCGACGTTGCCAGCCTTTTTGGCGGCCTTGATGGCGCCCGAGGCACGCATGTCGTCAATGGCTTTTTCGATGTCGCCGCCGGCCTTTTCCAGGGCCTTCTTGCAATCCATCATGCCTTCGCCGGTACGCTCGCGCAGTTCTTTGACCAGCGCTGCAGTAATTGCTGCCATTTCAAAATCCTCTTGGAAAGTTTTTCAACCATTCCACCCGTTCGTCACGGGCGTTCAATTCTGCAAATCCACTGTGTTTATCTCAGCGGGCCCATGATGCGGGGCCGATGCTGACAGCAGGATTTCAAGGTGGCAAAAAGGGGGCAGAGCCCCCTTTTTGCGTGCCAAGTCGACGCTAGCGTCTAATTACTCGGCAGCAGGTGCAGCCGCTTCTTCAGCGTAAACTTCGGTGCCGCCGGCAACGTTGTTGCGGCCGCGGATGACTGCGTCAGCCATCGAAGTCATGTACAGCTCGATAGCGCGGATGGCGTCATCGTTACCTGGGATGATGTAGTCAACACCTTCCGGGCTGCTGTTGGTATCGACAACGCCGATTACCGGGATGCCCAGCTTGTTGGCTTCGGTGATCGCGATGCGCTCGTGATCAACGTCGATAACGAACAGAGCGTCTGGCAGACCACCCATGTCCTTGATGCCGCCCAGGCTGCGATCCAGTTTTTCCAGGTCGCGGGAGCGCATCAGGGCTTCTTTCTTGGTCAGCTTGGCGAAAGTGCCGTCTTCGGCCTGGGTTTCCAGGTCGCGCAGACGCTTGATCGAAGCGCGGATGGTCTTGTAGTTGGTCAGCATGCCGCCCAACCAACGGTGGTCAACGTACGGCGAACCGCAACGAGCAGCTTGCTCGGCGACGATCTTGCCGGCGGAACGCTTGGTGCCGACGAACAGGATCTTGTTCTTGCCCTGAGCCAGGCGCTCTACGAACGACAGAGCGTCGTTGAACATTGGCAGGGTTTTTTCCAGGTTGACGATGTGGATCTTGTTACGCGCGCCGAAAATGTACTTGCCCATTTTCGGGTTCCAGTAACGGGTCTGGTGGCCGAAGTGCACACCGGCCTTCAGCATATCGCGCATGTTGACTTGGGACATGATAGTTCCTTGATAAGTCGGGTTGGGCCTCCACGTATCCCAATGACCAACCCGCGAATTCTGCAACTCGGGGCACCCAGGTCATCGTGTCGACACGTGTGTGGGTTAAGTGCTGACGGGGTCGTCCCCGAAAGCGGCGCATTTTATACCACAGACCGCGACCGAACGGAACCCGGATACTGTTGCGTCCGTCAGCGGTTTTTGCAGCACCCCGGCTTTCGCGCCAGAATGCCAGCTGTAGACAGCAGCATTGCCGCCTTTATCCCGACCGATCGGCGCCCTGCTCTGCTAGAATCCGGCCTTTCCCGTTTGTTCGCGCCGTGCACGGCGCTGTAGAGAGCCTGTAATGACCGTCACCATCAAGACCGCAGAAGACATCGAGAAGATGCGCATCGCTGGCCGCCTGGCCGCCGAGGTGCTGGAAATGATCGAGGAACACGTCAAGCCCGGTGTCACCACCGAAGAGCTGGACCGCCTGTGTCACGACTACATCGTCAACGTCCAGCAGGCCATCCCGGCACCGCTCAACTACAAGGGCTACCCGAAGTCGATCTGCACCTCGATCAACCATGTGGTCTGCCACGGCATCCCCAACGACAAGCCGCTCAAGGACGGTGACACGCTGAACATCGACGTCACCGTGATCAAGGACGGCTACCACGGCGACACCAGCCGCATGTTCCACGTCGGCACCGTGCCGGTATGGGCCGAGCGCCTGTCCAAGGTCACCCAGGAGTGCATGTACAAGGCCATCGAACTGGTCAAGCCGGGCTGCCGCCTGGGCGACATCGGCGAAGTGATCCAGAAGCACGCTGAAAAGAACGGCTTCTCGGTGGTGCGCGAGTTCTGCGGCCACGGCATCGGCAAGGTGTTCCACGAAGAGCCGCAGATCCTGCACTACGGCCGCGCCGGCACCGGCATGGAGCTGAAGGAAGGCATGACCTTCACCATCGAGCCGATGATCAACCAGGGCAAGGCCGACACCAAGGTGCTGGGCGACGGCTGGACCGCCATCACCAAGGACCGCAAGCTCTCGGCCCAGTGGGAGCACACCCTGGTGGTGACCGCAACCGGCTACGAGATCTTCACCCTGCGCAAGGACGACACCATCCCGCGCACCTCGGCCTGACCGCACTCCCACAGGCCACCCCCACGACAGGAACGTGACGCGATGCCCCAGGTGGACCCCGAGCTGTTCGACCGCGGCCAGTTCCAGGCGGAACTGGCCCTCAAGGCGAGCCCCATCGCCGCCTTCAAGAAAGCCATCCGCCAGGCCGGCGAGGTGCTCGACAAGCGTTTCCGCAGTGGCAGCGAAATCCGCCCACTGATCGAGGCCCGCGCCTGGCTCGTCGACAACATCCTGCAACAGGCCTGGAACCAGTTCGACTGGGGCGACCAGAGCGGCATCGCCCTGGTCGCGGTGGGTGGCTACGGGCGCGGCGAGCTGCACCCGCATTCGGACATCGACCTGCTGATCCTGCTGGGTGCTGCCGAACACGAGCAGTACCGCGACGCCATAGAGAGGTTTCTCACCCTGCTGTGGGACATCGGCCTGGAAGTGGGCCAGAGCGTGCGCACCGTCGACGAGTGCGCCGAGCAGGCCCGCGCCGACCTGACGGTCATCACCAACCTGATGGAAAGCCGCACCATTGCCGGCCCCGAGGCGCTGCGCCAACGCATGCTTGAGGTGACCAGCACTGCGCACATGTGGCCGAGCAAGGACTTCTTCCTGGCCAAGCGCGCCGAACTCAAGGCCCGCCACCACAAGTACAACGATACCGAGTACAACCTCGAACCCAACGTGAAAGGTTCACCCGGTGGCCTGCGCGACATCCAGACAGTGCTGTGGGTGGCCCGCCGCCAGTACGGCACACTCAACCTGCACGCCTTGGCCGGCGAAGGTTTCCTGCTGGAAAGCGAGAACGAGCTGCTGGCCTCGTCCCAGGACTTCCTGTGGAAGGTGCGCTACGCCTTGCATATGCTGGCCGGGCGCGCCGAGGACCGCCTGCTGTTCGACCACCAGCGCAGCATCGCCGCGCTGCTGGGCTACAGCGACGACAACCCCAAGCGGGCGATCGAGCAGTTCATGCAGCAGTACTATCGGGTGGTGATGAGCATCAGCCAGCTGTGCGACCTGATCATCCAGCACTTCGAGGAGGTCATCCTCGCCGATGACGACAGCGGCACCACCCAGCCGCTGAATGCGCGCTTCCGCCTGCATGATGGCTATATAGAGGCAGTCAGGCCGAACGTGTTCAGGCGCACACCGTTCGCCATGCTGGAAATCTTCGTGCTGATGGCTCAGCATCCCGAGATCAAGGGCGTACGCGCCGATACGGTGCGGCTGCTGCGCGAACACCGGCACCTGATCGACGACACTTTCCGCACCGATATCCGCAACACCAGCCTGTTCATCGAGCTGTTCAAGTGTGAAATCGGTATCCACCGCAACCTGCGGCGGATGAACCGCTACGGCATCCTTGGCCGCTATCTGCCGGAGTTCGGCCTGATCGTCGGGCAGATGCAGCACGACCTGTTCCACATCTATACGGTCGATGCGCACACCCTCAACCTCATCAAGCACCTGCGCAAGTTGCAATACACCCCGGTGTCCGAGAAATTCCCGCTGGCCAGCAAGCTCATGGGCCGCCTGCCCAAGCCCGAGCTGATCTACCTGGCCGGCCTGTATCACGACATCGGCAAGGGCCGCCAGGGCGACCATTCCGAGCTGGGTGCGGTGGATGCGCAGAAGTTCTGCGAGCGCCACCAGTTGCCGGCCTGGGACAGCCGGCTGATCGTCTGGCTGGTGCTGAACCACCTGGTGATGTCGACCACCGCCCAGCGCAAGGACCTGTCCGACCCTCAGGTAATCAACGATTTTGCCCTGCACGTGGGCGACGAGACACGCCTGGACTACCTGTACGTGCTGACCGTGGCCGATATCAACGCCACCAACCCCAGCCTGTGGAACTCGTGGCGGGCCAGCCTGCTGCGCCAGCTGTACACCGAGACCAAACGCGCCCTGCGCCGAGGCCTGGAAAACCCGCTGGACCGCGAGGAGCAGATTCGCCAGACCCAATCGGCAGCGCTGGATATCCTGGTGCGCGAAGGCACCGACCCGGACGACGTCGAGCAGCTGTGGTCGCAGCTGGGCGATGACTACTTCCTCAAGCACACCGCCGCCGACGTGGCCTGGCACAGTGACGCGATCCTCCAGCAGCCGGCCGATGGCGGGCCGCTGGTGCTGATCAAGGAAACCACCCAGCGCGAGTTCGAGGGTGGCACGCAGATCTTCATCTATGCCCCCGACCAGCACGACTTCTTCGCCGTGACCGTGGCGGCGATGTCGCAGTTGAACCTGAACATTCATGACGCGCGGATCATCACCTCGAGCAGCCAGTTCACCCTCGATACCTACATCGTGCTGGACAACGACGGCGGCTCGATCGGCGACAACCCGCAGCGGGTCAAGCAGATTCGCGACGGCCTGACCGAAGCGCTGCGCAACCCCGAGGACTACCCGACCATCATCCAGCGCCGGGTACCGCGCCAGCTCAAGCACTTCGACTTCCCGCCACAGGTGACCATCCTCAACGATGCCCAGCGGCCGGTGACCATCCTCGAAATCACCGCACCTGACCGCCCTGGCCTGCTGGCCCGGCTGGGGCGGATCTTCCTGGAGTTCGACCTGTCGCTGCAGAACGCCAAGATCGCCACCCTCGGCGAGCGGGTGGAAGACGTGTTCTTCATCACCGATGCCGACAACCAGCCGCTGTCCGACCCGCAACTGTGCAGCCGACTGCAGGAAGCCATCGTCCAGCAGCTGCAGGCCGGCCAGGCCAGCGATGCCAGCCCTACCCGCGTGACCTTTTAACGATTAGACGATTGACGAGACCTTGCGCCGATGAACCATGCCTTGACCCAGCTTCAGCCCTACCCGTTCGAGAAACTCCGCGCCCTGCTGGGCAGCGTTGCACCTGCGGCGGACAAGCGCGCCATCGCCCTGTCGATCGGTGAGCCGAAGCACGAATCGCCGGCGTTCGTCGCCCAGGCCATGGCCGACAACCTCGACAAGCTGGCGGTGTACCCGAGCACCATCGGCCTGCCCGCCCTGCGCCAGGCCATCGGCCAGTGGTGCGAGCGGCGCTTCGGCGTACCGGCCGGCTGGCTGGATGCCGACCGCCACATCCTGCCGGTCAACGGCACCCGTGAAGCGCTGTTCGCCTTCACCCAGGCCGTGGTCAACCGCGCCGATGACGGCCTGGTGGTCAGCCCCAACCCGTTCTACCAGATCTACGAAGGCGCAGCGCTGCTGGCCGGTGCCACCCCGCACTATCTGCCATGCCTGGAAAGCAACGGCTTCAACCCCGACTTCGACGCCGTGCCGGCTGAAGTGTGGAAGCGTTGCCAGATCCTGTTCCTGTGCTCGCCGGGCAACCCCACCGGCGCACTGGTGCCGATGGACACCCTGAAGAAGCTGATTGCCCTGGCCGACGAGCACGACTTCGTGATTGCCGCCGACGAGTGCTACAGCGAGCTGTACTTCGACGAGGATGCCCCGCCACCAGGCCTGCTGACTGCCTGTGCGGAACTGGGCCGCAGCGACTTCAAGCGCTGCGTGGTATTCCACAGCCTGTCCAAGCGTTCCAACCTGCCGGGCCTGCGCTCGGGCTTCGTCGCCGGTGACGCCGAGATCATCAAGCCGTTCCTGCTGTACCGTACCTACCACGGCTGCGCCATGCCGGTACAAACCCAGCTGGCCAGTATCGCTGCCTGGCAGGACGAGGCGCATGTGCGTGAGAACCGCGACCAGTACCGCGCCAAGTACGACGCCGTGCTTGATATCCTGCAGCCGGTGCTGGATGTGCAGCGCCCGGATGGCAGCTTCTACCTGTGGGCCAAGGTGCCCGGCAGCGATGCCGAGTTCACACGCGACCTGTTCGAGGCCCAGCATGTGACGGTGGTACCGGGGTCGTACCTGTCGCGTGAAGTGGATGGCGTGAACCCGGGCGCCGGGCGTGTGCGCATGGCACTGGTTGCACCGCTGGCCGAGTGCATCGAGGCGGCGGAGCGGATTCGCGAATTCCTGCAGAACCGCTGATTCGACAGGGGCCGTACAACTCTCGAGTGTTGTGCAGTACCTGTAGGAGCGGGTTTATCCGCGAACACCGGCACAGCCGGTGCCATGCACCGCGTCGCCTGATTCGCGGGTAAACCCGCTCCCACAGGGCCGCAAAGCGGCCCCTTGGGGTCTACCTGACTGACCCCAGGTTCGCTTCACTCATGTCCAGCTCACCCAGCACCTGCCGCACCACTTCATCCCCCACCAGATGCTGGCGATGCAGTTCATACAGCTCCAGCCGCTGGGCCCGCAGCGCCCGCAGGCGCAAACGCCGCTCCAGCAGGTCCATCTGCTCGGCCAGGGCCTTGGCCTCGGCGCTGTCGTTGTAGCTGTCCAGCTCATCGCGGTATTCCGCCATCAAGCGCGCCTTCAACTCGGTCGCCAGGGTCGCCTGCGCGGCATCCTGCGGCGCATTGCTGTCGATCACTTCCTCTGCCTCCAGCGCATGGATCGCCGCCTCGGCCGTGCGTCGCCAGGCCTCCTGCACTTCCTGGTGCAAGCGCTCGTCCGGGCTCTTGGTCACCCCGCGCAGCAACAGCGGCAGCGCGATACAGGCGCTGATCAATGACAACAGGATCACACCGGCCGCAATGAAGATCAGCAAGTCACGCTCCGGGAAGGCCTTGCCTGCTGCCATCAGCAACGGGATCGACATCACGCCGGCCAGGGTGACCGCACCGCGCACACCACCCAGGGTCAGCAACCAGCAGGAGCGCGCCGTGGGCATCAGCACCAGCGCCGGCTTGCCGCGCCAGCGGCGTACCACACCGATCGAGCGCCAGATGCTCTGGACCCAGATGAACCGCAGCAAGATCAGCGCCACAAAGATCGCCACCACGTCCAGGCAGCGCCAGGCCAAGGTCGGCCATACGGTGGGTTCATGGCTGACCACGGCCTTGATGATGTCCGGCAACTGCAGGCCCAGCAGCAGGAAGATCAGGCCGTTGAAAGCGAACTCCAGCAGCGACCACACACTGCGGTTGAGCAGGCGCGTGCTGGTCTGCCGTGGCAGCAGGTCGAGCCAGCTCTGCATCATGCCGGCGGCCACCGCCGAAAGGATGCCCGATATGCCCAGGCGCTCGGCCAGCACGTAGGCAGCGAAGGGCAGCAGCAACATGAACACCACATGCGTGGCCGGGTCGTCCCAGCCGCGAGCAATCATCCAGGCACGCAGGCGGCCGATCAGCCAGCTCAGGGCCACGCCCACCGCCAGGCCGCCCAGGGCGACCAGTACGAAGCTGAAGCTTGCGTCGGTCAGCGAGAACACCCCGGTGATCGCCGCCGCCAGTGCGAACTTGAAGGTCACCAGGCCCGAGGCATCGTTCATCAGGGCCTCGCCCTGGAGCATGTGCATCAGCGGGGTGGGCAGGCGGTCCTGGGTAATGGCCGAAACCGCCACGGCGTCGGTTGGCGACAACACTGCGGCCAGGGCGAAGGCCACGGGCAGCGGGATGCTCGGCAGCAGCCAGTGAATGAAGTAACCGGCCCCGACCACGGTAAACAGCACCAGCCCCACGGCCAGCGCCACCACCGGCCCACGAATGCGCCACAACTCGCGCTTGGGAATGCGCCAGCCGTCGGCGAACAGCAACGGCGGCAGGAACAGGAACAGGAACAGCTCGGGGTCCAGTGCCACATGCAAGCCCAGCGTCGGCCAAGCGAGCAAGGCACCGGCGGCGATCTGTACCAGCGGCAAGGGCAGCGGAATCATGCGGCCGACCAGCTTCGACACGCTGACCAGCGTCAGCAGGATGAGGACGGTGTAGGCGGACTGCATCCGGGAAAGCTTCCTTTGTGAACCAGAAACGACAACAGGGCGAAACATCGCCATTGAAACAATATGTTAGCGGCGGTGGGCGATTCGGGGCCGCTGCACGATAGTCGCAGGTGGCGGATGAATATGTAACATGATGATACTTCGGTTTGTCGGTGGCGCAGGTTCGACCCCTTATCGCCCAGCAGATGCATGCCTTGAGCCTTGCAGTGTGTCGGAGACCGAGCGCCGCGCGGGCGGCGCTCGGTCTCCGACACACTGCAAGACCCAAGACATGCACACCCGTGGCGCTCACAGGATCGTTCCCGCATAATCCCGCGACTGAAATCGGAAAACGGAGAGATTGGGGCAGCCTGTGACCCCAATGCACACAATGACCTACACGCTCTACGGCATTAAAGCCTGTGACACCATGAAAAAGGCACGTACCTGGCTCGAAGACCAGGCCATCGCCTACGAATTCCACGATTACAAGGCCCAAGGCATCGACCGTGACAGCCTGAACCGCTGGTGCGAGGAACACGGCTGGGAAGTCATCCTCAACCGTGCCGGCACCACCTTCCGCAAGCTGGACGACGCCAGCAAGGCCGACCTCGACCAGGCCAAGGCCGTCGAGCTGATGCTGGCCCAGCCGTCGATGATCAAGCGCCCGGTGCTCGACCTTGGCGCGCGTACCCTGGTGGGCTTCAAGCCCGACCTGTACGCCGCTGCCCTGGCCTGAGCCCCTACCCTATTTCGCACGAGGTAATCACATGTCCAATACCCTGTTCAGCCTGGCCTTCGGTGTCGGCTCCCAGAACCGCCAGGGCGCCTGGCTGGAAGTGTTCTACGCACAACCGCTGCTCAACCCGAGCGCCGAACTGGTCGCTGCAGTAGCCCCTGTTCTCGGTTACCAAGGTGGCAACCAGGCCATCGCCTTCAGCAACGCCCAGGCCGCTCAACTGGCCGAAGCCGTGAAAGGTGTGGATGCCACCCAAGCCGCCCTGCTGACCCGCCTGGCCGAAAGCCACAAGCCACTGGTCGCCACCCTGCTGGCCGAAGACGCCGCGCTGACCTCGACGCCAGAGGCCTACCTCAAGCTGCACCTGCTGTCGCACCGCCTGGTCAAGCCGCACGGCGTGAGCCTGGCTGGCATCTTCCCGCTGCTGCCGAACGTGGCCTGGACCAACCAGGGCGCGGTCGACCTGGCCGAACTCGCTGAACTGCAACTGGAAGCGCGCCTGAAGGGCGAGCTGCTGGAAGTGTTCTCGGTGGACAAGTTCCCGAAAATGACCGACTACGTGGTCCCGGCCGGCGTGCGTATCGCCGACACTGCCCGCGTGCGCCTGGGCGCCTACATCGGCGAAGGCACCACCATCATGCACGAAGGCTTCGTCAACTTTAACGCTGGCACCGAAGGCCCGGGCATGATCGAAGGCCGCGTTTCCGCTGGCGTATTCGTTGGCAAGGGCTCGGACCTGGGCGGCGGCTGCTCGACCATGGGCACCTTGTCCGGTGGCGGCAACATCGTCATCAAGGTTGGCGAAGGCTGCCTGATCGGCGCCAACGCCGGTATCGGCATTCCGCTGGGCGACCGCAACACCGTCGAAGCCGGCCTGTACATCACCGCCGGTACCAAGGTGAACCTGCTGGACGAGAACAACCAGCTGGTCAAAGTGGTCAAGGCCCGCGACCTGGCCGGCCAGACCGACCTGCTGTTCCGCCGCAACTCGCTGAACGGCGCGGTGGAGTGCAAGACCCACAAGTCGGCCATCGAGCTGAACGAGGCGCTGCACGCGCACAACTGAGAACCCTTCAACCGCTGCCGGAGCGAGCTTGCTCGCGAACAGCGGATTCTCAGCGTTTGAAATGTTAAGATCGGGTCTGGCACCACGCCAGACCCGATTTTCATTCCAGGCCCCGCGACCATGTTTCAGCCCTCCCCCTGGCGTGCCGATTTTCCCGCCATCGCCGCCCTGCAACGGCAGCACCAGACCTACCTGGACAGCGCCGCCACCACCCAGAAGCCGCAAGCCCTGCTCGATGCCCTGAGCCATTACTACGGCCATGGCGCAGCCAACGTGCACCGTGCCCAGCACTTGCCCGGCGCACTGGCCACACAGGCCTTCGAAACCAGCCGCGACAAGGTTGCCGCCTGGCTCAATGCGCCAGACTCGCGGCAGATTATCTTCACCCACGGTGCCACTTCGGCACTGAACCTGCTGGCCTATGGCCTGGAACACCGCTTCGAGGCCGGTGACGAAATTGCCGTCAGTGCCCTGGAGCACCATGCCAACCTGCTGCCCTGGCAACAGCTGGCGCGCCGGCGCAACCTGCGTCTGGTGGTGCTGCCGCTGGATGCCCATGGCCGCATCGACCTGGACCAGGCGCTGCAACTGATCGGCCCGCGCACCCGGGTGCTGGCGGTGAGCCAGCTGTCCAACGTGCTGGGCACCTGGCAACCGTTACCGGCACTGCTGGCCCATGCCCGTGCGCAAGGCGCGCTGACAGTGGTCGACGGTGCCCAGGGCGTGGTGCATGGCCGCCATGATGTGCAGCAGCTTGGCTGCGACTTCTATGTGTTCTCCAGTCACAAGCTGTACGGCCCGGAAGGCGTGGGCGTGCTGTACGGCCGCAGCCAGGCGCTGGAGCTGCTGCACCATTGGCAGTTCGGCGGCGAGATGGTGCAACTGGCCGAGTACCACAGCGCCAGCTTCCGCCCGGCGCCGCTGGGGTTCGAGGCTGGCACGCCACCGATCGCCGGGGTGATCGGCCTGGGTGCGACCCTGGACTACCTGGCCAGCCTCGATGCCCAGGCACTCGTAGCCCATGAAACCAGCCTGCACCAGCACTTGCTGCGCGGCCTGGCAGACCGCGATGGCGTGCGCATCCTGGGGACGCCACAGGCGGCCCTTGCCAGTTTCGTCATTGAAGGCGTGCACAACGCCGACATCGCCCACCTGCTGACCGAGCAAGGCATTGCCGTGCGTGCCGGGCACCACTGTGCCATGCCGCTGCTGAAGGGCTTGGGCCTGGAGGGCGCGATCCGCGTGTCATTGGGGCTGTATAACGACAGCGATGACTTGCAGCGTTTCTTCGAGGCGTTGGATCAAGGCCTGGAGCTGTTGCGATGACCTTGCCCGATCAGGCGCGCCAGGCGCTGGAAGCTTTCGAGCAGGGCAAGGGTTGGGAACAGCGTGCGCGGCTGCTGATGCAGTGGGGCGATCGGCTGGAACCGCTGGCTGATACTGAAAAGACCGAGGCCAACCGGGTGCATGGTTGCGAAAGCCTGGTATGGCTGGTGGCCGAGCAGGCCGAGGGTTTGTGGCGGTTCAAGGCCAGCAGCGATGCACGCCTGTTGCGCGGGCTGCTGGCGTTGTTGCTGGTGCGGGTGCAGGGGTTGGCCAGTGAAGAACTTGCCGGGCTCGATCTGCGTGAGTGGTTCACTCAACTTGGCCTGGAGCGCCAGCTTTCGCCGTCGCGCAGCAACGGGCTGCATGCAGTGTTGCAGCGGATGGCGGAGCTGGCGTCCAATCGTTGAATCGGTGCTGGCTTCTTCGCGGGCTCGCCCGCTCCCACAGGTATCGTGTGACGTTTTGGCTGGCGCTGTACCTGTAGGAGCGAGTGGGCCAGAAGCAGTTATTCAGGCTTGACCCGCTCCGAAGGCCGCCGCGCCCCCGCTACCAGTTTTTCCACCGCCTTGCTCGCTGCCACCATGCCAAAGGTCGCGGTCACCATCATCACCGCGCCAAAGCCACCCGAGCAGTCCAGCCGCACGCCCTCGCCCACGAAGCTTTTCTGCAGGCAAACGCTGCCATCGCCCTTCGGGTAGCGCAGCTGTTCACTGGAGAACACGCATGGCACGCCATAGTTGCGGCTGACATTGCGCGAGAAGTTGTAGTCGCGGCGCAGGGTGGAACGCACCCGCGAGGCCAGCGGGTCGTTGAAGGTCTTGTTCAGGTCGGCGATCTGGATCTGTGTCGGGTCGATCTGCCCACCGGCGCCCCCCGTGGTGACGATGGCGATCTTGCGCCGCCGACACCAGGCTATCAGCGCCGCCTTGGCCATGACGCTGTCGATGCAGTCGATCACACAGTCGAGGTTCTCGGTGATGTACTCGACCATGGTGTCGCGGGTGACGAAGTCAGCGACAGCATGCACCGTACACCCCGGGTTGATCGCCCGCAGGCGCTCGGCCATGACCTCGACCTTGGGCCGCCCCACCTGCCCATCCAAGGCATGGGCCTGGCGGTTGGTGTTGCTGACGCACACATCGTCAAGGTCGAACAGGGTGATCTCGCCCACGCCACTGCGTGCCAGCGCTTCCGCCGCCCACGAGCCTACTCCGCCAATGCCGACCACGGCCACATGGGCCTGGCCCAGACGGTGCAACCCCTGGTCGCCATACAGCCGGGCAACGCCGGCGAAGCGTGGATCTTCTGTGCTCATGTTCATACCCCAAAAAACCGGCGCGCATTATATGCCAGCGGGCCCATGGCCTGCATCGTTAGGAAAGAGACTACCAACCCTGCTTTAATGTCCTATCACTTCGACACATATGGACGACAATGTCTTCACGTAAATTCGGCCTGAACCTGGTCGTGGTCCTGGCCATCGCCGCGTTGTTCACCGGGTTCTGGGCACTGATCAACCGCCCGGTCTCCGCCCCAGCCTGGCCAGAGCAGATCTCTGGCTTCTCGTATTCACCCTTCCGCCTGGGCGAAAGCCCGCAGAAGGGCCAGTACCCCAGTGACGACGAGATGCGCCAGGACCTGGAGCAGTTGAGCAAACTGACCGACAGCATCCGGATCTACACCGTGGAGGGCACCCAGGCGGATATCCCGCGCCTGGCCGAGGAATTCGGCCTGCGGGTGACGCTGGGCATCTGGATCAGCCCGGACCTGGAGCGCAACGAACGCGAAATCGCCACGGCCATCCAGCTGGCCAACACCTCGCGCAGCGTGGTGCGGGTGGTGGTCGGCAACGAGGCGCTGTTCCGCGAAGAAGTCACCCCGGAAAACCTGATCAAGTACCTGGACCGGGTACGCGCAGCGGTCAAGGTGCCGGTAACCACCAGTGAGCAATGGCACATCTGGAAGGAAAACCCGCAGCTGGCCAAGCACGTCGACCTGATTGCCGCGCACATCCTGCCGTACTGGGAGTTCGTACCTATGAAGGATTCGGTCGAGTTCGTGCTCGACCGTGCCCGCGAGCTGAAGCACCAGTTCCCGCGCAAACCCCTGCTGCTGTCGGAAGTCGGCTGGCCGAGCAACGGCCGCATGCGCGGCGGCGCCGATGCCACCCAGGCTGACCAGGCCATCTACCTGCGTACCCTGGTCAACACCCTCAACCGCCGTGGTTACAATTACTTCGTCATCGAAGCCTACGACCAGCCGTGGAAGGCCAGCGACGAAGGCTCGGTGGGCGCCTACTGGGGCGTGTACAACGCCGAACGCCAGCAAAAATTCAACTTTGACGGCCCGGTGGTGGCAATACCGCAATGGCGCGCCCTGGCGGTGGCCTCGGTAGTGCTGGCGATGATCGCCCTGATGGTACTGTTCATCGACGGTTCGGCCCTGCGCCAGCGCGGCCGCACCTTCCTGACCTTCATCACCTTCCTGTGCGGGTCGGTGCTGGTATGGATCGCCTACGACTACAGCCAGCAATACAGCACCTGGTTCAGCCTGACCGTAGGCGTGCTGCTTGCCCTCGGCGCGCTGGGCGTGTTCATCGTGCTGCTGACCGAGGCCCACGAACTGGCCGAGGCAGTATGGATACACAAGCGCCGGCGCGAATTCCTGCCGGTGCAGGCCGATAGCGCCTACCGGCCCAAGGTATCGGTGCATGTGCCGTGCTACAACGAGCCGCCGGAGATGGTCAAACAAACCCTCGATGCCCTGGCCGCGCTGGACTACCCCGACTACGAAGTGCTGGTGATCGACAACAACACCAAGGACCCGGCCGTGTGGGAGCCGCTCAAGGCCCATTGCGAGAAGCTCGGCGAGCGCTTCAGGTTCTTCCACGTCGCGCCCCTGGCCGGTTTCAAGGGCGGCGCATTGAACTACCTGATCCCGCATACCGCCAAGGACGCCGAAGTGATCGCGGTGATCGACTCGGACTACTGCGTCGACCGCAACTGGCTCAAGCACATGGTGCCGCACTTCGCCGACCCGAAGATTGCCGTGGTGCAGTCGCCGCAGGACTACCGCGACCAGCACGAAAGCGCCTTCAAGAAGCTGTGCTACAGCGAGTACAAGGGCTTCTTCCACATCGGTATGGTCACCCGCAACGACCGGGACGCGATCATCCAGCACGGTACCATGACCATGACCCGCCGCAGCGTGCTGGAAGAGCTAGGCTGGGCCGAGTGGTGCATCTGCGAGGACGCCGAACTGGGCTTGCGGGTATTCGAAAAGGGCCTATCGGCCGCCTATGCCCACAACAGCTACGGCAAAGGCCTGATGCCCGACACCTTCATCGACTTCAAGAAGCAACGCTTCCGCTGGGCCTACGGCGCCATCCAGATCATCAAGCACCACGCCAGCGCCCTGCTGCGCGGCAAGGGCAGCGAGCTGACCCGCGGCCAGCGCTACCACTTCCTGGCCGGCTGGCTGCCGTGGATCGCCGATGGCATGAACATCTTCTTCACCATCGGCGCGCTGCTGTGGTCGGCGGCGATGATCATCGTGCCGCACCGGGTCGACCCGCCGCTGATGATCTTTGCCATTCCGCCGCTGGCACTGTTCTTCTTCAAGGTCGGCAAGATCATCTTCCTCTACCGCCGCGCGGTAGGGGTGAACCTGAAAGATGCCTTTGCTGCGGCGCTGGCCGGGCTGGCACTGTCGCATACCATCGCCAAGGCGGTGCTGTACGGGTTCTTCACCAGCAGCATGCCGTTCTTCCGCACACCGAAGAACGCCGACAGCCACGGGCTGCTGGTGGCGATTTCCGAGGCGCGGGAAGAGCTGTTCATCATGTTGCTGCTGTGGGGCGCAGCGCTGGGCATCTACCTGGTACAGGGGCTGCCGAGCTCGGACATGCGCTTCTGGGTGGCGATGTTGCTGGTGCAATCGTTGCCTTATGTGGCGGCGCTGGTGATGGCGTTCCTATCTTCGCTGCCCAAGCCTGGGGAAAAGGCCGCCGAGGCGCAGCAGGCCTGAGATCCTGGGGCCGCTTTGCGCCCCTTTCGCGACACAAGGCCGTTCCCACAGGTATTGCACACGCCTGATGGGCTGTGGTGATCCTGTGGGAGCGGCCTTGTGTCGCGATAGGGCCGCAAAGCGGCCCCAATGGCCCATCGGTTTGATATAAGATAACGCCCTCAGATTTCCCCGCCTTGCCTTGCCCCGGAGTTCCCCATGACGGCCCCTGCCGAGCTCTCGCCTACCCTTCAACTGGCCTGCGACCTGATCCGCCGCCCCTCGGTCACCCCCGTCGACGCCGACTGCCAGGCGCAGATGATGAACCGCTTGGGCGCCGTAGGCTTCCAGCTCGAGCCGATGCGCATCGAGGACGTCGACAATTTCTGGGCCACCCACGGCAGCCAGGATGGCCCGGTGCTGTGCTTCGCCGGCCACACCGACGTGGTACCCACCGGCCCGGTGCAGCAATGGCAGCATGAGCCGTTCGAAGCGCTGATCGACGCCGACGGCATGCTCTGCGGTCGTGGCGCCGCCGACATGAAAGGCAGCCTGGCGTCCATGGTAATTGCCAGCGAGCGCTTCGTGCAGGACTACCCGGACCACCGCGGCAAGGTCGCGTTCCTGATTACCAGCGACGAGGAAGGCCCGGCCCACCATGGCACCAAGGCCGTGGTCGAGCGCCTGAAAGCACGCAACGAGCGCCTGGACTGGTGCATCGTCGGTGAACCCTCCAGCACCACCCTGCTGGGTGACGTGGTCAAGAATGGCCGCCGTGGCTCGCTGGGCGCCAAGCTGACCGTGCGCGGCAAGCAGGGCCATGTGGCCTACCCGCACCTGGCGCGCAACCCGATCCACCTGGCCGCTCCGGCCCTGGCGGAACTGGCGGCCGAGCACTGGGACGAAGGCAACGCGTTCTTCCCGCCGACCAGTTTCCAGATCTCCAACCTCAATTCCGGCACCGGCGCCACCAACGTGGTCCCCGGCGAGCTGACCGCCCTGTTCAACTTCCGTTTCTCTACCGAGTCCACCGTCGAAGGCCTGCAGGCGCGGGTGTCGGCGATCCTCGACAAGCATGAGCTGGACTGGTCGATCGACTGGGCGTTGTCGGGCCTGCCGTTCCTTACCGAACCGGGCGAATTGCTGGACGCCGTCTCGGCCAGCATCAAGGGCGTCACCGGCCGCGACACCCAGCCGTCGACCAGCGGCGGTACCTCCGATGGGCGCTTCATCGCCACCATGGGCACCCAGGTGGTCGAGCTCGGCCCGGTCAACGCCACCATCCACCAGGTGGATGAGCGGATCCTGGCCAGCGATCTCGACCTGCTGACCGAAATCTATTACCAGACTCTGGTCCGGTTGCTCGCCTGATGCTCGCCTGCCCTCTTTGCCAGGCGCCACTGAGCCGGCTCGACAACGGTGTGGTGTGCCCGGCCGGCCACCGCTTCGACCGGGCCCGCCAGGGTTACCTGAACCTGCTGCCGGTGCAGCACAAGAACAGCCGCGACCCGGGTGACAACCAGGCCATGGTCGAAGCCCGCCGCGATTTCCTCGACGCCGGCCACTACGCGCCGGTGGCGCGCCGCCTGGCCGAGCTGGCCGCCGAGCGCCAGCCCGGGGCCTGGCTGGACATCGGCTGTGGCGAGGGTTACTACACCGCGCAGATCGCCCAGGCCCTGCCGGCCGCCGACGGCTACGCCCTGGACATCTCCCGTGAGGCGGTCAAGCGTGCTTGCCGCCGAGCGCCCGAGGTTACCTGGATGGTCGCCAGCATGGCCCGCGTGCCGCTGGCCGACGCCAGCTGCCAGTTCATCGCCAGCGTATTCAGCCCGCTGGACTGGGCCGAGGCCAAGCGCCTGCTCAGTCCCGGCGGCGGCCTGATGCGGGTCGGCCCCACCAGCGGCCACCTGATGGAGCTGCGCGAAGTGCTCTACGATGAAGTACGCCCTTACGCCGACGACAAACACCTGGCCCTGGTCCCCGAAGGCATGGTCCACGCCCACAGCGAAACCCTGGAGTTCCGCCTGAGCCTGGCCGCGCCCAAGGCCCGCGCCGACCTGCTGGCCATGACCCCGCACGGCTGGCGCGCCAGTGCCGAAAAGCGTGCCCGGGTGATTGACCAGCCCGAGCCGTTCGAAGTCACGGTTTCAATGCGTTATGACTATTTCGTGCGCCAAGACTGAGCACACCCGGAGCCCTTATGCGCCAACCTGATATCGAGATCTACCTGAAGGACGCCGACGTCGACCACAAGCAGATTGCCGAGTGGCTCGCCCAGGCAATCGGCCCATGCAGCGAATGGAAGCAGAAAGGCCATACCTTCAAATGCCAGGCCGGTAACATTCCGGTCACCTGGTTACCCAAGGCTGTAGGGAAATGGAACAGCCTGTACCTGGAAAGCGACCAGACGCCGTGGGCCGATGACGTTGCCTGCGCCCGCGCCGCATTTGCCGCACTGGGCGTGGAAGTGCGCTGCGCGCCAGGTGGCTGGGTGGAGGAAGATGGGGAAGAAGATGCCGACCGCTGGGTCCGCATCAGCGCCGACGGTGAAGAGGAAATCACCTGGCGCACCTGAATGCACTGCATTCTTTGTGGGAGCCCGGCTTGCCGGCGATGCAGGCAACACGGTGCCTGGCACCGGCTTCGCCGGTGATCGCCGGCAAGCCAGCTCCCACAACAAGCCTTACCGCATGAGGCTCAGAGGCCTACCACGTCCTCGGCTTGCAGGCCTTTCTGGCCCTGCACGCAGGCGTATTCCACCCGCTGACCTTCGACCAGGGTACGATGCCCCTCACCGCGGATCGCCCGATAGTGGACGAATACATCCGCACCACCTTCGCGCTGAATGAAGCCATAACCCTTGGCATCGTTGAACCACTTTACATTCCCAGTCTCACGAGACGACATCTGAACTACTCCGGATTTTTATTGTGAAGATCGCCTTGCAGACACAGAGTCCCTCCCTGTGTCGACGCCGCTTGCGCAAATATCTTGCAAGTGGCAGGCCGAGTATATGACACAGAACAAAAAAATTTGATGACCGTCGCGCCGTTCGGCGATTTTTGCTGAACTTGCGCGGATACGGCAGACTAATTGGCTGGATACCCACCTGAAAACCACCCCCAGGGCACACACCCCATGACCCGTTCCCCCCTGCGCCGCCTGATCTTCGGCGCCCTGCGTCGCCTGTTGTACCTGTGGGTGCGCTCCGAGACCATCAACCAGTCTTCCCTCACCCTCAAGCTCGACCGCAGCCGGCCGGTATTCTATGCCTTGCCCTCGCCCGCGCTCACCGACCTGGTCGTGCTCGACCATGAATGCACCAAGGCGGGCCTGCCGCGCCCGGTGCTGCCGGTGGCGGTTGGCCCGCTGCAGGAACCTGCGGCATTCTTCTACCTCACCCCGGACCCGGACTGGCTCGGCCGCCATGACAAGCGCGGTGCCCCACCCACCCTGGAGCGCCTGGTCGCCGCCATCAGCCAGCATGCCGAAGAGGATGCGCAGATCATTCCGGTCAGTGTGTTCTGGGGGCAGACCCCGGCAAGTGAATCCAGCCCGTGGAAGTTGCTGTTCGCCGACAGCTGGGCGGTTACCGGGCGCCTGCGCCGGCTGCTGACCGTACTGATCCTCGGGCGCAAGACCCGGGTGCAGTTCTCCGCGCCCATTCACCTGCGCGAACTGGTACAGCACAACAAGGGCCACGAACGCACCGTACGCATGGCCCAGCGCGTGATGCGCGTGCACTTTCGCAACCTGAAGACCGCAGTCATCGGCCCGGACATCTCGCACCGGCGCAACCTGGTCAAAGGCCTGATCCACGCGCCCCAGGTGCGCCAGGCCATCGTCGATGAGGCGCAGCGGGAAAACCTGCCGCTGGCCAAGGCCGAAGCCCAGGCCCTGCGCTATGGCAACGAGATTGCCTCGGACTACACCTACACCGCGATCCGCTTCCTCGAAGTGGTGCTGAGCTGGTTCTGGAACAAGATCTACGACGGCATCAAGGTCAACCACATCGAGCAGGTGCAAGGCATCGCACCCGGCCACGAAGTGATCTATGTGCCGTGCCACCGCAGCCACATCGACTACCTGCTGCTGTCGTACCTGCTGTTTCGCAACGGCCTGACGCCGCCGCACGTGGCCGCGGGCATCAACCTCAACATGCCGCTGGTGGGTAACCTGCTACGCCGTGGCGGCGCCTTCTTCATGCGCCGCACGTTCAAGGGCAACCCGCTGTACACCGCGGTGTTCAACGAGTACCTGCACACCCTGTACACCAAGGGCTTTCCGGTCGAGTACTTCGTCGAAGGCGGGCGCTCGCGCACCGGGCGCATGCTGCAGCCGCGCACCGGGATGCTGGCCATTACCCTGCGCAGCTTCCTGCGTTCATCGCGTACGCCAATCGTTTTCGTGCCGGTTTACATCGGCTACGAGCGCGTGCTCGAAGGCCGCACCTACCTGGGCGAGCTGCGCGGTGCCAGCAAGAAGAAAGAGTCGATCTTCGATATCTTCAAGGTGTTCGGCGCGCTCAGGCAGCGATTTGGCCAGGTGTACGTGAACTTTGGCGAGCCGATCCGCCTGGCCGGTTTCCTCGACCAGCAACAACCCGGCTGGCGTGAACAGGACCACGGCCCGCAGTACCGCCCGGCCTGGCTCAACGCCACCACCACCCGCCTGGGCGAAACCGTTGCCCGCCACCTCAACGAGGCGGCCGCTATCAACCCGGTCAACCTGGTGGCGCTGGCGCTGCTGTCCACCAGCCGCCTGGCCCTGGACGAGCGCGCCCTGACCCGCGTGCTCGACCTGTACCTGACCTTGCTGCGCCAGGTACCCTACTCGCCGCACACCACCCTGCCCGACGGCGACGGCCAGGCGCTGATCGAGCATGTGCGCGGGATGAACCTGGTGGCCGAGCAGAAGGACGCCCTGGGCCGCATCCTGTACCTGGATGAAGGCAACGCGGTACTGATGACCTATTACCGCAACAACGTGCTGCACATCTTCGCCCTGCCGGCGCTGCTGGCCAGCTTCTTCCTCAGCAGCTCGCGCATGAGCCGCGAACTGCTGGGCCAGTATGTACACGCGCTGTATCCCTACCTGCAGGCCGAACTGTTCCTGCGCTGGACGCCGGAACAACTGGATGCGGTGATCGACCAGTGGCTGGCCGCACTGGTTGAGCAAGGGCTGCTGCGCCAGGACAACGCCATCTACATTCGCCCGGCGCCCAGCTCGCGGCAGTTCGTGTTGCTGACCCTGCTCGCCCGCACTATCACCCAGACCCTGCAGCGTTTCTACATGGCCACCTCGCTGTTGCTCAACAGCGGGCAGAACAGCCTCAGCGCCGAAGAGCTGGAAGACCTGTGCGTGATGATGGCCCAGCGCCTGTCGATCCTGCACGGCCTGAACGCCCCGGAATTCTTCGACAAGACCCTGTTCCGCCACTTCATCCAGACCTTGGTCGAGCAAGGCGTGCTGCATGCTGACGCCCAAGGCAAGCTCGGTTATCGCAACAAGCTCGGCGAGCTGGCCGAAGGCGTGGCCAAGCGCGTGCTGTCCGCGGAGCTGCGCCTGTCGATCCGCCAGGTGGCATTGCACCGCGATGAGCCTGCGGAGGTTATACAGCGGTAGCTTTTCAGGCTGCTCTCAGCCCTTGGGAGGGATCAGGATCACGGTGCTACTTCAGCACATCCCTCTCAAGGAGCACCAACATGACTCAAATGAAGACGCTGGACGTTGAAATCGTTTCCTCTGGCGATAACACGCTCGCACCGTCCGGCCTGGTTGAATTGAAGCTGATCGATATTTCGAAGGCAGATGCGCGCTCCATCAGCCTTGCCGAGTTGCGTCTGCGCTGTGGCGGCCTGATGCCGATCAAACTGCCGCTGACGTTTGATACCAGCCTCATCGACCCACGCCGCAGCTATGCCCTCGCCGCGCGCATCGAGATAGACGGCCAACTGCGCTACATCACCACCAGCCGTCACTCGATAGAACCAGCCACGGTATCGGGTACACAACGGGTGACTGTCGACCAGATTGCCACCGAAAACGGTCGCCAGTTCAGCGACAACCTCGCTGAGTGACTGGCGCCTGTCCCCATGACCGAACCGAGGAAAACCAACATGCTACCCGCCAACTTCATCGAGATCCGCGGGACCGTGCTTGTCCCGTCGTGCATCCATACAGCTGAAGGCGCACCGCACCTTGGCGTACGCGTACAGTTGGGCACGGATGAGAACAAGATCATCCTGGCCGCCTGGGGGTGCCAGACGCTTGGCGTCGCAATGCCTTTCAACTTGCTGCTGGACCGCAATAGCCTGCCGGAAGGTGCCGAACCAACGCTAGTGGCCAGTTATGGTGTTGGCGTCAATGAAGAGCCAAACGGCTTGAGCCTGTCGATGCCACTTGCAATCGACCAGCCTGAGCCAAACCCTCCCATGGTCCTGAGGATACCCGCCCAGCCTGGCGAGCAAAGTCAGCAGCCCCTGTCGCCCGCGATCATCGAGATGAAGAACATCATCGAGATTCCCGAAGAGTTGCTGAGGCCACAGGCGCTGATGACGTTCGGCCTGTATCGGACCCAGGAAGACGGTTACAGCAACAGAAGCTCCAGCTACATTGCCGGTGCCGCCCTGTGGCCGACACAGGGACCAGTGACGCTTACCACGTACCTGGATGGCAACACAGTCAATGACGACGAACCCTTGCATCTGCGCGTGGCCTACTACGACCCACATACCATGACCCCGTACGCCGGGAGAACGCTGCGCGGCCTGACCCTTCAAAGCGTTACCGAACTCGAGGCAATCAGCCTGCGACCACCGCGCCGTAGCTGAATATTGCGCTTCGCCTTGCTCTCCCCCTCTTTGTCGCATCTTCATCAAGGACCCACCAGAAGAAATCCGCTAAAGTCCCTGGGGTTGGCCACAAGCCAACGCCAAGGACTTCGGAGATACCATGAAAAAGCTCTTTATGCTGTGTTGCGCATCCTTGCTAGCAGCCTGTTCCAGCCATACCCCGTCCAACCAGGCCAGCCTGGATGGCGAAGTCTTCTACCTGCAACGCAGTGCCCTGCCACCGGCCGCCACCCTCAGCGTGGAGCTGCAGGACGTCTCGCTGATGGACGCCCCGGCGGTTACCCTGGCCCGCCAGGCTGGCCCGGTCAAAGGCAACGTACCGCTGCCATTCCACCTCATCTACGACCCGGCCCAGGTCAAGCCAGGCCACCGCTATGCGGTAAGCGCGCGCATCGAGCTGGACGGCAAGCTGCTGTTCATAAACACCGAGCACCACGGTGTCATGCTCGACGGCAGTGACCCTCAGCCCGTGCGGATCAAGGTCGATCCGGTCCGCTGACACCCGTATTCATCTGTTTACAAGGAAAGCTTCATGATCCGCACTTCCCTGCGCTTCACCACCCTGTGTGCCGGCCTGCTGCTGTCGGCCAGTGCCCTGGCCCTGTCGCTGGGCGATCTGACCCAGAAAGACGCCACTGGCGGCCTGAAGGATGCCTTGACCCAAGGCGCACAATTGGCCGTCAAGCAGCTGAGCACCCCCGGCGGCTTCAGCGACAACCCCGACGTGCGCATCGAACTGCCTGGCAACCTGGGCAAGGCCGCCAAGGCGATGAAGATGTTCGGCAAGGGTGAACAGGTCGAGGCCTTGGAAGCCAGCATGAACAAGGCCGCCGAGGCTGCTGTGCCGCAGGCCCAGGCGATTCTGGTAGATGCCGTGAAGAACATGAGCGTGACCGATGCCAAGGGCATCCTCGCCGGCGGTGACGATTCGGCCACCCAGTACCTGAACAAGAGCAGCCGCGAGCAGATCCGCGCCAAGTTCCTGCCGATCGTCAAGCAGGCTACCGACAAGGTTGGCCTGGCTCAGCAGTACAACAACTTTGCCGGGCAGGCAGTGGCGTTGGGTGTGGTCGATGCCAAGAGCGCCAGCATCGAGAACTACGTGACTGAAAAGGCACTGGATGGCCTGTTTGAAATGATTGCCAAGCAGGAGCAGAGCATTCGTCAGAACCCGGCCGAAGCGGCTACAAGCCTGGCCAAGAAGGTCTTCGGCGCCCTCTGAGGGCCCCCTGGGGGCTGCTTTGCAGCCCATCGCCGGCAAGCCAGCTCCCACAGAGATAGCGCATGGCTTGAGGACAATGCGGTCGAGGTGGGAGCGGCTTTAGCCGCGAAGAATCCAACGCGGTGTATGGCACCGGCTGCGCCGGTGTTCGCGGCTAAAGCCGCTCCCACAGTGTCCCTGCTAACGAGTTATGTGCAGTTCTGTGGGAACTGGCTTGCCGGCGATTCGAGGGCAAAGCCCTCCCCTGCGGCCTTCAGCCCTTCTTCACCCTGAACCAAGCCGCATACAACGCCGGCAAGAACAGCAGGGTAAGCACGGTGGCCACGATCAACCCGCCCATGATCGCCACCGCCATCGGCCCGTAGAACACACTGCGCGACAACGGGATCATCGCCAGCACCGCCGCCAGAGCAGTCAGCACGATCGGGCGGAAGCGCCTCACCGTGGCTTCGATGATCGCTTGCCAGCGATCCAGCCCCGCCGCGATGTCCTGCTCGATCTGGTCCACCAGGATCACCGAGTTGCGCATGATCATCCCCGCCAGGGCAATGGTGCCAAGCATGGCGACAAAGCCGAACGGCTGGCGGAATACCAGCAAGAACAAGGTCACGCCAATCAGCCCCAGCGGCGCAGTGAGGAACACCATCACCGTGCGCGAGAAGCTGCGCAGCTGGATCATCAGCAAGCTCAGCACCACCACCACGAACAGCGGCATGCCGGCATTCACCGACTTCTGCCCGCGCTCGGAGTCCTCGACCGTGCCGCCCACTTCCAGCAAATAGCCGTCCGGCAGCTTGGCGCGGATGTCATGCAGGGTCGGCTCGATCTGCTTCACCAGCGTCGCCGGCTGCTCCTTGTCGTAGATATCGGCGCGCACGGTCACCGTCGGCAAGCGGTTACGGTGCCAGATGATGCCCTCCTCGAAGCCGTACTCCAGAGTCGCGACCTGCGACAACGCCACGCTCTGGCCATTGTCGGTCGGCAGTGCCAGGCTGCCGAGGTTGCCCAGCTCGCTGCGTTCCTGCCGAGTGCCGCGCAGCAGGATCTCGATCAACTCGTTGTCCTCGCGATACTGGCTGACCGTGGTGCCGGTCAGCGAGCTTTGCAGGAAGCTCGACAGGTGAGCGGTGCTCACGCCCAAGGCGCGGGCGCGGTCCTGGTCGATTTCGAGGAACACCGCCTTGCTCGGCTCTTCCCAGTCCAGGTGCACATTCACCACATGCGGGTTCTGGCGCACCTTGTCGGCCACTTCACGGGCCAGCGCACGGGCCTTCTCGATGTGCTCGCCAGTCACCCGGAACTGCACTGGGTACCCCACGGGCGGGCCATTTTCCAGGCGGGTGACCCGGGCACGCAGGTCGGGGAACTGCTGGTCCATGGTGCTGATCAGCCAGCTGCGCAGGCGCTCGCGGTCCTCCATCGACTTAGCCAGTACCACGAACTGGGCGAAGCTGGCCGCCGGCAGCTGCTGGTCCAGTGGCAGGTAGAAACGCGGCGAACCGGTGCCCACGTAGGCCACATAATTGTCGATACCTTCCTGCTGCTTGAGCAACGCCTCCAGTTGCTTGACCCGCTCGGCGGTGTTGGCCAGCGAGGCACCCTCGGCCAGTTTCAGGTCGACCATCAACTCCGGGCGCCCTGAGGCCGGGAAGAACTGCTGGGGCACGAAACGGAACAGCAGGATACTTCCTACAAAGGCGGCAATGGTCAGCAGGATCACCGTCTTGCGCCGCCGCACGCACCACTCCACCACACGCCGTACACGCTGGTAGAACGGTGTGGCGTAAGGGTCTGGCGCGTGGCCGTCCTTGCCATGACGGGAGGCATGCAGCTTGGCCAGGTCCGGCAGCAGGCGCTCGCCCAGGTAAGGCACGAATACCACGGCGGCGACCCAGGAGGTCAGCAAGGCGATGGTCACCACCTGGAAAATCGAACGGGTGTATTCGCCCGTACTGGAGGCCGCCGTGGCAATGGGCAGGAAACCCGCCGCCGTGATCAGGGTGCCGGTGAGCATCGGGAACGCGGTGCTGCTCCAGGCGTAGCTGGCCGCCTTGAGGCGGTCGTAGCCCTGCTCCATCTTGATCGCCATCATCTCCACGGCAATGATCGCATCATCGACCAACAAGCCCAAGGCCAGCACCAGCGCGCCGAGGGAGATCTTGTGCAGGCCGATACCGAAGTAGTGCATGGCGGCGAAGGTCATGGCCAGCACCAACGGGATGGCCAGCGCCACCACCAGCCCCGTGCGCAAGCCCAACGAGAAGAAACTTACCAACAGCACGATGACCAGCGCCTCGACCAGCACCTGGACAAACTCGCCCACGCCGGCCTTGACCGCCGCCGGCTGGTCCGAGACCTTGCGCAGTTCCATGCCGGCCGGCAGGCTGCGTGCCAGGCGCTCGAACTCGCTTTCCAATGCCTTGCCCAGCACCAGGATGTCGCCGCCGTCCTTCATCGAAACCGCCAGGCCAATGGCATCCTCGCCCATGAAACGCATGCGCGGTGCGGGCGGGTCGTTGAAGCCGCGGTGCACCTCGGCCACATCGCCGATACGGAAGGTGCGTTCAGCTATGCGGATGGGGAACTGGCGGATCTGCTCGACGCTGTCGAAGCGCCCGCTCACCCGCAGTTGCAGGCGCTCGCTGGGCGTTTCGAAGAAACCGGCGGTGCTGACCGCATTCTGCTCCTGCAGGGCCTGCTGCACGGCCTCCAGCGGCACGCCGAGGGTGGCCAGCTTGACGTTGGATAGCTCGATCCAGATTTTCTCGTCCTGCAGCCCGATCAGCTCGACCTTGCCCACGTCCTTGACCCGCTGCAACTGGATCTGGATACGGTCGGCATAGTCCTTGAGCACCGCGTAGTCGAAGCCCTCACCGGTCAGTGCATAGATATTGCCGAAGGTGGTGCCGAACTCGTCATTGAAGAACGGGCCCTGGATCTCCGGCGGCAAGGTGTGGCGGATGTCCGCGACCTTCTTGCGGATCTGGTACCACAGCTCGGGGATGTCCCTGGAATGCAGCGAGTCGCGGGCCATGAAGGTGACCTGCGATTCGCCCGGGCGGGAGAACGAGACGATCCGCTCGTACTCGCCGGTTTCCATCAGCTTTTTTTCGATGCGCTCGGTGACCTGACGCGACACTTCCTCAGCGGTGGCACCGGGCCACAGGGTACGAATGACCATGGCCTTGAAGGTGAACGGCGGGTCCTCACTCTGGCCGAGCTTGGTGTAGGACATGGCGCCAATGGCCGCCAGCAGGATCATCAGGAACAGGACGATCTGGCGGTTGCGCAGCGCCCAGGCAGAAAGGTTGAAACCCATCGGGACTTACTCCTTGGCCGTCAGGTTCACTACGCGGTTGGTACGGTCCACGGGGCGTATCTCCTGGCCCTCGCGCAATACATGGCCACCCGCGGCGACAACCCAGTCGCCGGGGGCGAGGCCTTCGAGCACGGGTACGCTGTCGGCGCCGTAGGGCCCCAGGCGCACCACTGCCCGCTCCAGGCGGCTGTCCTTGTTGACCCGCCAGACGTAGGCCTGGCCGTTTTCCGCTGTGACTGCCGACAGGGGCACCGCCAACGGGATCAGCCCTTCGTGGGCGATGAACACCCGGGCGCTCTGGCCCAGCTCCGCCGGGGTGTCGGCCGAGGTAAAGGCGATGCGGGCAGCGAAAGTGCGCGAACGTGGGTCGGCAGCCGGTGACAGCTCGCGGATACGCCCCTGGAAGCGCTCCTGCGGGTGCGACCATAGCTCCACGCTCACCGGCTGGCCCACGGCAAAGCGGGCGAACTGCTGCTCCGGCAGGCCGATGGCGACTTCCCGCTCGCCATCTGCGGCCAGGGTGAACACGGTCTGCCCTGCGCCGACCACCTGGCCCACTTCCACCTGGCGCTTGGCGATCACCCCGGCCTGCGGGGCGCGCAGCACAGCATATTCAGCCTGGTTACCAGCCACGTCGAACTCGGCCTTGGCCTGTTTCAGCCGGGCCAGGCCGGCACGGTAGAGATTTTCGGCGTTATCGAACTGGGAATGGCTGACCATTTGCCGGTCCAGCAGCTTCTGGTAGCGATCGCGCTCGGCGCGCACCAGCGACAGGTTGGCCTCGGCGGCTGCCAGCTGGGCACGGTTGGCCTCCAGTTGCAGGCGCACATCCTGCGGGTCCAGTTCGGCCAGCGGCTGGTCGGCCTTTACCCGCTGCCCCTCCTCGACCAGGCGCTTGCTGACCTTGCCGCCTATGCGGAAAGCCAGTTCCGGCTCGAAGCGTGCACGCACTTCGCCGGGGTAACTGTCGGCAGCGGCTTCGGCCGGCTGCGGCTGCACCACCAGCGCCGGGCGCGGCGCAGCCGGTGGGGCGGCTTCCTGGCCGCACGCCGCCAGCAACATCGCGGCAGCGGCAGACAGAGCAATGAACAAGGCAGGGCGCAACATGATGAATCCTTTCGCGATGGGTACATTCAATATTTGTACTGGGGAGTATATTAAGTCAGGCAACCGGCGCCGGGAAGGTAGGATGCATTGGTTTTTGCAGGATATGGCCGAAGCCCTGTTCGCCTGACACGCCAGAACGGTTCAACTCGAAGGCTGGCGCCTGACCCGTTAAGATGAGCGATTCTTCAACCAGATGCAGACCACAATGTCCAACGACGCACCCATCGGCCCGGGCCGGCCCAAGGACCTGGCCAAACGCGAGGCAATTCTCGAAGCAGCCAAAGCCCTTTTCCTCAGCCTCGGCTACGCCAACACCAGCATGGATGCGGTCGCTGCGGCGGCAGGTGTTTCAAAGCTCACCGTATACAGCCACTTCACCGACAAGCAGACGCTTTTCGGCTCGGCGGTAATGGCAACCTGCCAGATCCAGTTGCCCGACATGCTGTTCGAGTACCCCGAGGGGGTGCCGGTGGAAGAGGTGCTGCTGACTATTGCCCGTGGTTTCCAGGCGCTGATCAGCAGCGATGAGGCAGTCAAGCTCAGCCGCTTGATCATGGCCCAGGGCAGCCTGGACCCGAGCTTTGGCGAGTACTTCTACGAAGCCGGGCCCAAGCGCGTGCTGGCGGGGATGGAGGCACTGTTGCGAGGGGCGCATGAGCGCGGCCTGTTGCGTATCGACAACCCCCTGCGTGCGGCGGAGCACTTCTTCTGCCTGGTCAAGGGCGCACCGGATTACCGGTTGCTGCTGGGGTGCGCGGGGCCGCTGGAGGGGGATGAGGCCGAGGCGCATGTGCGCGAGGTGGTTGGGGTGTTCTTGCGGGCATTCCAGCCCTGATATCAGGCTGCCTGTGCGGGCCTCTTCGCGGGTAAACCCGCTCCCACAGGGTCGATGTGATCTTGAAGTTTGTACAGCACCTGTGGGAGCGGGTTTACCCGCGAAGAGGCCCGAACAGGCATAGCCAAATCAGGCCTTCAGCGCCTTCTTCGGGTAAATGTCATACCGGCTCGACTTGCCCTCCAGGCTGTGGCTCGGCTTGGGCCCGTCAATGATCGGCGCCTTGCGCGGCCGCTTCACCACCACCCGGTGGCTGGCCAGCGCCAGGGCGGCTTCGAGCAGGGCCGGGGCATCCAGGTCATCACCGACCAATGGGCGGAACACACGCATTTCCTTCTTCACCAGCGCACTCTTGTCCCGGTGCGGGAACATCGGGTCGAGGTAGATCACCTGGGGCGCCTCGCCTTCCCAGGCGCGCATGCGCTCGATGGCGTTGCCGGTCAGCAGGCGCATGCGCCCCACGATCGGCCCCACCTCTTCATCCGCACGGGCCCGCGCCAGGCCGTCCTCCAGCAGCGCGGCAATCAGCGGCTGGCGTTCGATCAGGGTCATCTGGCAGCCCAGGCTGGCCAGCACGAACGCGTCCTTGCCCAGCCCGGCAGTGGCATCCAGCACCTGCGGACGCACGCCCTGGGCAATGCCCACCGCCTTGGCGATCATCTGCCCGTTGCCACCACCGAACAGGCGCCGGTGCGCGGCCTGGCCTTCGACAAAGTCCACCCGCACCGGCCCCGGTGCCTGCGGGCCCAATTGCTGGATCTGCAAGCCATCGACGCCCACCTGTACGGCAAACCCGGCAGCATCGTCCTGCAGCGGCAACTCCAGGCGCTGTGCCCACGCAGCGGCTTGCGCCTCGAATTCAGCCGACAGCGCCTCGACCCGGATACCTGTGCCCTGCTCTTCCATCATTCACACCTAGAAATTAAACCCAGCCCTTAATGTATCGGCTACTTCGGCCGATACAGGCAATATCCCGCTATTCTGCCAGAGCACAACGCGCGCGACTGCCATGTCAGATACTCTTCCCATCGGCTTGACCTACCTGTCGCCTGTCGGCAACTACAGTCAGCACAACACTCAGGCACTCGGGGGCGTCAGCCACCTGTGGCAGGATTTCTTTGCCCGGGCCATGGCCGAGCAGCAGGAAGAGCCCGTAGACAGCGTCAGCCAGTCGTTCGTGCAATACGACCAGAGCAGTGGCGAGCCGATCGGCGGCGCCCGGGCGCTAGCCCTGATCGACGCCCAGCGTGCCTGCCCGGTGCATGACACCATCGTGGCACCGCCCGAGCCACTGTTCCTGCCCAAGGCAGAACTCGAAGCCAACCTGCTGCCGCCCGCCCCCGAACCGTTCAGCGCAGTCGAGCTGATCGAGCAGCAGCGCCAGCTCGATATCAGCAACAGCTGGCTACGCCCGGTGGTGATGAGCCAAGGTCACCCGATTGCCGAGCCCGGCCCCGGCCCTGTTCCGCGCTCGCTGTTCCTGCCGATCGCCGAGTTCGAGACCAACCTGCTGGACCCGGCGCCCGAACCGTTCGATGACACCACCCTGGCCAAGCAACAGAACGACCTGGAGTTCGACATTCACTGGGCACGCCCGGTGGTGCTTAACAACGTGCGCGCCCACGCCTGAACGCGCCCAGGCTCAGCGACAGATCTGCCAGCGGCCCATGTCCACATGAAAGTGGTTGTGGTGTGCAGCGTTGTAGTCCGGCCCAAGTACCGTGCTGAAGCTGTCACAAGCCGCCCGCTGCACCTGACGAAGGAATTCCGCTTTCTGCCCGCCCGCCTGCCAGTCCCGCGCAAGGACGATGCGCTGGCCGTCTCGCAGGCGAAAGCCACTGATGTCCAGGGCATCGGCCGTGGCGTGCTGGCTCAGCCGGCCCTGCTTGCGGTGGTAGACATTGCGGCAGGCAAAACTGCCCAGGTGGTCGACCTGAGCCACCGACTGCCCCAACACCCGTTGCGCCACAGGCTGCAGGCCATGGTTTTCGAACAGTGCATACGCCACTGCCAACGGACAACTGGCCAGGAAGCTGCCGCCGAGCCGCGCCTGACCACCGTCGATACGCCATACATTCCGCAATGGGCAGTTGGCAGTAGCCGAACTGTCGGCTTGTGCCCGGTAGCGCAGTTGGCTGGTTTGAAGTGCCAGGCGACACAGCGTCGGGTCATCGCGAAGGCGGGACAACTTGTATGGGGTCAGCAGGTTGGGGGGCTGACGCACGTCCAGCGGCGCCCACGGGTTCCACGCGGCGGGCAGCCGCCAACCCAGGTGCCAGGCCAGCCCCGCAAGCAGCGACAGGCTGGCCAGCAACGCCAGCACGGCCCTCATCAGCGGCGGAACAGGTCGTTGAGTTGTGCGAACGGCAGCGCCTGCTCCCCATAGCCGAAGGTGCCCTCATCGCGAATCTCCAGCGCGGCACGGTGGAAGGCCCCCAACGCGGCACGGGCAAGCGACGAGCCGACGCTGATGCGGCGTACACCCAGGTCCTGCAACTGGTTGACGCTCAGCGGCACGCCCGCCATGCCCATCAGCACATTCACCGGCCGTGGCGCGACGGCCTGCACCACCGCGCGGATTTCCTCGACAGTACGCAGCCCTGGCGCGTAGAGCACATCAGCACCGGCCTCGGCATAGGCCTGCAAGCGCCGGATGGTGTCGTCCAGGTCCATGCGCCCGTGCAGCAGGTTCTCTGCCCGGGCGCACAGGGTGAACGGGAACGACAGGCTACGCGCTGCCTGCACAGCTGCACGAATGCGCTCCACGGCCAGCCCGAAGTCGTAGATGGGCGCTTCACTGCGGCCACTGGCATCTTCGATGGAACCGCCTACCAGGCCACCCTCGGCAGCGCGCAGGATGGTCTGGGCACAATCTTCGGGCAGGTCACCAAAGCCGTTCTCCAAGTCGGCAGCCACCGGCAGCGGGGTGGCATCGACGATCTCCCCGGCATTATCAAGGGTATCGTCCAGGCTCAAGGCGCCTTCGGCGTCCGGACGGCCCAGGCTGAAAGCCAGGCCTGCACTGGTGGTGGCCAGCGCCTCGAAGCCCAGGCTGGCCAGCAACTTGGCCGAGCCGGCATCCCACGGGTTGGGGATGACGAAGGCGCTGTCGCGCTCGTGCAGGGCCTTGAAGGCTTCGGCTCGCAGGGTTTGCACATCCATGGTTCAACCTCCGGCAGTCAGGGGAAGGTCAGAGTAGCCCCAATTGTTCGACCTCGGGGGTGCGCGGCAATTCCGGCAACGCGGCAAGGCCCGGCAGGCGCTGCATCAGGCGTTGATGAAAGCGCTGGGCCAGTGCCGCGGCCAGGCGATTGTCCGAGGTATGCAGGAAGATGTAGGGGTTGCGGCCTTCCTCGATCCAGGCGGCGACCTTGTCCACCCAGGGGGTAAGAAAGGCCTCGTTGGCCTCCAGCTGCGGGTGGCCGATGAAGCGCACCTGCGGGTGCTGGCTGAAGGCTGCCGGGCGTGGCGGTACCTTGGGCTTCTTCGCCTGCGCATGCAGCACGGCAGGTTCACGAGAGGTGCAGCTGAACAAGGCGCGCGGGTCCAGGCAGATACGTTCCACGCCACGCTCATGCAGCAGGCGGTTTAGCAACCGCTCTTCTTCACCCTTGGCGAAGAAAGCCTGGTTGCGCACCTCCACGGCCACCGGCACTCCGACTTCGTCAAGGAAGTGGCAAAGCTCGCCCAGCCGTGCGGGGCTGAACTGGGCCGGCAACTGTAGCCAGTACGGCGCTACGCGCTGGCCCAGCGGGGCCATCAGGCGGGTGAAGTCAAAGGCCGGTTCCAGCTGATCACGCAGGTCGCCTTCATGGCTGATGTCCCGGGGGAACTTGGCAGTGAAGCGAAAGTGTTCGGGCATGATCTGCGCCCAGCGCGCAATGGTGCCGGGTGCGGGACGTGCGTAGAAAGTGGTATTGCCCTCGACGGCGTTGAACACCTGGCTGTAGTAGCCGAGCATTTCACCGCTGTTGGCGTCGGCGGGATACAGGTAGTCGCGCCAGGCGTTTTCGCTCCATGACGGGCAACCGAGAAAATAAGGCAGTGGTGATGGACTCATCCACTAAATGTACAGGTCGAGCCCCAGTACTTCCATGTCCCAGTCGGTAAAACCGGCAGTGCTCAGGTAGCTGGCCAATGCGGTAGCGGTGCGGCGGTCACGGGCGCGGGGGAAAATCATGTCCTGCTGGCGGGCTGGCAGGCCATCGCTGCGACGGCGGGCGGTGGCTTCCTGAGGGGCAGTTTCGACCTCCTCGATCACCTCGGCATCATCGATGGCCTCGTCACGTACCGCTGCCTTGCGCGGGGTGCGCTTGATCGGATAGGACTGCGATGAGAAACCGTCGATACGCATGGCATGAGCACTCAGAACCAATGATGGCAATTTAGCAGCATCAGGGTTCCATCGCTAATGCTCGAGTGATAACTGGACCACAGATCGCGCAAAAGGTTTTAGTGTCATCGGCGATAACCGACGAACAACACTCAGCGCTTCTTGGGTGTCGCTACATTATCGCGCAGGTAGACCGGTTGCGCCTGTTCGGCAACGATCGCCTCGCCGCGTGCCCAGGCAAAGCTGGCCAGGCTAAGGATGTCCAGGGCGTTGGGCAAGGCACTGGCATTGCTGGCGGCCACCTGCACCGCCAGGCGCTCGGCATAGCCCCAACCGGTACCGGCACCGAACCACTCGCCAGCGCTGCCCGCCGGCAGCGCCACCTGCTCGGGCGGCAGCACTGCCTCCTGGCCGACCAGGCGCATTTCACCTTCGGCGGCCTGATAGCAGCCCCAATACACTTCATCCATGCGCGCGTCAATGGCGGCCGCCACTTGCTGTACACCGTGTTCGCGCAGCGCGCCCTGGGCCAGTGCGGCCAGGTTGGACACCGGCAAAACCGGGCGTTCCAGTGCGAAGGCCAGGCCCTGGACCACCCCGATGGCAATGCGCACGCCGGTGAAAGCGCCCGGGCCACGGCCAAAGGCGATGGCATCCAGCGCATTCAGCGTCACGCCGGACTCGGCCAGCAGCTGCTTGATCATCGGCAGCAGCTTCTGGGCATGCATGCGCGGGATCACCTCGTAATGGCTGGTTACCTTGCCGTCATGCAGCAGTGCGACGGAACAGGCTTCGGTGGCGGTATCCAGGGCCAGGAGGGTGGTCATCGAACGGGTATCCAGGTACAAGGGGGAAAAGAGCGGCAGTATAGAGCAGCGGCGGCGTTGTGTCCCGAAGGGGCAGCTGTACGGCCCTTTGACGCGGTCTCTGTGGGAGCGCGACCCACAAACGACAACGGCCCGCAAGCGGGCCGTTGTCGAGGTGCGTCGGGTGCTGGATCAGCTCAGGGCTGCCAGGACCTTGGCGGTGATGGCTTCGACCGAGCCGACGCCTTCGATGTGGCTGTACTTCGGCTTGCCGGCATTGGCGGCCGACAGCTTCTGGTAGAAGTCCACCAGCGGCTTGGTCTGGCTGTGGTAAACCGACAGGCGATGGCGAACGGTCTCTTCCTTGTCGTCATCACGCTGGATCAGGTCTTCACCCGTCTCGTCGTCCTTGCCTTCCACTTTCGGCGGGTTGTACTGAATGTGGTAGGTGCGGCCCGAAGCCAGGTGCACGCGGCGGCCAGCCATGCGGCCGACGATTTCTTCGTCGTCCACGGCGATTTCGACCACGGCGTCGATGTCGACACCGGCAGCGACCATGGCTTCGGCTTGCGGGATGGTGCGTGGGAAGCCGTCGAACAGGCAGCCCTTGGCGCAATCAGGCTGGGCGATGCGCTCCTTGACCAGGCTGATGATCAACTCGTCGGAGACCAGCTGGCCGGCATCCATGACTTTCTTCAGTTCCAGGCCCAGCGGGGTACCAGCCTTGACGGCGGCACGCAGCATGTCACCGGTGGAAATCTGGGGGATACCGAACTTTTCGGTGATGAACTTTGCCTGAGTACCTTTACCGGCCCCGGGAGCTCCCAGCAGAATTACGCGCATCTCGTGCTCCTCAAATTTTGTTATGAAATTCAATGGATTCGGCAACCAGGGCCAAGTCCGGAAAATCGGGTATGACCATAAATCGGTCAGAAGGCTGCTCAAGATACACAGCGCCCGGCAGCCAGACAAGCGTCCCAAAGTTGCAGGATTGCGCCACCTACGGCTGGCCTGGCAGGCGGTTGCGCCCGGCGCAACCACCCTCTTCGCCCACTTGCATCCCCCGCACGGCACCTGCCCTGTGCGCCCCGGGCCTACCTTCAGCCGGTATTGCGCAGGCCGGCTGCGATACCCGCCACAGTCACCAGCAAGGCCTGCTCCAACGGGCTGTCCAGAGCGGCTTCGCGGCTGCGCGAGCGGGCCAGCAACTCGGCCTGCAGGCGGTGCAACGGGTCCAGGTAGGTATTGCGCAGGCTGATGAATTCCAGCGTCTCGGGGCTGTGCGCCAGTAGCACCGGCTGCCCGGTAAGGCCCAGTACCACCTGGCACGACTGCGACAATAGGTCGCGCAGGTGCGCACCCAAAGGCAGCAGGTGAGGTTGCACTAGACGTTCGTCGTAGGCCTCGGCGATCTGCGCATCGGCCTTGGCCAGCACCATCTCGAGCATGTCGATGCGGGTGCGGAAGAACGGCCATTGCTCGCGCATCTGCGCCAGCAGTTCACCCTGGCCACGCGCCAGTGCATTGTTCAATGCCGTTTCCCAACCAAGCCAGGCTGGCAGCATCAGGCGGGTCTGGGTCCAGCCGAAAATCCACGGGATGGCCCGCAGGCTTTCGATGCCACCGGCGCGGCGCTTGGCCGGTCGGCTGCCCAGCGGCAGGCGCCCCAGTTCCTGCTCCGGGGTGGACTGGCGGAAATACTCTACAAAATCGGGGTTCTCCCGCACCACGCCGCGGTAGGCCTTGACGCCATCGGCGGCCAGTTGGTCCATCACCTCGCGCCAGGCCGGCTGCGGTGGTGGCGGTGGCAACAAGGTGGCCTCCAGCACCGCAGCCAGATACAGGTTCAGGTTCTGCTCGGCGATGCCCGGCAAACCGAACTTGAAGCGGATCATCTCGCCCTGCTCGGTGGTGCGGAAGCGCCCCGCCACCGACCCTGGTGGCTGCGACAGGATCGCTGCGTGGGCCGGGCCGCCGCCGCGGCCTACCGTGCCGCCACGGCCGTGGAACAGCAGCAATTCGACCTGGTGCTCGGCGCAGATACGCACCAGGTTTTCCTGGGCCCGGTACTGCGCCCAGGCCGCAGCCGTGGTACCAGCGTCCTTGGCCGAGTCGGAATAGCCGATCATCACTTCCTGCGGGCCGCGCAGGTTCGCACGGTAGCCTGGCAGGCCGAGCAGGCGCTGCATCACCGGGCCGGCATTGTCGAGGTCGGCCAGGGTCTCGAACAGCGGCACCACGCGCATGGGCCGAGTCAGGCCGGCCTCCTTGAGCAGCAACTGCACCGCCAGCACATCCGAGGCAGCACCGGCCATCGAGATGACGTAAGAGCCCAGCGAGGCGGCCGGCGCAGCGGCAATTTCCCGGCAGGTGGCCAGTACCTCGGCGGTATCGGCCTGCGGCTTGAAGTGCGCGGGCAGCAGTGGCCGGCGGTTTTTCAGCTCGGCCTGGAGGAACTCGATGCGCTGCTCTTCATCCCAGTCGGCATAACGCCCCAAGCCCAGGTAGTCGGTAATCTCGCTCAACGCATCACGGTGGCGAGCGGCGTCCTGGCGCACGTCCAGGCGGCCCAGGAACAGGCCAAAGGTCACGGCGCGGCGCAGGCAGTCGAGCAACGGGCCTTCGGCGATCACACCCATGCCGCAGGCGTGCAGGGACTGGTAGCACAGCTCCAGCGGCGCGATCAGGTCGCGGTTGTCCACCAGCACCTCGGCGCTGGCCGGCTGGCTGCTGGTCAATGCCGAATGCGCCCACGCGCGCGTTGCTCGCAGGCGATCGCGCAGTTGCTTGAGCAGGGAGCGGTAGGGTTCGGCACTGTCGCCGACCTGCTCACGCAGCGCATCGTCCGCCTGCTGCATGGACAACTCGGAAGCCAGCGCATCGATGTCGCGCAGGAACAGGTCGGCAGCCATCCAGCGCGCCAGCAGCAGGACTTCGCGGGTGACCGCTGCGGTCACGTTGGGGTTGCCATCACGGTCACCGCCCATCCACGAGGCGAAGCGGATCGGCGCCGCTTCCAGCGGCAGGCGCAGGCCGGTAGCCTCCAGCAGGGCCTTGTCGACCTTGCGCAAGTGGCTGGGAATGGCGTGCCACAGCGAATGCTCGATTACCGCAAAGCCCCACTTGGCTTCATCTACCGGCGTCGGTCGGGTGCGGCGGATTTCTTCGGTGTGCCAGGCCTCGGCGATCAGCCGGCGCAAGCGCTCGCGCACCTGCTGGCGTTCCCCCGGGGTCAGGTCGCGGTGGTCCTGGGCAGCCAGTTGGCCGGCGATGGCGTCGTACTTCTGGATCAGGGTGCGGCGGGCCACTTCGGTGGGGTGAGCGGTGAGTACCAGCTGGATGTCGAGCTTGGCCAATTGCCGGGCCAGGGCATCATTGCTGTGCCCGGCCTGCTTCAGGCGCGCCAGCAACTCGGGCAGCACCCGGGCCTCGAACGGCTCGGGCTGGTCGGCGTCGCGGCGGCGGATCAACTGGTACTGCTCGGCCATGTTGGCCAGGTTGAGGAACTGGTTGAAGGCCCTGGCCACGGGCAGCAAGTCTTCATCGGCCAGGTCCGCCAGGGTCGAGCTCAGTTGCTCGCCGGCGCTACGGCGGTCGGCCTTGGCACTGTGACGGATGTCTTCGATCTTCTGCAGGAACGCCTCGCCATGCTGCAGGCGAATGGTATCGCCAAGCAGTTCACCCAACACATGGACATCTTCACGCAAACGCACATCGATATCGGTCATTGGCCCTCTCTCCGGCGCGGCTCTGGCGCATTGCATCCCTTTTTCAGCCCTTACGCGATCCCCTGTGGGAGCGGGTTCACCCGCGAAGCATCCAGCGCGGTGCCTGGCACCGGCTGCGCCGGTGTTCGCGGGTGAACCCGCTCCCACAGGGGGGCTCGGTATTCGCCCCAAGAGTGCCCACAGCCAGGCGCCGATGGCAAGCCGTGATCGGCCAAAGCAAACTAAAGTGAAAGCACGACACTCCCATGCATTGCAGCCCTTTCAGGCGTCAACAGAGGTCAGCATGAAAATCCGTGAACTCGCCCAGCACTGGGAACAGAATGCCGCCGGCACCCTCAGCCCCACGGGCCATGTCCTGCATCTGGACCTTGAGTCCGAAGCGCGCCTGGCCGCGCTGATCGACATGTACCCCAAGCGCACCGCCGAGGAACTGCTCGGTGAGCTCGTCGCGGCAGCCCTCGAGGAACTGGAAGCCAGCTTCCCCTATGTGCAAGGCCGCCAGGTCATTGCCACCGACGAGGAAGGCGACCCGCTGTACGAGGACATCGGCCCTACTCCGCGCTTTCTGTCACTGTCGCGACAGCATCTGCACGCCCTGAGCAACCCAGCAGCCGACAGCGAGAAGTAACCGGCCGCCCCCGCTCCGGGCCTGGCAAAGGCCCGGAATACCGCTACGCCCCGCGAAAGTTCCAGGCGAATCGCACTGACCGATTAGTCAGAAATAGTTATCCGCTCAAGATGATTTTTTCTGAACTATCCGAAAAACGCGTCAGTCACAGCCAATAGCCATCACGCTAAAACCCTGCACACCTGCCGTTGTGCACCGTTGAGCTGAAGCGCGTGCACGTGTCAGGGAACGAGCGATGGACTGCTACGGACAACGTCGTAAACAGGAGTGATCCAATGGAACTGACCACCAAGAACACCCGCATCTACAAACCCTCATCCACTCATGTGCGCGGGTTCAAGCTGGCAGCGCTGGCCTTGGGCAGCAGCCTGGTCCTGGCCGGCTGTGCGGGCAACCCGCCCACCGAGCAGTATGCAGTCACCCAGTCCGCCGTGAACTCGGCCGTCAGCGCTGGCGGCACCGAGTTCGCCGCCGTGGAAATGAAAGCGGCCCAGGACAAGTTCAAGCAGGCCGAGATCGCCATGCATGACAAGAAGTACGACGACGCCAGGCGCCTGGCCGAACAGGCCGAATGGGACGCCCGCCTCGCCGAACGCAAGGCCCAGGCGGCCAAGGCCCAGAAGGCCGTGCAGGATGCCCGCCAGGGCGTTCAGGACGTACGTGAGGAAGGCCTGCGCAGCGCTCAGTGAGCCCTGCCCTGCCCACCTCGGTCTTCGCACACGATCAAAGGATGAACACTATGCGCAACTACGTCATGATTCCCGCCCTGCTGGCCCTGAGCGTCGGCCTTGCCGCCTGCTCGCACGACCCTAACGCCAACCTCGAATCGGCCCGCACCAACTTCTCCTCGCTGCAGAGCGACCCGCAATCGAGCAAGGTTGCGGCGCTGGAGACCAAGGACGCCCAGGACTGGCTGAACAAGGCCGACAAGGCCTACATGGACCGTGAAGACGAGAAGAAGGTCGACCAATTGGCCTACCTGACCAACCAGCGCGTCGAAGTGGCCAAGCAGACCATCGCCCTGCGCACTGCCGAAAGCGAACTGAAAAACGCTTCGGCCCAGCGCGCCCAGGCCAAGCTTGACGCACGCGACGCACAGATCGCCAAGCTGCAGGACAGCCTCAACGCCAAGCAGACCGACCGCGGCACGCTGGTCACCTTCGGAGACGTGCTGTTCGACTTCAACAAGGCCGAACTCAAGAGCAACGCCTACCCGAACGTCACCAAGCTGGCGCAATTCCTCCAGGAAAACCCGGAACGCAAGGTGATCGTCGAGGGTTACACCGACAGCGTCGGCTCGGCCAACTACAACCAGGGCCTGTCAGAGCGCCGCGCCAACAGCGTACGCATGGCACTGGTACGTGCCGGCGTCGACCCGGCCCGCATCGTCGCCCAGGGCTATGGCAAGGAGTACCCGGTAGCGGACAACTCGAGCAATTCGGGGCGTGCGCAGAACCGCCGGGTGGAGGTGACCATCTCCAACGACAACCAGCCGGTGGCACCTCGCTCTGTGAGCCAGGTACAGCGGTAAGGCTGGCTAGCTGAACTGACAAGCCCCGCGATCGAAGCGGGGCTTTCTTTTGCCTGTTCCGACCCTTTCGCGGCTGAAGCCGCTCCCACAGGGACTGGCGCGGTCCCTGTAGGAGCGGCTTTAGCCGCGAAAGGGCCAGCACAGGCAGCAGAGATAATGGCTCACTGCACCTGCTGCGGCGTTTCCTCGCCCATGCAACGCACAGCACGCTTGCGGTTGTCCACCAGCACCCCTGTCAGGCCTTTCTGCTGGGTATCGAACAGCACCAACACGCCGTCGACGCACTGGGCCATTTGTGGCGCCGGGTCCAGCGAGACCTTGTAGTCCTCGCCGGGGATGGTCTTGAGCATGGTGAAGTCCTGCAGCAACAGGGCATCTTCGGGCTTGGCGAAATGCAGGTAACCGTAGTACCACAAGGCCCCCACCGTCACGATGATGCTGCCGACACCGGTCAGGATCAGCGGGATGGCGTTGCGTTCTTCACTCATTGCTTGTTCTTCTCGTCAGGGTAATTGGGCACTTCGGCCAGCCGCCGCAGGCCGTTGAAATGGCTGGGGTCGTCGAGGAAACGCAGCATCACCTGGCGCCAGGTCGGGTCGGCGAAGGTCTGCACGTGGCCACCACGGGTCAGTTGCAGCACCCGCGGCGCTGGCGCGTGCTGGTACAGGCGGATTCCGTTGTCCATCGGCACCAGGGTATCGTCGATGCTGTGGAAGAACAGCTTGGGCGGGCTGCTCAGCTGCTCGATCGAGCGGATCGCGCTGTCACCGTCCGGCACCAGCCACGACAGCGGCACCTGCAGCGGCCAGGTCATCCACGAGGTGCTGAGGGCAAAGCGCCCGACCGCACGGTAACTGGCCGGCACACCGTCGAATACCAAAGCACTGAAACGCTGGCGCTGCTCCGGGTGGGCCGCCAGGTAGTGAATGGCCATGGCCCCGCCAAGGCTCTGCCCCAGCAGCACCAGCGGCTTGCCCTTGACTTCGGGCGCCTGCTCCAGCCAGGCCATGGCCGCGGCGATGTCCTGGTACACCTCGGGCAGGCTCGGCTCGCCCTGGGACAGGCCATAGCCGCGGTAATCGATCATCAACACCTGGTAGCCCTGCTCCGGCAGCCAGTAGCTGCCGCCCAGGTGCCCAGGCAGGTTGCCGCCATTGCCATGCAGGTGCAGCACCGTGCCCTTGACCTCCACCCCGGCCTTGGCCGGCAACCACCAGCCGTGCAGGCGGATGCCATCAGCAGTGATCAAGGTGACATCGCGGTACTCGAGCCTGGCCCGCTCGGGCGTGAACGGCTGGCCGCGCTCGGGATAGAACAGCAAGCTGCTGCAACCGCCCAGGCCCAGCAGGATCAAACCCAGGGCCAGCAGGCGGCAGCACTCAGAGAATGTTCGCGTAATCGGCTTCAATACGGTCCAGGCTCAGGTGGTTGAGGAAGTTGGAGAAGCACATCCAGGCCGACAGCGCATTGAGGTCGCGGAACTGCTCGGGCAGATACTTGGGCGGCTCGACCAGGCCTTCCTCGACCAGCTGTCGCAGGGTACGCATGTCTTCCAGGGTGGTCTTGCCACAGAACAGCAACGGGATCTGTTCGAGCTTGCCCTTCTTCACGGCCAACTGAATGTAGTTGTAAACCATGATGAAGCCTTTGAGGTAGGACAAGTCCTTGGTAAATGGCAGGCCATTGGGCACCGACCCGCGGAACACACGGCTGGCGTTGCTGTAGCTCTGCGCCATCTCGAACCCCTGCTCGCGGAAGAAGTTGTAGATCTGCATGAAATCGGCACCCTCCTCGACCATGTGGATGGCGCGGGTGCGGTTGGTGAGCTTGCGCAGGCGGCTGGGGTAGGAGGCGAAGGCGATCACCTCCATGAGGATGGCCAGGCCTTCCTGGGTGACCGTCGACGAGGGCGGGCCCTTGGCCAGGAAGGTACAGATCGGCTGGTTCAGGCCGTTGAGCGTGGTGCCGACATGCACCAGCCCTTCGTGCACCTCCAGGGCGCGCACGTCACGGGAGTTGAACATGGCGTCGGCACGCACCTTGATGTAGTCGGCCCCGGCCGCGGCATCGGCGACGATACCGTCGGACTCGAACACACGGATGGTCTCCTCGGCCTCGCCGAATACCTTGTTCAACCGGTGCTGGAGGATTTCCACGGCTTCCTTGGCAGTGAGGTTCTTCGGCTCGTCCTTGAGGTCGCCACGGCCATCGATGTTGTTCAGGTAGTCCGACAGCATCAGGCCAAGGTCGGCCAAGGTCGGATCACCAGCGTGGAAGGCATCCGAGGCAGCGCCGTACAGTTCCTGGGAGATCAGCCCGAAATCCTCGGTGCCACGCGCTTCGAGCATGCGCACCACCATGCGGTATTCGCGGCACATGCGCTTCATGATCTGCCCGACCGGGTTGAACTGGCCGAGCTGGCGAATGATGTCGCGCTCGATGCCCTGAAACTCGGCCTTTACCGCGCTGGAATCGAACGCCAGCGGGCGCGACTGGTAGTAGGCACGGTCGACAGCCGGCGGCTCCTTGCCCTTGGCCTTGAGGAACCCCTGGCGGATGTTGTCGTCCCACTTCACCGCGTCCAGAACCCGGATCGGGGTCTGCGCCGCAACGATGCGGTCGGACAGGGCACGGATGGTTTGCTGGTATTCGTCCACCGGGGACTCCTTTCTAGTACAAGAAACCTGTACCGGCCTCTTCGCGGCTAAAGCCGCTCCCACAGGTACTGCATCAGGCTCGAAACCGGTGCGGTCCCTGTGGGAGCGGCTTTAGCCGCGAAGAAGCCAGCACGGTCATTTGCCGGAGCGCTGGAACCGTGCCACTTCAACGAACAGGTCGGAGTTGGCCGGGTCGTCCAGGTACGCCAGCACCCGCGCCGACGGGCTGTCGATCAGCACGCCGTCGCCGTTGTCTTCCGGCACTTCGGTGCTGCGCCCGGTCAGCTCCTTCTTGTCCACCGCCTGCTGCACCTGCTCGACATCCAGGTTGTAGACCACCAGTTCCTTGCCATCGACGATATCGAAACCGCCGATCAGGAAGTTGCCACCCAGGCGCTTCGGCACGCCAGCCGACAGGTACCAGCGGTTACCGTGGCGCGACACGGTGAACACGTATTCCTCAGGGGCCTTGCCCTTGGCCGTGGCCACCGCCTTGTAGGCATCACCGCCGCTACGGCTGATCACCAGCTTCAGCGGCTCGCCCCAGGCGTCCTTGCTGCTCCACTTGCCCAGCAGGGCCTTGGGCGCCGCCTGGTTGCTCGGCAACGGCTCGTGGAAGGTCACCAGACAACCGCCCAGCAGCAGGAATGACAAAGTCAACAACACCACACGCCAGGCTTTCATCAGGTTCTCCTTGAAAAGTCGGTCTCGGCTCAGGCCGATGCCAGCACCAGCTGCAGGTATCGGCTAAGCATAGCGAGCATCTGCCCATCGGCTTGCGCGTTCGCATCCTTGAGCAGGCCCTGATATTCCATCTGCTCGATAATCGCCGTCAACATTTGGGCGTCCTGTTCCGGTTGCTGCGAGCCCACCACCTGCAGCAATTGGCGGGTGCCATGCAGCAGGATCTGGTCATGGGCGCACACCAGTTGAGCCAGGCGCGGGCACAGCAGCGCCTCCTGGCGGAAGGCCTGCTCGGCCATCAGGAAATCGCGGCGATTCAGCAGTTGTCGCTGCACGTAGTCGGCAGTCATGCGTGCTACCTCGTCAGCCAACCGCGCCCGCGCCTGCGGGCTGCCGTCACCCTGGGCCAGCAACTGGCGCAACACCACCTCGGTATTGGCCCACAGCTTGGCCATGTAGGCGGCGCTGCGCTCGACGTACTGGGCGAAGGTATCGGTCAGCAGGTCCTCGATATCCTTGAAGTAGTAGGTGGTGGCCGACAGTGGCACACCGGCCTCGGCGGCGACGGCGCGATGGCGCACACCGCGTACGCCATCGCGCACGACAATGCGCATGGCGGCGTCGAGGATCAGTTGGCGGCGCTGCTCGCTGCCCTGCCGGGCAGTCTTGCGGCCTTGGTATTGCACGCTTTCGGCGACGGCGGTGGCGATGCCGGCGGCGCCCTGTTGAGGCATTGCGGGTGTCACGGGGGGTACCTCATGGACAGTGTTTCGTCAGTGCCGGCCTCTTCGCGGCTAAAGCCGCTCCCACAGGGACCGCACCAGCCTGAGGGTAGTGGGATCCCTGTGGGAGCGGCTTTAGCCGCGAAGAGGCCGGTACTGACAACATAAAGCTTCAGGCAAGAAAAAGCCGCCTCGAAAGGCGGCTCATTCAATTCACTCAGGCCTGCGGACGCATGTGCGGGAACAGGATCACGTCGCGGATCGACGGCGAGTTGGTCAGCAGCATCACCAGGCGGTCGATACCGATACCTTCACCTGCAGTCGGCGGCATGCCGTACTCCAGTGCGCGAACGAAGTCGGCGTCGTAGTGCATGGCTTCGTCGTCACCGGCGTCCTTCTCGGCCACCTGGGCCAGGAAGCGCTCGGCCTGGTCTTCGGCATCGTTGAGCTCGGAGTAGGCGTTGGCGATCTCGCGGCCACCGATGAACAGTTCGAAACGGTCGGTAACAGCCGGGTTGTCGTCGTTGCGACGGGCCAGCGGCGATACTTCGAACGGGTACTCGGTGATGAAGTGCGGCTGCTCCAGCTTGTGCTCGACCAGCTCTTCGAAAATCATCACCTGCAGCTTGCCCAGGCCCTCGTGGCCCAGCACCTTGGCACCGGCCTTTTTGGCGATGTCGCGGGCGCGGTCGACGTCCTGCAGGTCGGCAGCGGTCAGCTCCGGGTTGTACTTGAGGATCGAGTCGAATACCGACAGGCGGGCGAACGGCTCGCCGAAGTGGAACACCTTGTCGCCATACGGCACGTCGGTAGTGCCAAGTACCAGCTGCGCCAGCTCGCGGAACAGTTCCTCGGTGAGGTCCATGTTGTCGCGATAGTCGGCGTAGGCCTGGTAGAACTCGAGCATGGTGAATTCAGGGTTGTGACGAGTCGAAACGCCTTCGTTACGGAAGTTGCGGTTGATCTCGAACACCTTCTCGAAGCCACCAACCACCAGGCGCTTGAGGTACAGCTCCGGCGCGATGCGCAGGAACATGGCCATGTCCAGGGCGTTGTGGTGGGTTTCGAACGGCTTGGCCGCGGCACCGCCCGGGATGGTTTGCAGCATCGGCGTCTCGACTTCGAGGAAGTCGCGCTCGATGAGGAACTTGCGGATGTGCGAGATCACCTGCGAACGCACACGGAAGGTGTGGCGGGTTTCTTCATTGACCATCAGGTCGACGTAACGCTGGCGGTAGCGCTGCTCGGTGTCGGTCAGGCCGTGGTGCTTGTCGGGCAGCGGGCGCAGCGACTTGGTCAGCAGGCGCACGTTGGTCATTTCGACGTACAGGTCGCCCTTGCCGGAACGGGCCAGGGTACCTTCGGCGCTGATGATGTCGCCCAGGTCCCAGGTCTTGACCGCGGCCAGGGTTTCTTCCGGCAGGGTCTTGCGGTTGACGTAGACCTGGATACGGCCGGTCATGTCCTGAATGACCATGAACGAGCCGCGGTTGAGCATGATGCGGCCGGCAACCTTGACCGGAATCGCTGCAGCTTCCAGTTCTTCCTTGGTCTTGTCCGCATACTGCTTCTGCAGGTCGTTGCAGTAGCTGTCGCGACGGAAGTCATTGGGGAAGGCATTGCCCTTGGCGCGCTCGGCGGCAAGCTTTTCCTTGCGCAGGGCGATCAGGGCGTTTTCTTCCTGTTGCAGGTCTTGCGCTTCGGTCTTGAGGTCGCTCATTTCGTCATTCTTTCCATCAGGTGTTCGGTGCCCCTTTCGGGCAGGGCACGCGGTACCGGCCCATGCCAGGTACCGCGGCGGTTGTGTGCGATTTACAGCCCTTGCTTGAGGCTCGCTTCCAGGTACTGGTCGAGGTCGCCGTCCAATACCTTCTGGCAGTCGCTGCGCTCTACACCGGTACGCAGGTCCTTGATACGCGAGTCATCCAGCACGTAGGAGCGGATCTGGTGACCCCAGCCGATGTCCGACTTGCTATCTTCCAGCGCCTGCGAGGCAGCGTTGCGCTTCTGCATTTCCAGCTCGTACAACTTGGCCCGCAGCATTTTCATGGCGGTGTCCTTGTTGGCGTGCTGGGAGCGTTCGTTCTGGCAGGCCACCACGGTGTTGGTCGGTACGTGGGTAATACGCACCGCCGAGTCGGTGGTGTTCACGTGCTGACCACCGGCACCGGAGGAACGATAGGTGTCGATACGCAGGTCGGCCGGGTTGATCTCGATCTCGACCTTGTCGTCGATCTCGGGCGACACGAACACCGCCGAGAACGAGGTGTGGCGACGGGCACCGGAGTCGAACGGGCTCTTGCGCACCAGGCGATGCACGCCGATCTCGGTGCGCAGCCAGCCGAAGGCATACTCGCCCTTGATATGCACGGTGGCGCCCTTGATGCCGGCGACTTCACCTTCGGAAAGCTCGATGATGGTGGCATCGAAACCACGCTTGTCGGCCCAGCGCAGGTACATGCGCAGCAGGATGTTGGCCCAGTCCTGCGCCTCGGTACCACCGGAGCCGGCCTGGATATCCAGGTAGGCGTTGTTCATGTCCATTTCGCCGCTGAACATGCGACGGAACTCGAGTTGGGCCAGTTTTTCTTCCAGGCCTTCCAGCTCGGTCACGACGTCGCCGACGGCGCCTTCGTCATTTTCCTCGACGGCCATGTCGAGCAGGTCCTGGCAGTCCGCCAGGCCGCCGGACAGCTTGTCCAGGGTCTCGACAACCTGTGCCAGCATGGCACGCTCGCGGCCCAGGGCCTGGGCGTACTCGGGCTTGTTCCAGACGTTGGGGTCTTCCAGCTCGCGGTTGACTTCGATCAGGCGGTCATGCTTGTGATCGTAGTCAAAGATACCCCCGAATGGACTGGGAACGCTCGGTGAGGTCCTTGATGGTGTTCAGGATCGGTTGGATTTCCATGGGCTGGCTACTCGCACGAATTCGGTGAAAAGCCTGCGAGTATAACCGAGTCCGCCGCAGGGCGGCAGACCCGCCGGGCGCCGAATGGCCGCAATTACCGTGCAGGCCCTGTCAGGCGATGCCAACCTGGTTGCGCCCGCCATTCTTGGCCTGGTACAGGCCTTTGTCCGCAGCCGAGATCAGTTGCCGGCTATGGCTGCCGATGGACGGAGTCTGGGTGGCAAGGCCAATGCTCACGGTCAGATACGAGTCGGGCACCGGCGCGGTGTGCGGGATGCCCAGGCCGAGCACGGTCTGGCGCAGCTTCTCGGCCACCAGGCGTGCCCCACCCGGCGAGGTGTTGGGCAATACCAGGACGAATTCCTCGCCGCCATAGCGCGCCGGCAGGTCGGTCGGCCGCGAGCACGAGCCGCGGATCGCCTCGGCCACCTGGCGCAAGGCCTCGTCACCGGCCAGGTGGCCAAAGCTGTCGTTGTAGGCCTTGAAGTAATCCACGTCGATCATCAGCAGCGACAACTGCTGCTGCTCACGCATGGCCCGGCGCCATTCCAGTTCCAGGTACTCGTCGAAATGGCGGCGGTTGGACAACCCGGTCAGGCCATCGGAGTTCATCAGCCGCTGCAGCATCAGGTTGGTATCGAGCAGTTGCTGCTGGCTGACGCGCAAAGCACGGTAGGCCTCGTCGCGCTGCAACAGGGTAAGGTAGGAACGCGAGTGATAGCGGATGCGCGCCACCAGCTCGATGGTATCCGGCAACTTGACCAGGTAATCGTTGGCCCCGGCAGCAAAGGCTGCGCTCTTGACCAGCGGGTCCTCCTTGGTCGACAGGACGATGATCGGGATATCCTGGGTCGCCGGGTTGTTGCGGTATTCACGCACCAGGGTCAGCCCGTCCAGGCCAGGCATGATCAGGTCCTGGAGGATCACCGTAGGCTTGATTCGCACGGCCTGGGCCACTGCCTGGTGCGGATCGGCGCAGAAGTGGAAGTCGATGTTCTCTTCGTTGGCCAGGCCACGCCGCACCGCCTCGCCGATCATGGCCTGGTCGTCGACCAGCAGCACCATCGCCGAGTTCTCGTTGGGGGTCGTGAAACCTTCGATCGGTAAATCATTCATACCTGTTCACCCGATCACTGCCGGCCTGGCGGCGTGATTCAATACACTTCGTCATTTTGCGAAAAATTCCATCAAGCGCCCGGCTATGCGTTCCAGCGGGCGGATCTCCACTGCGGCATCGATGGCCGCAGCGGCCTTGGGCATCCCGTATACCGCGCTGCTGGCCTGGTCCTGGGCAATGGTCAGGAAACCCTGCTGGCGCATCAGCTTCAGGCCCTGGGCACCATCGCGGCCCATGCCGGTAAGCAACACACCCACCGCATCGCCGGTCCAATAGCGCGCCACACTCTCGAAGAACACATCGATCGAGGGCCGGTAGATTTCATTGACAGGTTCGGCAGTGTAGGCCAGTTGGCCGTTCTGTAGCAGGCGGATGTGGTGATTGGTGCCGGCCAGCAATACCTGCCCCGGCTGTGGTGGCTCGCCCTCACGGGCCAGGCGCACCGGCAAGCCGGCGGCGCTGCTGAGCCATTCTGCCATGCCCGCGGCAAATACCTGGTCCACATGCTGGACCAGCACGATGGCCGCCGGAAACGCCGCCGGCAGGCCCTTGAGCAGTACTTCGAGGGCCGCCGGGCCGCCAGCGGACGAACCGATCGCGACCAGCCCGCGGTGCTGTGACGCCGCCCGCACGGGTGCGGCGACCGGGCGTGCGGCCGGTGCGCGCTGCTGACCAATCAACCAGCTTATGTTGAGGATCTTGCGCAGCAGTGGCGCTGCCGCTTCACGCGGATCGCCCGCCCCCAGCGCCGGCGTGTCGACCACGTCGAGGGCGCCGTGGCCCATGGCCTCGAATACCCGGTGCACGTTCTGCTTGCGATCGACCGTGACGATGACGATGGCGCAAGGGGTTTCGGCCATGATCCGCCTGGTGGCCTCGACGCCATCCATGACCGGCATGATCAGGTCCATGAGGATCAGGTCTGGCTGCTGCTCGGTGCAGCGCTGCACCGCCTCGGCGCCATTACTGGCCACCCACACCACCTGGTGCGCCGGTTCGAGGGCAACCGCCCGGCGCAGCGCCTCGACGGCCATGGGCATGTCGTTGACGATGGCGATCTTCATCCCTGAGCACCTCCGATCAGCTCAACCACAGCATCCAGCAACGCATCGTCATGGAAACTGGCCTTTGCCAAATAGTAGTCGGCGCCGGCATCCAGGCCCCGCCGTCGGTCTTCCTCACGGTCCTTGTAGGACACCACCATCACCGGCAGCGATTGCAGGCGCTGGTCGCGGCGTACCAGGGTGACCAGCTCGATGCCGTCCATGCGTGGCATGTCGATGTCGGTGATCAGCAGGTCGAAGTCCTCGCCACGCAAGGCATTCCAGCCGTCCATGCCATCCACCGCAACGGCCACGTCGTAGCCACGGTTGCCGAGCAGCTTGCGCTGCAGTTCACGCACGGTCAGCGAATCATCGACCACCAGGATGCGCTGGCGCGCCACGCCACGGGTGCCGCTGCTGCCGCGGTCAATGCGTTCCAGGCTGCCAGTGCTGAGCAGCTTCTCCACCGAACGCAGCAGGTCCTCCACATCGACGATCAGCACCACCGAGCCGTCGTCGAGCAGGGCGCCGGAAGAGATGTCCTGCACCTTGCCCAGCCGTGGGTCGAGCGGCATCACCACCAGCACCCGCTCGCCCATCAGTCGCTCCACGGCTACCCCGTACAGCTGCTCGCGCTCGCGGATCACCACCACGCGCAGGTTGCTCTCCTGCGTTTGCCCGGCCGGGCGATTGAGCAGTTGGCTGGCCGCGACCAGGCCTATGTGCCGGCCTTCGTGCCAGAAATGCTGGCGCCCCTCGATCTGCACGATCTCTTCGGCACTTACTTCGAGCGTGCGTTCGATATGAGCGAGCGGGAAGGCATAGGCCTCGCCACCCACCTCGACCACCAGGCTGCGCACAACCGACAAGGTCAGTGGCACCTGCAAATGGAAACGGCAGCCCTGCCCGGCCAGCTGGGTCAGCTCTATCGAACCGCGCAGCTCCCGGATCATGTGCTGCACCGCATCCAGGCCGACACCGCGCCCAGACACCTCGGTGACTTTGTCGCGCAGGCTGAAACCGGGCAGGAACAGGAATGTCAGCAACTCTTCCTCGCTCATGCGCGCCACCGTGTCAGCGGGCGACAGGGCGCGCTCGACAATGCTGCTGCGCAGGCGTTCGAGGTCGATGCCGGCACCGTCGTCAATCAGTTCCAGGCTGAGCATACCGGCCTGATGCGAGGCCCGCAGGCGGATCACGCCCTCCTCCGCCTTGCCCGCCAGCAGGCGCCGCTCGGGCAGCTCGATGCCGTGGTCGACCGCGTTGCGCAACAGGTGGGTCAACGGTGCCTCGAGCTTTTCCAGCACATCACGGTCGACCTGGGTCTTCTCCCCTTCCACCAGCAGCCGCACCGGCTTGCCCAGCGAACGGCCAAGGTCGCGCACCATGCGGTTCTGGCCGGTCAGCACATCGGCAAACGGCCGCATCCGGCAGGCCAGCGCGGTGTCGTAAAGCAATTGTGCGCGCTGGCTGGCCTGCCAGCCGAACTCGTCCAGGTCGGCAGCCTGCTGCTGCAGGATCTGCTGGGTTTCCGCCAGCAGGCGCTGGGTCTGTGCCAGGGCCTCGAGCACCTCGCTGCTCTGGCCACTGTCCTCCAGTTGCATGCGCAGGCCATCAAGCGCTTGCATGCCCTGGCCGTGCATGCGCTTGAGGCGCTGCAGGGTGGCCAGGTAAGGCTTGAGCCGCTGGGTTTCCACCAGCGACTTGCTGGACAGGTCGAGCAGGCTGTTGAGGCGATCGGCGGTGACCCGCAGCACCCGCTCCGTACCTTCGCCGGTGCGCTTGCCGGCCTTGCGACGCGGGGCCAGCTCGGGCTCAGGCTCCAAGGGTTCGACGGGCAGCGGCAACGGTTTGGCTTGCACGGTTTGCGCCGGCGCTTCCGGCAGCGCTGGCACGGCTGGCGGCGCGGGGGGCAAGGCTGCCGCCCCCGGGTCGAGCAGGTTGGCCATTTGCGCAAGGAACACCGGCAGGGTCGCCTGCGCCCCGGCATCGCCAGGCGTGGCGATGCGCATCAACAGGTCGGTGCCCTGCAACAGGGCATCGATATGCTCGGCGCTCAGCCGCAGGCGACCCTCCTGGGCTGCCACCAGGCAGTCCTCCATGACATGGGCGACACTGACGCCAGCGTCCACTCCGACGATCCGCGCCGCGCCCTTCAGCGAGTGGGCCGCGCGCATGCAAGCCTCGAGCTGGTCGGCCTGCGTGGGATTACGCTCCAGCGCCATCAGGCCGGCACTGAGCACCTGGGTCTGCGCCTCGGCCTCCAGGCTGAACAGTTCGAGCAACGATGCGTCGCGCATTTGCTCTGGGGTCATGACAGGCTCCGCTGCACGGCAGACAGTAAATGTTGATCGTCCAGCACCCGCACGCTGCGGCCACGCCATTGCAGGACCGCTGCGGTGAAGTGGGAGGCGTCCTGCCCGCTGTTCAGCAGCAGCGGGTCGAGCCGGTGAATGCCGTCGATTTCCTCGACCGCCATCACCACCGGCCCGCCCTCCGCGGCCAGGATCAGCATGCGTGGCATCGCCCGGCCGCCACGTTGCTCGGCAGCGCTGGCCTGCACACCCAGCAAGTCAGCCAGTGACAGGCACGGCACCAGCGCACCACGTACGTTGGCCACCCCCTGCAGCACCCGCGAGCGCTGGTGCGGCAGCGAATGCACCGCCTGCAGCGGGGCAATTTCGGCCAGGCAGGCGGTGGGCAGCGCCAGCCATTCTTCGCCAAGGCGGAACAGCAGCATGGAGCGGCCGGTGTTTTCCTCCACCGGCGCAGCCACGGCTGCCTGGTGGTCCTGCATAAGTGCGTAGCGGTCGAGCAGGCGTGTGGCCGCTGCGGCATATACCTCGCAGTTGCGACAGTGAACATGACGCTCCAGCAATGGGCACTGCTTGTCGCCGTGCACGCCAATACGGTTCCAGCAGTCATCGACGTGCGTGTCAGCCTCGGCGAGCAATTGCATCGCGGATTCCTTCATCGTTCAGACTCCCGGCCAACCCGCGCGGCGCGCTCCTGCAGGCGCCGGGCACCGGCCAGGTCACCCTGGGCTGCCAGCAAGGCAGCCAGGTGTACCAGCGCCTCGGAGTGCTGCGGTTCCAGGTACAGGGCTTTGCGATAGTGGGTCAGAGCCTGCTGCGCATCGCCTTCGGTGTCGCTGAGCAGCCCCAGCCAGTAGTAAACCTGCGCCGAAGGCGCGAACTGGCCCAGGTAGCGCTGGCATTCGGCACGGGCCTGCTCGCTGGCACCGGCGTTGGCAAGCCGGGCAATGCTGGCCAGCAACTCAGTTGCATCCTCGCGTTTGTGCTCGCGCGCCGGTGCTGGCTTGGCGGCAAAGGGGAGCACCCGCAATGGGCGCGGCAACGCTGCGCTCGGTAACGGAGAGCCTGGCTTGGCAGGTGCTGGCGACGTGCGCCGCAAGGGCTGGACCGGGGGCGTAGCCAGCGCAGCGCTACCGCCCTCCTGGCGCACGTAGGCGAACGACTGGGCAATCCCCAGCGGGCGCATGCCCAACCGCGCCAGCAAGCTGCCTTCGGCGGGGCCGATGAACAGCACGCCTTGTGGATGCAGCAAGCGCTTGAGCACTTCGAACACCCGTTGCTGGGTCGGCACGTCGAAATAGATCAGCAGGTTGCGGCAGAACACGAAGTCGTACAGGCCATCGCGGCTGGCCAGCGCCGGGTCGAGTACGTTGCCCACCTGCAGGCTGACTTGGTCACGCACCCGCTCATGCAGGAGGTGGCCTTCGTCGAGCGCATCGAAGTAACGCTCGCGAAAGCCCAGGTTACTGCCACGGAAGGCATTGCGCCCGTACACGGCCTGCCCGGCCTTGGCCACGGAACTGGGGCTGATGTCCATGCCGTCGATCATGAACGCCCCCGGCGCGATACCGGCATCGAGCAAGGCCATGGCCAGCGAATAGGGCTCCTCGCCGGTCGAGCAAGGCAGGCTGAGCAAGCGCAGCGGGCGCGCCCCGGCCAGCTCGGCCAGGCGCTTGTGCGCCAGGCTGGCCAAGGCGGTGAAGGATTCGGGGTAACGGAAGAACCAGGTTTCCGGGACGATGACCGCTTCGATCAGCGCCTGTTGCTCATCCGTCGACTGCTGCAGATGCAGCCAGTAATCATCCAGGTCCGCGGCGTCCACGGCCACGCAACGCTGGCGCAGCGCACGCTCGACCATGGGCGAGCCCACCGACTCCACGTCCAGGCCAATGCGCTCGCGCAAATAGCGGAAAAAATGCTGTTCGTTCATGTCGGCATCCCTGTCGGATCACCCGCATACAGCAACTCGTGCACGGCATCGGGGAGCAGGTCGTTGACTTCGATGCGCTGCAACAAGCCCTGCTCATCCTGACGCACCGGGCCCAGATACGGGGCCTCGCCGCTGTCCACGCCATACGGCTGGAACTCGTCGGGGTGGCAACGCAGGGTTTCGGTGGCCTGCTCCAGTATCAGGCCAAGCTGCAGGCCGACTCGGTAGTGCACCAGAACCAGGCGGGTACTGGTGCGCTGCGCTGCCGGTTGGCCGAAGCTCAATGCCGCCAGGTCGACCACTGGTACCAACAGGCCTCGGTGCGCAAGGATACCTGCGACCCAGGCAGGTGCCTTGGCGATCGGTTTCAACGGCTGGCGCGGCAGCACCTCGATCACCTCGTGCACGCTCAGGGCAAAGCGTTGCTCCCGAATGCGAAACTGCAGGTACAACGCCCCCTTGGCGTTGCCCGTCCGCGCGGCGCGCGGTTGCAAGTCGTTCATCGCGGTCAGACTTTGAAGCGCGATACGCCGCCACGCAGGCCTGCGGCCACCTGGCTCAGCTCATCGATGGCGAAACTGGCCTGGCGCAGCGACTCGACTGTCTGGGTGCTGGCATCGCTGAGCTGGGCCAGCGCCTGGTTGATCTGCTCGGCACCGGTGGCCTGGGCCTGCATGCCTTCGTTGACCATAAGCACGCGCGGCGCCAGAGCCTGCACCTGGTGGATGATCTGGCTGAGCTGTTCGCCCACCTGCTGCACCTCGAACATGCCGCGGCGCACTTCTTCGGAAAACTTGTCCATGCCCATGACCCCGGCCGACACCGCCGACTGGATCTCGCGCACCATCTGCTCGATGTCGTAGGTGGCAACGGCGGTCTGGTCGGCCAGGCGGCGCACTTCGGTGGCCACCACGGCAAAGCCGCGGCCGTACTCGCCGGCCTTTTCCGCTTCGATGGCAGCATTGAGCGACAGCAAGTTGGTCTGGTCGGCAACCTTGACGATGGTCACCACCATCTGGGTGATGTTGCTGGCCTTTTCGTTGAGGATGCCCAGCTTGGCGTTGACCAGGTCGGCGGCGCCCATCACCTGGTGCATGGTTTCTTCCATGCGTGCCAGGCCCTGTTGGCCGGAGCCGGCCAGGCTGGAGGCCTGGTCGGCGGCCGAGGTGACTTCGGTCATGGTACGCACCAGGTCACGCGAGGTGGCGGCGATTTCCCGCGAGGTGGCGCCGATTTCGGTGGTGGTGGCAGCCGTTTCGGTGGCGGTGGCCTGCTGTTGCTTGGAGGTTGCGGCAATTTCGGTCACCGAGGTGGTCACCTGCACCGACGAACGCTGGGCTTGGGCCACCAGGTTGGCCAGGGCCTCGGCCATTTCGTTGAAGCCGCTTTCGATGGCGCCGAACTCGTCCTTGCGGTCCAGGCTCAGGCGCATGCTCAGGTCGCCGGAGCGCAGTTTGTCGAGGGCATGGACAATGCGTTGCATGGGCGCGGTGATGGCGCGCATCAGCAACAGGCCGCAGATACCGGCGGCGATGATCGCCAGCAGCAGCGAAACCATCATGCTGCCCTTGGCGGTGCTCACGGCACCGACAATCTCGTTGGTGTCGGCGTCAGCAGCGGCACGGTTGTGCTCGATCACTTCGTTCAGAAGCTTGCGGCCGTCCACCCAGGCCGGGGTCAGCACATCGGTGATCAACCGCTGGGCTTCGGCATAGTCGTGCTTTCGGTAGGCTTCCAGCACCTGCTCGATGATCTTGAGGTAGGCAACCTCCATCTGGATGAAGGCATCGAACCGCGCCTGGTCGTCATCATCCTGAATGGTGCCCTGGTAGCTGGCCATGTGCTCTTTCAGGCGGTCCTGGAAGCTCTTGAACAGTTCCGCATCGGCCGAGGTGAATTCACGCTGGTTGGACAGGCCTACCAACTGCTGGCTAGCCACGTAACCGTCGACCCAGGCACTGCGGATCATCGAGCTGTAGTAGAGGCCGGGAATGCTGTCGGTCCCCACTGCCTGTTCGGCGGATGCGATGGTCACCAACCGCGAGTAGGCGGCCACGATCATCAGCAGCATGATGGCGATGATCACGGCGAAACTTGCCAGGATCCGTTGGCGCAAGGTCCAGTTCTTCACATTCAGCCCTCAGGAATTCACAACGAGCGGGAAAAATCGCCGAAGTATAGCCCAGGCGCCCAGTGCTCATGCGGCTGAAATGTGGGGTGACCAGGTAACCTTGCCGACAGACCGGTCATTTGTGCCCAACGCCATTGGGGCCGCTGTGCGGCCCATCGCCGGCAAGCCAGGCTCCCACCTCGACCGCATGACCTCAGGTCATGTGTGATCCATGTGGGACCCGGCTTGCCGGCGATGGGCTGCAACGCAGCCCCCATCACTGGCCGGCGGCAAGCCTTGCCTGGCTTTCCAGCTCCTGGCGCAGGGCCGGGTCCAGGCGCAGCTGGCGGGCCAGTTCGTCCAGGTAGGCGCGCTCCATGAAGTTTTCCTGGTCGACCATCATCACGCTGGCCAGGTACATCTCGGCGGCCATTTCCGGCGTTTGCGCGGCACGGGCCACTTCGGCCGGATCCAGCGGCTTGTTCAGCTCGGCATGCAGCCAGTGCTGCAACTCGCGGTCGTTGTCCAGGCGGGTGAATTCACCCTCGATCAGCGCACGCTCGCGTTCGTCGATATGGCCATCGGACTTGGCCGCCGCCACCAGCGCCCGCAGTACCGCCTGGCTGTGCAGCTCGGCCTGGGCCGGCGGCAGGCGGTCGACGGTCTGTGGCTCGGTGGCGGCCACCTGCTGGCGCGCCTGCCAGTTGCCGTAGGCCTTGTAGGCCAGCACACCGAGCGCGGCCAGGCCGCCATAGGTGAGGGCCTTGCCGCCATATTTGCGGGCTTTCTTGTTGCCCAGCAGCAAACCCATGGCACCCGCTGCCAGGGCACCACCACCGGCACCGGAAAGCAGGCTGCCAAGGCCGCCGGCACTGGCGCCTGGCTTGCCAGAGCTGCCCTTGCCGGCCTGGCTGGCGAGCAAGTCCTGGCCGGACTTGAGCAACTGGTCGAGCAATCCCCGGGTGTTCATCAAACGGTCTCCACGTTGGCCAAGGGAACCGTCAGGTTAAGCCCTGCCCGCTCGATCGCCATGGGGGGATTTGCTTCCGGATGTTGCATTGGCTGGCAAAAAGCCAACTAGACTCGATATCGCCAATACCGCGCGTAAACCGCACTACGCCTATAACGCTCGCTTCACGGCTTGCTTGATGACTGCCCCGACCAAAATCTCCAAGAAGAGGGAACACCATGTCAGTGCACAAGACCGCATTGCTCGGCGCAACCGCCTGCGCCGTGCTGGCCAGCGCCAGCCTGCAGGCTGCCGAACCGCCCAAGGCCCTGGGGCCCGGCGAGGGCCGCCTGGACATCGTCGCCTGGCCCGGCTACATCGAGCGCGGTGAAAGCGATAAGGCCTACGACTGGGTGACCGGCTTCGAGAAGGAAACCGGCTGCAAGGTCAGCGTCAAGACCGCCGCCACCTCGGACGAAATGGTCAGCCTGATGACCAAGGGCGGCTACGACCTGGTCACCGCCTCGGGAGATGCCTCGCTGCGGCTGATCGCGGGCAAGCGGGTACAGCCGATCAACACCGACTTGATCCCCAACTGGAAGAACATCGACCCACGGCTGCAGAACGGTGGCTGGTACGTGGTCGACAAGCGGGTCTACGGCACCCCGTACCAATGGGGCCCGAACGTGCTGCTGTACAACACCGACGTGTTCAAGCAGGCGCCCACCACCTGGGGTGTGCTGTTCGAGCCGCAGAACCTGCCCGACGGCAAGCCGAACAAGGGCCGCGTGCAGGCCTACGATGGGCCGATCTACATCGCCGATGCGGCGTTGTACCTGAAGACGGCCAAACCGGAACTGGGCATCCAGGACCCGTACGAGCTGAGCGAAACACAATACAAGGCCGTGCTGGAACTGCTGCGCCAGCAACAACCGCTGATCCACCGCTACTGGCATGACGCCACGGTGCAGATGAGCGACGTGAAGAACGAAGGCGTGGTTGCCTCCAGCTCCTGGGGCTACATGGTCAATGGCCTCAAAGCCGAAAAGCAGCCCGTGGCCTCGACCATTCCCAAGGAAGGCGCGACCGGCTGGGCCGACACCACCATGCTGCACAGCGAGGCCAAGCACCCCAACTGTGCCTACAAATGGATGGACTGGTCGCTGCAGCCGAAAGTACAGGGTGACGTGGCGGCCTGGTTCGGTTCGTTGCCGGCGGTGCCGGCGGCCTGCACCGGCAACGAGCTGCTGGGGGCCGAGGGCTGCAAGACCAACGGTTTCGACAACTTCGACAAGATCGCCTTCTGGAAAACCCCGCAGGCCCAGGGCGGCAAGTTCGTGCCGTATAGCCGCTGGACCCAGGATTACATTGCGATCATGGGCGGGCGCTGAGGTTGCCTGAATGCCTGTGCCGGCCTCTTCGCGGGTGAACCCGCTCCCACAGGTAGAGCACCACCCTTACAGGCGGTGATGAACCTGTAGGAGCGGGTTCACCCGCGAAGAGGCAGGCACAGGAGTAAGCCAGTTGTCCGGAGCACACGCATGCCCCTAGCCGTCCAGTTCACCCACGTTTCCCGCACCTTCGGCGAGGTCAAGGCCGTCGACCAGGTCAGCATCGACATCATCGATGGCGAATTCTTCTCCATGCTCGGCCCCTCTGGCTCGGGCAAGACCACCTGCCTGCGCCTGATCGCCGGCTTCGAGCAACCCACAAGCGGTTCGATCCGCATCCACGGTGTCGAGGCTGCGGGCGTACCGCCCTACCAGCGCGACGTCAACACCGTATTCCAGGACTACGCCCTGTTCCCGCACATGAACGTACTGGACAACATCGCCTACGGCCTGAAGGTAAAAGGCGTTGCCAAGGCCGAACGCCACAGCCGCGCCGAAGAAGCCCTGGCGATGGTGGCCCTGGCCGGCTACGGCGCGCGCAAGCCGGCGCAGTTGTCCGGTGGCCAGCGCCAGCGCGTGGCCCTGGCCCGCGCGCTGGTCAATCGGCCACGAGTACTGCTGCTGGACGAGCCGCTTGGCGCGCTGGACCTGAAGTTGCGCGAACAGATGCAGGGCGAGCTGAAAAAGCTGCAGCGCCAGCTGGGCATCACCTTCATCTTCGTCACCCACGACCAGACCGAGGCGCTGTCGATGTCCGATCGCGTCGCAGTGTTCAACCGCGGCCGTATCGAGCAGGTCGACACCCCGCGCAACCTGTACATGCAGCCGGCCACCACCTTCGTAGCCGAGTTCGTCGGCACCTCCAACGTTGTGCGCGGCGAACTGGCCACCTTGCTCAATGGCAGCCCGGCGCCCTTCTCCATTCGCCCCGAACACATCCGCCTCGGCGACCCGGCCACAGCCGGCCAGCACGTCCAGGTCAGCGGCCAGCTGCGCGATATCCAGTACCAGGGCAGTGCCACCCGCTACGAGCTGCAACTGGACAGCGGCCAGTTGCTGGCGGTGAGCCAGGCCAACGACCGCTGGCAGGCCCAGGCACAGGCCTGGCAACCCGGGCAACGAGTACAGGCGCACTGGCCCCGCGAAGCCATGACGGTGCTGCAGGAAACGGAGGGCCGCTGACATGAGCACGCTGCGCGGCCTGTCCAACCTGCTGTACCGGCGCCCCAACCTGTACCTGGCCCTGCTGCTGATCCCACCGCTGACCTGGTTCGGCGCGATCTACCTGGGCTCGCTGCTGAACCTGCTGTGGCAAGGCTTCTATACCTTCGACGACTTCACCATGGCGGTGACCCCGGACCTGACCCTGGGCAATTTCGCCGCGCTGTTCAACCCGTCGAACTTCGACATCATCCTGCGCACCCTGGGAATGGCGCTGGCGGTGTCGCTGGCCAGCGCGGTGCTGGCCTTCCCCATCGCCTACTACATGGCGCGCTACACCAGCGGCAAGACCAAGGCATTTTTCTACATCGCAGTGATGATGCCGATGTGGGCCAGCTACATCGTCAAGACCTACGCCTGGACCTTGCTGCTGGCCAAGGGCGGCGTGGCCCAGTGGTTCGTCCAGCAGCTGCACCTGGATGCCCTGCTGCAAATGGTGCTGGCGGTCCCGGGCGTGGGCGGCAGCACGCTGTCGACTTCGCACCTGGGGCGCTTCATGGTGTTCGTGTACATCTGGCTGCCGTTCATGATCCTGCCGATCCAGGCCTCGCTGGAACGCTTGCCGCCGTCGCTGCTGCAAGCTTCGGCAGACTTGGGCGCCAGGCCCGGCCAGACCTTCGTGCAGGTGATCCTGCCGCTGTCGATCCCGGGCATTGCCGCCGGTTCGATCTTCACCTTCTCGCTGACCCTGGGCGACTTCATCGTGCCGCAGCTGATCGGCCCGCCCGGCTATTTCATCGGCAGCATGGTCTATGCCCAGCAAGGGGCGATCGGCAACATGCCGATGGCCGCCGCGTTCACCCTGGTGCCGATCGTGCTGATCGCGGTGTACCTGTCCATCGTCAAGCGACTGGGAGCCTTCGATGCACTCTGAAAAAGCCTCGACCGGGCTGCGCCTGGCGGCCTGGGGCGGGTTACTGTTCCTGCACTTCCCGATCCTGATCATCTTCCTGTATGCCTTCAACACCGAAGACGCGGCGTTCAGCTTCCCGCCCAAGGGCTTTACCCTGAAGTGGTTCGCCGTGGCCTTTGCCCGGCCCGATGTGCTGGAAGCGATAAAGCTGTCGCTGCAGGTGGCCTGCCTGGCCACGCTGATCGCCCTGGTGCTCGGCACGCTGGCCTCGGCGGCGCTGTACCGGCGCAGCTTTTTCGGCAAGGAGAGCATTTCGCTGATGCTGATACTGCCTATTGCCCTGCCTGGCATCATTACCGGCATCGCCCTGCTCTCGGCGTTCAAGAGCCTGGGGATCGAGCCCGGCGTGTTCACCATCGTGGTCGGCCACGCCACGTTCTGTGTGGTTATCGTCTACAACAACGTGATCGCCCGCCTGCGGCGCACTTCGCAGAGCCTGATCGAAGCTTCGATGGACCTCGGTGCCGACGGTTGGCAAACCTTCCGCTACATCATCCTGCCCAACCTCGGTTCGGCGCTGCTGGCCGGTGGCATGCTGGCCTTTGCCCTGTCGTTCGACGAAATCATCGTCACCACCTTCACTGCCGGCCACGAACGCACCCTGCCGATCTGGCTGCTCAACCAGCTCAGCCGCCCGCGCGACGTGCCGGTGACCAACGTGGTCGCCATGCTGGTGATGCTGGTGACCATGCTGCCGATACTTGGCGCCTATTACCTGACCCGTGGCGGCGAAAGCGTCGCGGGCAGCGGCAAATGACCCTGGAGGAGTCCCCGATGCAAACGCAGATGCTGATCAATGGCCAGCTGGTCTCTGGCGAAGGCCCGGCCTGGACGGTGCTCAACCCGGCGCTGGGCAGTGCCCTGGCGCAGATCAACGAAGCCAGCGAGGCCCAGGTGGACAGCGCCGTGCGCGCCGCCGACCAGGCCTTCGACAGCTGGTCGCAAACCAGCCCCAAGGAACGCTCGCAAGCCTTGCTGGCACTGGCTGACGCTATCGAAGCCCATGGCGACGAACTGGCCCGACTGGAATCGCAGAACTGCGGCAAGCCGCTGAGCGCCGCGCTGAATGACGAGATCCCGGCAATTGCCGACGTGTTCCGCTACTTCGCCGGTGCGGCGCGCTGCCTGGGCGGCTCGGCAGCTGGCGAGTACCTGCCGGGCCATACTTCGATGATCCGCCGCGACCCGCTGGGCGTGGTGGCCTCGATCGCGCCGTGGAACTACCCGTTGATGATGCTGGCGTGGAAGATCGCCCCGGCCCTGGCCGCCGGCAACACGGTGGTGATCAAGCCCTCCGAGCTGACCCCGCTGACCGCCCTGCGCCTCGGCGACCTGGCCCGGGACCTGCTGCCACCGGGGGTGCTGAACATCCTCTTCGGCCGTGGCCAGACGGTCGGCAACCCGCTGGTCAACCACCCCAAGGTGCGCATGGTGTCGCTGACCGGCTCGATCCCCACCGGCGCGCACATCATCAGCGCCACCGCCGACAGCGTGAAACGCATGCACATGGAACTGGGCGGCAAGGCCCCGGTGCTGGTGTTCGACGATGCCGACATCGATGCCGCCATCGACGGCATCCGTACCTTCGGCTTCTACAACGCCGGCCAGGACTGCACCGCCGCCTGTCGGCTGTACGTGCAGGATGGCATCTACGAGCGTTTCGTCGAACGCCTGGGGGCCGCGGTGGCCAGCCTCAAACCGGGCCTGCAGGAAGCCGAGGACACCGAACTGGGGCCACTGATCAGTGCCCAACACCGTGACAAGGTCGCAGGGCTGGTGCAACGGGCCATTGCCCAGCCACACATTCGCCTGGTGACCGGTGGCAAGGCGATTGATGGCGACGGTTTCTTCTTCGAGCCGACAGTGCTGGCCGACGCCCTGCAGGACGACGAAATCGTGCGTAACGAAGTGTTCGGCCCGGTAGTGTCGGTGACCCGCTTCAACGACGAAGCGCAGGCGCTGGAATGGGCCAACGACTCCAACTACGGCCTGGCCTCATCGGTATGGACCCGCGACACCGGCCGCGCCCACCGCCTGGCGGCGCGCCTGCAGTATGGCTGCACCTGGGTGAACACCCACTTCATGCTGGTCAGCGAAATGCCCCATGGCGGGCAGAAGCATTCGGGGTATGGCAAGGACATGTCGATGTATGGGCTGGAGGACTACACCTGTGTGCGGCATGTGATGATCAAGCATTGAGCGGTCGTGTTGATCGAGGGGCTTTTGCATCCCCTCGATCAACATCTCAGACATTTCCTTCAAGCACGATCCCCTCCATCCTACTACGCATCCATTGAGCCCCTCTCATTGGTATCATAATCTGATACCATGAATAACCATCAGCAAGCCACACTTGAAGCAGTACTGAAAAAGCCGGTTCCCAGGACGCTGGAATGGGTGCGACTGGAGTCAATGTTGGTATCACTGGGTGCCCGGATCATCGAAGGAAGAGGGTCACGGGTTCGCTTTGAACTCAATGGCGCAGTAGCAACCTTCCATCGCCCTCATCCGGACAGGCACGCCAAGCCCTATCAACTAAGAGACGCCCGCCAGTTCCTCGAGCAGGCAGGAGTAATACCATGAATGTCATGACCTACCGCGGCTACGCCGCTCGTATCGAATACAGCGACGAAGACCAGTTACTGATCGGCCATGTCGCAGGTATTCGCGATGTGATCGGTTTCCATGGCGAATCGATCAGTGAGCTGCGCCAAGCATTCGAAGACGCCGTGGACGATTATCTTGAGACTTGCCAACGCCTGGGCCGTGAGCCACAGAAAACCTACTCCGGCAAGCTCAGCCTGCGCCTGGAGCCTACCCTTCATGCCAGTGTGGCGGCCAAGGCCGAGTTGGCCGAGAAAAGTATCAACCAGTGGGTAAGCGATATTCTCAGCAAGGCTGCCTATAGCTGAATTGAGATGCCGACGCGGTCGTTGTAGAAGCGACCTTGTGTCGCGAAAGGGCCGCAAAGCGGCCCCGGCAATATCAGCGGCGGAGCTGGAAACCTGGGGCCGCTTCGCAGCCCTTTCGCGACACAAGGCCGCTCCTATAACGACCGTGTAATGCTTGGGTCAGGTCAATCCCGCAGGTCCGACTCGTGAATCGGGTTGGCCCGGCTGGTGGCGCGCTGGTACTGCGCAGGCCAGGTAGCTTTGTTGCCGCCCAGGTCGTCGTCGGCGTGCAGCGGCCAGTACGGGTCGCGCAGCAGTTCGCGGGCGAGGAAGATGATGTCGGCCTGGCCAGTGCGCAGAATGTGCTCGGCCTGGGCCGGTTCGGTGATCATGCCCACGGTGCCGGTGGCGATTTCCGATTCCTTGCGCACACGCTCGGCGAAGCGCGTCTGGTAGCCCGGGCCGGTGGGGATTTCGGCGTTGACCGAGGTGCCGCCGGAGGACACATCGATCAGGTCGACGCCCAAACCACGCAGGCGGCGGGCCAGTTCGACGGTTTCATCCGGGTTCCAGCCGTCCTCGACCCAGTCGGTCGCCGACACCCGCACGAACAGCGGTAACTCGGCAGGCCAGACTTTGCGCACGGCCTCGACCACCTGCAGGGTCAGGCGGATGCGGTTTTCGAAGCAACTGCCGTATTCGTCGCGACGCTGGTTGCTCAGCGGCGACAGGAACTGGTGCAACAGGTAGCCGTGGGCGGCGTGGATTTCGACCACCTTGAAACCGGCCTTCAGGGCGCGCTCGGTAGAGGCGACAAAGGCGGAGATCACAGCCTGAATCTCATTGTGGTTCAACTCGTGCGGCGTCGTGTGTTGCGGGTCGAAGGCGATTTTCGACGGGCCCACCGGTTGCCAGCCGCCCTCCTCGAGCTTGACGCTGCCTTGCTTGCCCAGCCATGGGCGATAGGTGCTGGCCTTGCGCCCGGCGTGAGCCAGCTGGATGCCGGGCACGCTCCCCTGGGCGGTGATGAAACGGGTGATGCGTTGCAGCGGGGCGATCTGAGCGTCGTCCCACAGGCCGAGGTCTTCGGCGGTGATGCGGCCATCGGCGGTCACCGCCACGGCTTCAGTGATTACCAGGCCAGCGCCGCCCACGGCGCGGCTGCCTAAATGGACAAGGTGCCAATCGTTGGCCAGGCCATCGACGGCGGAATACTGGCACATCGGCGAAACGGCGATGCGGTTGGGCAGGGTCAGCTGACGCAGGGTGTAAGGCTCGAGCAGCAGGCTCATGAGGGCACCTCCCAAGGACTCCAATGGTGATCCGGCCCGGACACTCAATTGCACGTCCCTGGCCCAGGTCCGGTCATAACTTCAGACTAGACCAGAATGGTTGGGGGGGAGGTTCCATGGGATTTCGCGTGGGGTGCGGGGGTTTGGATCGAGGGTGATGTCGCCTATGAGATCGCTCTCAAGGCAGGTACCTGGCAGCCCTGAGCTCCGCTACAGGCAAGCACTCTGACAGGCATTTCAGATATCCCCTACGAGTTGGATCTGGTGATACCTGGCCTGAGGAAATACCCTACATGTTCTGTCGACAGGCGTCTGATTGTTCCTGGAAACACTGCCACTTAGGCTTTCTGAGTCGCTGAAATCCAGCGATGCGGGTGTGGAAACTCGGTCAACCTTCAAGTTCCTGTCGTAATGGCAGCTGTGTGCGGGAGGCCGTTTGGCCTACCGGGTTCCTTGAAGGCCGGTTTTCCACCCTGCATACAGTTGCCGCCCTTCGTGTGGAAACGGCGGTGGCAACTCCTTTAACCTTCAAGGAATTGCTAGAAAAATGATTACAGAAGACACCCAGTTCACCGTCGGCAAGACCACTTTCTTTCAGGGTGAAAACCAGACTCACCCATTATTTCGCATCGAAGCGGGCATTCCGTGCCGAGACGCCCGTGATCAGGCTTCGGAATTGATGGGCTATGTGCGGGAGTTGACCATCGTCGGGCTAATGGATGAGAAACCCATGATGATCTGGGCTGCGCACTATCTCAGTGCGATGGCCAAGGCACTGATGGATGATGCCGAGTTAGGTATGGCGCGCTGAGTTTGATGTGATCATCGATCGCACATGGAGCACATTAGCCGGCCCGCCGCAGAGCCTTGTGGGAGCGGGTTTACCCGCGAAGAATGCGACTTGGTGCATGGCACCGGCTTCGCCAGTGTTCGCGGGTAAACCCGCTCCCACAGGTACAGCGCAAGCCTTGAGCCCGGTGCAGGCCCTGTGGGAGCGGGCATGCCCGCGAAGCAGCGACGCGGTGGATGGCACCGGCTGCGCCGGTGATCGCCGGCAAGCCAGCTCCCACAGGTACAGCGCAAG
>NZ_JALLKV010000180.1:0-283 GCF_023093815.1 Pseudomonas sp. PNPG3
GACGGAACTGCGGTCACGGTGGGAAAGATTCAGAAGGTTGGGACGCCCGTCCCTTCTTCGGAGTCGTCGTCGATTCCGATCGTTGGGATGGTGACCCGCCCGCCGGACAAGGGGATTCGCTAGGCCGGGTGACCCAGAACTTGCTCGCAACTGCGTAACCGCCCGTGGACTGGTGCGTCCGACCCTCAGAAAGGAGCCTCACGATGAAGATCCGGTTTAGCATTTTGTCCCTCGGCGCGGTCAGCGCACTTTCGATTCTCCCGTCCGCTTCGATGGCGCAGAG
>NZ_JALLKV010000181.1:0-281 GCF_023093815.1 Pseudomonas sp. PNPG3
CGCCCGTGCGTCGACGGCGAGGCCGAGCCGGTCGGCGAGCCGGGCCGCCTCCCCGCGGTGCGGGGTCAGCACCACGTCGGCGGTGAAGCGGTCGCCGGGGCGGAGCCCGCCGAGCGCCCCCGCGTCGATCGCCCCGCGCCGGATCCCCGCCGCGCGGCCATCGTCCCCGCGGGCGAGCGCCGCGATCCCGGCCCGGACCCGCGGGTCCTCCGGGTCGAGACCGGGGCCGACGACGAGCGCATCGGTGCGGCCGAGATCGTCGAGGCCGACGACGGTGACCT
>NZ_JALLKV010000182.1:0-281 GCF_023093815.1 Pseudomonas sp. PNPG3
GCCCAGCCAGACCGAGGCGCCGTCCTCGCCCGTGCGCAGAAGGATGCGCTGGAAATCCTCAACGCTGGTCAGCTGGCTTTGCGCGGTGATGGTCGCCGTGAACTGCTGGCCCGCGACCGAGGGCTGGCTGCCGAGCGACCCCACCGAGACGGTCGAGTTCTGTTCCGCCACCGCCGCCGTGATGTCCGACGGCGTCAGCTGGTATTGCGCAAGGCGCAGCGGATCGAGCCAGATCCGCATGGCGTAGCCCGAGCCGAAGATGTCGATGCCGCCCACGCCCG
>NZ_JALLKV010000183.1:0-281 GCF_023093815.1 Pseudomonas sp. PNPG3
GATATCGAGCGCGATCTCGCCCAGGCCGCTGTCGAGGAACGCCACGTCGCCAAACGACAGCGCCGAGCTGCCGACCCCGATCGCCTCGAAGCGGATATTGGCCAGCGCGCCGCTGCCGAAGGCGCCCGGCACCGCGCCGACCAGGGTGTTGAACACGAACGAGATGGTGCCGCTGCCGTTGTCGATCACGCCAATGTCGCCGAAGGTCTCGCCCGCCGTGCCGAGAAAGCCCCCTTCGCTGATGCCGATCGCACGCAGATAGCGCGCATCGTAGCTGATCG
>NZ_JALLKV010000184.1:0-280 GCF_023093815.1 Pseudomonas sp. PNPG3
CGACTCCATCGGCCGCGGCATCGTCGAGACCCTCCGCGACTCCCGCTCGCGCGCGGTGCTCATGCAGAACCACGGCCCCTTCACGATCGGCAAGGACGCCCGCGACGCCGTCAAGGCCGCGGTCATGTGCGAGGAGGTCGCCCGCACGGTGCACATCTCCCGCCAGCTCGGCGAGCCCCTGCCGATCGCGCAGGAGAACGTCGACGCCCTGTTCGACCGCTACCAGAACGTCTACGGCCAGCGCTGACGCCGGCCCGGCACCGACCCCACCTCCGAGAGG
>NZ_JALLKV010000185.1:0-280 GCF_023093815.1 Pseudomonas sp. PNPG3
GCTCGACCCCGGCGGGCGCGAGCACGACGACCTTCACGCCGCGCGTGGCCGCGAGCGCGACCTCGACCGGCAGGTCGTCGGCCGGGCAGACGACGTCGCAGACGACGAGCCTCGCGGCGTCGTCGAGCCACACGTCCTCGTCGTCGTGCGCGGCGACGTAGGTCGTGTAGCCGAACTCCGACAGCACCGCCGCGAGGCGGGCGTCCTTGCGCGCCCGGCTGACGCCGCCGCGGGTGGCGGCGATGCAGGCGAGCGGTGCGGCGGCGGTCGCGATGGCGTG
>NZ_JALLKV010000186.1:0-279 GCF_023093815.1 Pseudomonas sp. PNPG3
CTGACGGTGCCGCCCTTCTCCAGGCGCGCGATCTCGCTCTTGGCGGTGTTGATGGGGATCGCGAAGCCGATCCCGACGCTGCCGCCGCCGCTGGAGGCGGTCTCGATCTGGGAGTTGATGCCGATGACCTGGCCGGCGGCGTTCAGGAGCGGGCCGCCCGAGTTGCCGGGGTTGATCGGCGCGTCGGTCTGGATGACGTTGTAGATCGTGAAGCCGTTCGGCTCTTCGAGGTGGCGCTGAAGGGCGGAGTCGACGCCCGTCGTGAGCGTGCGCTGGAGG
>NZ_JALLKV010000187.1:0-279 GCF_023093815.1 Pseudomonas sp. PNPG3
TGATGACATTAGAATCAAAGAATTTGTTAAAGATGTAGCTAAATACGATGAAGTTTATGGTTTAACTAATAAAGATGAGAAAAACTTTGTCATGATTAGTGATGATGATCACCACAAACCTCATATTATGCCTGTTTGGAGTATTAAAAACCGTGCAATTAAGGTACGAGATGAAGATTTTGAGGAATGTGAAATTATCGAAATTGAAGGTAAAGTTTTCGGAGAGTGGTTAGATAAGTTACGTGATGATGATGAGGCGGTAGCTATCGATTTAAAACC
>NZ_JALLKV010000188.1:0-279 GCF_023093815.1 Pseudomonas sp. PNPG3
TAATCTTTTAAATGAGCGCGCAATTGTTGTTGCCGAAACTGATGATCAAACTATTTTGCCAGAAATCGCTGGTTTTACTTTGATTAAAGACCATCATTTGGGCAAAACCATTGTCAGAATTTACCGAAAGGATTAAATTATGACGATTGCTTTATTTCCAGGAAGTTTTGATCCAATTACTAATGGACATTTGGATGTCGCTAAGAAGGCAGCGACAATGTTTGATAAAGTCTATGTAGTAATTATGACCAATACCAATAAACATTATCTTTTTAATTC
>NZ_JALLKV010000189.1:0-279 GCF_023093815.1 Pseudomonas sp. PNPG3
GCCGGCGGACGCTTCGCCGCGTTCTGGGCGCAGCAGGACGCCTCGGCCGGCTGGCGGCTCGAGGCGGTCCCGCCGTCAGCCGCGGAACCGCCGTCGGCCGGCTCGTCGTCGGATGCGGCGGAGGCGCAGGTCCCGGCGTCAGCCGCGCCGTCGGCTCAGGAGTGCGCGACGAACTCCTGACGCTGCGCGCCGAGGCCGTCGATGCCGATCTCCACGACGTCCCCGACCTGCAGGTACGGGAAGCGGCCGGAGAGGGCGACGCCCTGCGGGGTGCCGGTG
>NZ_JALLKV010000018.1:0-110021 GCF_023093815.1 Pseudomonas sp. PNPG3
TGCGGCCTACGGGCTAAAGCTCAAAGCGTCAGTCTTAACTGACTGGCATTAACCCCGAGGTCGGCTTTTTTTGTACAGCTCAGGCCATCAACCTGCCCGACGCAACAACCACACTCCGGCCAATGCACAGATGCCTGCCGGGATCACCACCGCCAGCAGCGGCGGGAAGCCGAACACCTGGCTCGAAGGCCCCAACAGGTCCTGGGCGATGCGGAACACGAAGCCCACCAGTACACCGGTGAACACGCGCTGGCCAAGGGTTACCGAACGCAGCGGGCCGAAGATGAAGGAAATGGCCATCAGCACCAGCGCCGCGGTCACCATCGGCTGCAATACCTTGGTCCAGAACGCCAGCCAGTAACGGGCATTGTTCAGGCCCTGGTCGGACAGGTAGTGGATGTAGTCCCACAGCCCGGTGATGGACAGCGACTCCGGCGCGAGGATCACAGTATTGAGCAGTTGCGGCGTGAGCGAAACGTCCCAGCGTTCCTGCGGCGCGGTCACCACTTCGGTGTGGTCGCCACGGAAGAAGGTGGTGCGCACGTCGCTGAGCATCCAGTGGTCGTCCTGGTACTGTGCACGGCGGGCGAAGCTCGAGGTGACAATCTTGCGCTCGCTGTCGAAGCGGTAACGGGTCACACCCAGCAGCAGGCCGTTAGGCTGCACGGCGTTGATGTGCACGTACTCCTCGCCCTGGCGGTGCCACATGCCGCGCTTGGAGCTTTGCGCCTCACCACCGCCCTGGGCCAGGGAACGGTCGGCCTGGGCCTTGTTCTCGGTCACCGGCGCCACGTACTCGCCGATCAGCAGACCGACCAGCATCAGTACCAGCATCGGCTTCATCACTGCCCAGACGATGCGCCCGATGGAAACCCCTGCAGCACGCATGATGGTCAGTTCGCTGCTGCTGGCCAGGCTGCCCAGGCCGATCAGGCAGCCGATCAAGGCGGCCATCGGCAGCATTTCGTACAGCCGCCGCGGTGCGGTCAGCAGGACGAAGTTGCCCGCCTCCATCACCGTGTAGGTGTCACTCAGGTCGCTCATCTCGTCGATGAAGGCAAACAGCGAAGCCAGGCCGAGGATGATCCCCAGCACGGCGAGGATGGCCAGCAGCACGCTCTGGCCGATGTAGCGGTCGAGCTTACCCATGGGCCACCTCCGCACGACGGGCGGCGCGCTTGAGGCGCAGCGGCTCCCAGTACATCAGGCCCAGGCCGATCAGCAGGAACAGGCCGTGGACCCACCAAATGCCCAGGGCGATCGGCAGTTTGCCCTTCTCGAGGGCGCCGCGTACGGAAATCAGCATTGTCAGGTAGGCCATGTACAGAAGAATTGCCGGCAGCAGCTTGAGGAAGCGGCCCTGGCGCGGGTTGACCCGGGACAGCGGCACCGCCAGCATGGTGACGATGAACACCAGGATCGGCAGCGACAGCCGCCATTGCAGCTCGGCGCGCTCACGCAGCCCCTTCTTGCCGATCAGCTCGGAAGTGGGGATGGCTTCGCGATCGGTCACTTCCTCGGCGACTTCCGGCTTGGGCAGCAGCACTCCGTAGGTGTCGTACTTGATTGCACGGTAATCCGCCTGGCCCGGGTTGCCGTCGTAACGGTAGCCGTTTTCCAGCACCAGGTAGCGGTTGCCGTCGGCCTGGATTTCCTGGTGGCCTTTTTCGGCAACCAGCACCGACGGGGCGCGGTCCTTGGTCTTGTCCTGGTTGAAGCGCTTCTCGGAAATGAACACCCCGGCCAGGTTGATGCGGTCGTCCGACAGCTCTTCGGTGTAAGTCACCCGCGAGCCGTCGCGCAGGGTCTGGAAGCGGCCCGGCACCAGGGTGTCGAACTCGGTCAGGGCATCCTGCTGGGCGATGATCTGCTGCACCTGGGCCACGCCCAGCGGTGCCAGGCTCAGGCTAAGCCAGGCCACCAGCAGGGCGACCAGGGCGGCCGGCGCCATGGTCAGGCCCAGCAGGCGCTGCTGGCTCATGCCGGTGGCCGACAGCACGGTCATCTCGCTTTCCAGGTACAGGCGCCCGTACGCCAGGAGAATGCCGAGGAACAGCCCCAAAGGCAGGATCAGCTGCAGGAAGCCCGGCAGACGGAAGCCCATGATCAGGAACAGCACGCTCGGGTCGAGCACACCCTGGGCAGCCTGGGCCAGGTACTTGATGAAGCGCCCGCTCATGATGATCACCAGCAGCACGGCGCTGACGGCGCTCAAGGTCACCAGGACCTCGCGGGACAGATAACGAAAGACGATCAAACCAGACACTCCTGGGTTGTCAGGGCGGACTGCCAATCAATGGCGCCAGACAATGACTTAGTACAGCCAAGACCAATGCCGGTTCGCCAAAGGCGAACCTCCATGTAAAGTGCGCGCATTATCCTGTGATTGACCGCCCCTGTCACTTCGCCGCGCATGAAGGCGCATAACGGGGTTGTCAGCACGCTTGCCGCAGGCTCAAACTGGCAGCTTTTCCGCTGGCGCGCGACGACGCGGCCAGGCCCGTCCAGAGCGCTGGAATACACAGCGCCGACTGTATCGATCATTCGGGGATCCTGACATGGAACTGGTTGTAAAAAGCGTAGCTGCTGCATCCGTAAAAACCGCCACCCTGGTCCTCCCGGTAGGTGAAAACCGCAAGCTCGGCGCCGTGGCCAAGGCCGTCGACCAGGCCAGCGAAGGCGCCATCAGTGCCGTGCTCAAACGTGGCGACCTGGCCGGCAAGCCGGGCCAGACCCTGCTCCTGCAGAACCTCGCGGGCCTGAAGGCCGAGCGCGTGCTGCTGGTGGGCAGCGGCAAGGACGAAGCCCTGGGCGACCGCGCCTGGCGCAAACTGGTCGCCAGCGTCGCCGGCGTGCTCAAGGGCCTGAACGGCGCTGACGCAGTGCTGGCCCTGGACGACATCGCGGTCAGCAACCGTGATGCCCACTATGGCAAGTACCGCCTGCTGGCCGAAACCCTGCTCGACGGCGAATACGTGTTCGATCGCTTCAAGAGCCAGAAGGCCGAGCCGCGCGCCCTGAAGAAGGTCACCCTGCTGACCGACAAGGCCGGCCAGGCCGAGGTCGAACGTGCCGTCAAGCATGCCAGTGCCATCGCCACCGGCATGGCCTTCACGCGCGACCTGGGCAACCTGCCGCCCAACCTGTGCCACCCAAGCTTCCTGGCCGAACAGGCCAAGGACCTGGGCAAGGCGCACAAGGCGCTGAAAGTCGAAGTGCTGGACGAGAAGAAGATCAAGGACCTCGGCATGGGCGCGTTCTACGCCGTCGGCCAGGGCAGCGACCAGCCGCCACGCCTGATCGTGCTCAACTACCAGGGCGGCAAGAAGGCGGACAAGCCGTTCGTGCTGGTGGGCAAGGGCATTACCTTCGACACCGGCGGCATCAGCCTGAAGCCTGGCGCCGGCATGGACGAAATGAAGTACGACATGTGCGGTGCCGCCAGCGTGCTCGGCACCCTGCGTGCGGTGCTCGAGCTGCAGCTGCCGGTCAACCTGGTGTGCCTGCTGGCCTGCGCCGAGAACATGCCGAGCGGCGGCGCCACCCGGCCGGGTGACATCGTCACCACCATGAGCGGGCAGACCGTGGAAATCCTCAACACCGACGCCGAAGGCCGCCTGGTGCTGTGCGACACCCTGACCTACGCCGAGCGCTTCAAGCCGCAGGCAGTCATCGACATCGCTACCCTGACCGGTGCCTGCATCGTCGCCCTGGGCAGCCACACCACTGGCCTGATGGGCAACAACGACGACCTGGTCGGCCAGTTGCTCGACGCCGGCAAGCGCGCCGACGACCGTGCCTGGCAGCTGCCGCTGTTCGATGAGTACCAGGAGCAGCTGGACAGCCCGTTCGCCGACATGGGCAACATCGGCGGGCCGAAGGCCGGCACCATCACCGCCGGCTGCTTCCTGTCGCGCTTTGCCAAGGCCTACGACTGGGCGCACATGGACATCGCCGGCACTGCCTGGGTCAGCGGCGGCAAGGACAAGGGCGCCACTGGCCGCCCTGTACCCCTGCTGACCCAGTACCTGCTGGACCGCGCCGGCGCCTGACGCCATTGAGCCGGTGGCGCCGCGCGCGCCACCGGCCGGCGATACCACCATGAGCAAAGTCGATTTCTACATCCTGCCCACCGACTCGCTGTCGGCGCGGCTCGATTTCGCCTGCAAGCTATGCGAAAAGGCCTGGCGCCTCGGCCACCGGGTCTACCTGCATTGCCAGGACGCCGAGCAGCGCAACGAGCTGGACCAACGCCTGTGGCGCTTCAAGGGCGAGGCCTTCGTGCCCCACGACCTCGCGGAGGTGCATGCCGATGCCAGCGTGGCATTGGGCCTGGCCGCCGACAGTGCGGGCGACCACCACGACCTGTTGATCAACCTGGGCGCCGGCGTACCGGCCTTCGTCGGCCAGTTCGAGCGGGTGGCCGAAATCGTCGTTGAAGAGCCTGGCATCCGCCAATCGGCCCGTGAACGATTCCGTTTCTACCGTGAACAGGGCTATGCTCTGCAAGACCACCGCTTACAGCGACTTTGACGACGATGGACAAGCCCTCCCCCCTGCCCGATTCCGCCCATCTGCTCGATGACCTCGAGTCGATACGCCAGCTGCTTGGCGACGCCGACCTGCAACCACCGCTGCTGACCGAGACGGTGGAGCAGATCCCGTTGCTGCTGGAAGAAGCGCCCGGCAATCATGTGCCTACGGCCGAACCAATAGCTGCCGAACCCGAAGATGACCCGCAGACTCGTCGCCAGGACACCCTGCTGCATCTGGAAAGCGAACTGCGTGCGGCGGCGCAGATGATCATGCAGGACGTGATCAACGACTTTACCCCGCACATCGAGAACGAGATCAAGCGCCGGCTGGATGCGCGGATCGAGCGGTTGATCAAGCGTTCCGAGTAGATATACCGAACATCCGGGTCGCCTGCTTCGCGGGCACGCCCGCTCCCACAGGGTCCCCACAGACCGCAAGACCTATGGTGCACCTGTAGGAGCGGGCGTGCCCGCGAAGCAGGCGCCACTGTTCCGACAGTTGTCAGCAGCTTGTCGCCTGCGGCCCCCAGCTTGGTTATACTTCCCGGCTTTCCCGAATAAATGCACAGGGTCCCGCCGCGCATGGATAAGACCTACCAGCCGCACGCCATCGAAACTTCCTGGTACAACACCTGGGAGTCCGAGAACTATTTCGCCCCACAAGGTGCAGGCGAGTCCTACACCATCATGATCCCGCCGCCGAACGTGACCGGCAGCCTGCACATGGGCCACGGGTTCAACAACGCGATCATGGACGCCCTGATCCGTTTCCGCCGCATGCAAGGCCGCGACACCCTGTGGCAGCCAGGCACCGACCACGCCGGTATCGCCACCCAGATGCTGGTCGAGCGCCAGCTAGAGGCCAAGGGCCAGAACCGTCATGACCTGGGCCGCGAAAAGTTCCTGGAAAAGGTCTGGGAATGGAAGGACCAGTCCGGCGGCAACATCAGCCGTCAGATCCGCCGTCTGGGCTCGTCGGTCGACTGGAGCCGCGAGCGTTTCACCATGGACGACGGCCTGTCCGAAGCGGTCAAGGAAGCCTTCGTGCGCCTGCATGAAGACGGCCTGATCTACCGCGGCAAGCGCCTGGTCAACTGGGACACCAAGCTGCACACGGCCATCTCCGACCTCGAAGTGGAGAACCACGACGAGAAGGGCCACCTGTGGAACCTGCGCTACCCACTGGCCGATGGCGCCAAGACCGCCGAAGGCAAGGACTACCTGGTCGTCGCCACCACCCGTCCGGAAACCCTGCTGGGTGACGCGGCCGTGGCAGTCAACCCGAACGACGAGCGCTACCAGGCACTGATCGGCAAGTTCGTCGAACTGCCGCTGGTCGGCCGCCGCATCCCGATCATCGCCGACGACTACTGCGACCCCGAGTTCGGTACCGGCTGCGTGAAGATCACCCCGGCCCACGACTTCAACGACTATGAAGTCGGCAAACGCCACAACCTGCCGCTGCTGAACATCTTCGACAAGAATGCCTTCGTGCTGGCCAGCGCGCAGGCCTTCAACCTCGACGGCAGCGTCAACGAGCAGGTGGACACCCGCCTGCCGGCCCAGTACGCCAACCTCGACCGCTTCGTCGCACGCAAGCAGATCGTCGCCGACCTGGATGCCCAGGGCCTGCTGGTGAGCATCGACGACCACGCGCTGAAAGTGCCGAAGGGCGACCGTTCGGGCACCGTCATCGAGCCGTGGCTGACCGACCAGTGGTACGTTTCCACCAAGCCGCTGGCAGAACCTGCCATCGCCGCAGTGGAAGATGGCCGCATCCAGTTCGTGCCCAAGCAGTACGAGAACATGTACTTCTCCTGGATGCGTGACATCCAGGACTGGTGCATCAGCCGCCAGCTGTGGTGGGGCCACCGCATCCCGGCATGGTACGACGAGGCCGGCCAGGTCTATGTCGGCCGCAACGAGGAAGAAGTGCGCGCCAAGCACAACCTGGGCGCCGACGTGGTCCTGCGCCAGGACGACGACGTACTCGACACCTGGTTCAGTTCGGGCCTGTGGACCTTCTCTACCCTGGGCTGGCCGGAACAGACCGAGTTCCTCAAGAAGTTCCACTCCACCGACGTGCTGGTAACCGGCTTCGACATCATCTTCTTCTGGGTTGCGCGCATGATCATGCTGACCATGCACCTGATCAAGAACGAGGATGGCACCCCGCAGGTACCTTTCAAGACCGTGTACGTGCACGGCCTGGTACGTGACGGCCAGGGCCAGAAGATGTCCAAGTCCAAGGGCAACGTGCTGGACCCGCTGGACATCGTCGACGGCATCACCCTCGACGCCCTGCTGGAAAAACGCACCAGCGGCATGATGCAGCCCAAGCTTGCCGAGAAAATCGCCAAGCAGACCAAGGCCGAGTTCCCCGAAGGTATCGCCAGCTACGGCACCGACGCCCTGCGCTTCACCTTCTGCTCGTTGGCCTCCACCGGCCGCGACATCAAGTTCGACATGGGCCGCGTCGAAGGCTACCGCAACTTCTGCAACAAGATCTGGAACGCCGCCCGCTACGTGCTGGACAAGGGCGAAGACTGCGGCCAGAACGGCGAGGCCTACGAGCTGTCGCTGGCCGACCGCTGGATCATCTCGCAGCTGCAGCGTACCGAAGCCGAAGTGACCCGCCAGCTGGAGCAGTTCCGCTTCGACCTGGCCAGCCAGGCGCTGTACGAGTTCATCTGGAACCAGTATTGCGACTGGTACCTGGAGCTGTCCAAGCCGGTGCTGTGGGACGAGAACGCCCCGGTCGAGCGCGCCCGTGGCACCCGCCGCACCCTGGTGCGCGTGCTGGAAGTGGCGCTGCGCCTGGCGCACCCGTTCATGCCGTTCATCACCGAAGAAATCTGGCAGCGCATCGCGCCGCTGGCCGGCATCGAAGGCAAGACCATCATGCTGCAGCCATGGCCGGTGGCCAATGAAAGCCGCATCGATGCTGCCGCCGAAGGCGACATCGAGTGGCTCAAGGAGCTGATGGTCGGCCTGCGCAACATCCGCGCCGAAATGAACATCGGCCCGGGCAAGCCGCTGCCGCTGTTCCTTAAGAACGCCAACGCCGACGACCAGCGTCGACTGCAGGAAAACGAAGCCCTGCTGAAGAAGCTGGCCAAGGTCGAATCGTTCACCGTACTGGGCGATGCCGACGAAGCGCCGCTGTCGGCCACCGCCCTGGTCGGTGACCTGCAAGTGCTGGTGCCAATGGCCGGCCTGATCGACAAGGATGCCGAGCTGGCGCGCCTGAACAAGGAAATCCAGCGCCTGCAGGGTGAAGTGGCACGCGTGGGTGGCAAGCTGTCCAACGCCGCCTTCGTCGACAAGGCACCACCTGCCGTGATCGAGAAGGAACGCGCCAAGCTGGCCGAGTCCGAACAGGCCCTGGCCAACTTCACCGAGCAGCATGCGCGGATTGCAGCGCTTTAATCACTAGAGAAAAGCTGGGGCCGCTTTGCGGCCCTTTCGCGACACAAGGCCGCTCCTACAGGGACGGCGCCGGTCTGAAGGGCGCCGCTATCCTGTAGGAGCGGCCTTGTGTCGCGAAAGGGCTGCAAAGCAGCCCTAGGCTCTATCAGCCACCGCTCGTATAGGGCTGGACACTGCCATGACCCCGAACAAACCCACCCTGCACCCGCGCAACCGCCACCAGGGCCGCTACGACTTCCCCAGCCTGATCAAGGCCCACCCTAACCTGGCGCGCTTCACCATCACCAACCCCCACGGCAAACCCAGCATCGACTTCGCCAACCCCGAGGCCGTAAGGGTGTTCAACCGTGCGCTGCTGAAGGCCCAGTACGGCATCCAGCACTGGGATATCCCCGCCGACTACCTGTGCCCGCCGATTCCCGGCCGCGCCGACTACATTCACGTCGCCGCCGACCTGCTGGCCGATGACAATGCCGGCGAGATCCCCAAGGGCGCCCAGGTGCGTGCGCTGGACATCGGCGTGGGGGCCAACTGCATCTACCCGCTGCTGGGCCACAGCGACTACCGCTGGCGCTTCGTTGGCTCGGACATCGACCCCGTGGCCCTGGCTTCGGCCAAGGCCATCGTCCAGGCCAACGGCCTGGGCAAGGCCATCACCCTGCGCCAACAGGCCAACCGTGCGCACATCCTCAGCGGCCTGCTGCAGGAGGGCGAACGCTTCGACCTGACCCTGTGCAACCCGCCCTTCCATGCCTCACGCGACGAAGCCACCCGTGGTAGCCAGCGCAAGTGGAAGAACCTGGGCAAGCAGGACCCCAAGCGCAAGCTGCCGGTGCTCAACTTCGGTGGCCAGAACAACGAACTGTGGTGCGAAGGCGGCGAGATCCGCTTTGTCAGCCAACTGGTCAGTGAAAGCGTGCAGTACGCCGAACGGGTATTGTGGTTCACCAGCCTGGTGTCCAAGGCCAGCAACTTGCCGGGGATCGAGGCTGCGCTCAGGAAAGCGGGCGCCAAGGCCGTGCGCATCAGTGAAATGGGCCAGGGGCAGAAGCAAAGCCGCATGGTCGCCTGGAGCTTCCACGACGACGAGGCGCGCCAGGCCTGGCACGCCGGGCGTAAAACCCAGGCATGAAAAAACCGCGTCCGGGCAAGCCGGGCGCGGTTTCGTCAAAGCTTCAACAATTACTTGTTGATGGCGTCGGTCAGCACTTTGGCCGGAACGAACTTGACGACTTTCTTGGCAGCGATTTCGATGGCAGCGCCAGTCGAAGGGTTGCGGCCGGTACGGGCAGGACGCTCAGCGACTTTCAGTTTGCCGATGCCTGGCAGAGTGATTTCAGCGCCGTTTTCCAGCTGGTCGGCAACGATCTGGCCCAGTTGCTCCAGAGCGTTCTTGGCGGTGGCTTTTGGCGCGGCGATCGATTCGGCGATGTCGGCAATCAGTTGGTCTTTGGTCAATGCCATGGTGGTGTTCCTTCCCTATCAAATTCGATGGTTATGCAGCGGACTACGACGTTATCGGGCCAGCCCCTGAAAGTGGAGGGCCGCGCCAATCGCGTATGTAGATACGCAAATCGACGTTTGGTTCGACACGACGACAGCACGCTGCCAGCAATGCGCCACACAAGGGGCGCAAGACCGCGCAAAGCTACCACAGGAGCAGATAAATATCCGCTGCACGCTTCGATTTAATGCAGGTTTTTCGGGGGTTTTAGCCCAAAACGCACAAAATTGAACAAAAAACGAACAACCGGCATTTCTGCCAACATCCGGCCACTGCATCACCTGATGTCTAGGGTAAACTGGACGACTTTTGCAGCTCGCCGAGAATTCCATGCCAATCCGTCATTGCATCGTTCACCTGATCGACAAAAAGCCCGATGGCAGCCCCGCCGTGCTGCATGCCCGCGATTCCGAACTGGCTGCCTCCGACGCCATCGAAAACCTGCTGGCCGACCTCAATGACAGCTACAACGCCAAGCAAGGCAAGGCCTGGGGCTTTTTCCACGGCGAGTCCGGCGCCTACCCGCTGAGCGGCTGGCTGAAGCAGTACCTGGACGAAGAAAAGGACTTTACCTCCTTCAGCCGTGTGGCCGTGGAGCACCTGCAAAAGCTGATGGAAGAGTCCAACCTGTCCACCGGCGGCCACATCCTGTTTGCCCACTACCAGCAAGGCATGACCGAATACCTGGCAATCGCCCTTCTGCACCACAGCGAAGGTGTGGCAGTGAACGCCGAGCTTGATGTGACGCCTTCGCGCCACCTCGACCTTGGCCAGTTGCACCTGGCGGCGCGCATCAACCTGTCGGAGTGGAAGAACAACCAGAACTCCAAACAGTACATTTCGTTCATCAAGGGCAAGAATGGCAAGAAGGTCTCGGACTACTTCCGTGACTTCATCGGCTGCCAGGAGGGCGTCGACGGCCCGGGCGAAACCCGCACCCTGCTCAAGGCCTTCAGCGACTTCGTCGAGAGCGAAGACCTGCCGGAAGAGTCCGCCCGCGAAAAAACCCAGACCCTGGTCGAGTACGCCACTACCCAGACCAAGCTCGGCGAGCCGGTCACGCTGGAAGAGCTGTCCAGCCTGATCGACGAGGACCGGCCCAAGGCGTTCTACGATCACATCCGCAACAAGGACTACGGCCTGTCGCCGGAAATCCCCGCAGACAAGCGCACCCTCAACCAGTTCCGCCGCTTCACCGGCCGTGCCGAGGGGTTGTCGATCAGCTTCGAAGCGCACCTGCTGGGGGACAAGGTCGAGTATGACGAAGCAGCAGGGACCTTGATCATCAAGGGCCTTCCGACCACCTTGGTGGATCAGTTGAAGCGGCGCAAGGACTGATGACCCCGGGGCTGCTGCGCAGCCCATCGCCGGCAAGCCAGCTCCCACAGGTACTGCACAGGCCTGAGGTCTATGCAGCCGAAGTGGGAGCTGGCTTGCCGGCGATGGGGCGCGAAGCGGCCCTAATTAGCAGCCACTACTGCGCCATAGGAGGCCACCAACGCCTCCTTCGCCGACTTGCGCAGCCGCTTCACCAGCCGCTCCTGGCGTAACGCCTCGCCCTTGTCCGGCCATTGCTCCACATACACCAGCGCCTGGGCCGGGCTGGTCTTGAAGTAGCGCGCGCCCTGCCCTTTCTGGTGCGCCAGAAAGCGCCGCTGCGGGTCATCGCTGATACCGCAATACAGCGATCCATTGGCAGCCCTTACCAAGTAGACATACCAGGGTTTGCTGGCGGCAATTTCGACGGGCTCACTCACCCTGAGCCTGCTGGAATGCTCGCAATCCTTTGAACGCCTGCTGGCGTACCTTGTTCTGCACCAGCGGCGACCAGCCCAGCAGCATGCCAGGCACACCCAGCGCCTGCCGCGACCAGCGCCACAAGTCGAATTGGTCATCGTGCTGGCAGATCAGCCCGTCACGGATCACGAAACGCGCCTGGATATCGTTGACCACGATGCGGCCGGTCTGGCTGAACAGGTAGGTGGCCACCCAATGTGCGGCGCCAGTGCGTTCATCGGCGCGGACGTTGTCGAAGGTCAGGGTGAAGTCCTTGGCCCGGCTGGTGAGCATTCGCCACATGTCGCCTGCATCCTTGCCACGCAAGGTGCCGAAGACCGGGTCGCTGAAGACGATATCGTCGCTGTAGCAGGCGACCATGGCCTTGGCGTCCAGGCGCTGGAAGGCCTGGTAGAAGCGGGTGATCAGGTCGCGGTTGGCGTCGCTCATGTGGGCTGGTCCGTCCTGGGAGTCGAAAGCAGCACGATAATCTTCCCCGGTTGGTTATGCCAGTACCGGCCCTTTCGCGGGTAAACCCGCTCCCACAGGTACAACATGACTTCAAGATGTGTGCAATCCCTGTGGGAGCGGGTTTACCCGCGAAGAGGCCGGCAATGCCACATGCCCCTTCAGACTTTCTCGCTGCTCACCTGCACATGCAAAGCCCGCCCGGCCCCCAGGCCGAACACGATGGCACCCACCCCCAGCACGGCAAAAATCCACCCCACTGCCGCCCACCCCCCGGTCAGGTCATGTACCAGCCCCACCGCAAACGGCCCCATCGACGCCAGGGTATAACCCACCCCCTGCGCCATGCTCGACAGGTTCGCCGCGACATGGGCATCCTTCGAGCGCAGTACGATCAAGGTCAGCGCCAGGGCAAAGGTACCGCCCTGCCCCAGGCCCAGCACAACCGCCCAGCCCCACAGCCCGGAAAGCGGCGCATACAGGCAACCGAACAGGCCGGCCAGGGTAATCAGCATGACCAGCACGATCGCCAGGCGCTGGTCCTTGCCGCGAGTAGCCAGCCAGGGCGCACTGAGCGAACTGACCAGCTGCACGATCACCGACCCCGACAGCACCAGCCCCGCCTCGGTCGGGCTCAGGCCGCGACCGATCAGGATCGATGGCAACCAGCCAAAGACGATATAGGCCAGTGACGACTGCAGGCCCATGTACAGGGTCACCTGCCAGGCCAGCGGATCACGCCACAGCCCACGCACACGATAGGCCACCTTGTGCAGGCCATGACCTTGGCGGGCCTGCGGCAGCCATACCAGCATGGCCAGCAGGGCCGGCAACATCCAGAAGCCAAGCCCCAGCGCCCAGCTGCCGTCGAAATGCTGGGCCAGGGGCACCGTGGCGCCAGCCGCCATGGCGGCGCCCAGGCACAAGGCCATGGTGTACACGCCGGTCAGCGTGCCAGCGTGCTGCGGGAAATCGCGCTTGACGATGCCCGGCAACAGCACGCCAATGATGCCGATACTGGCCCCGGCCATCAGGCTGCCGAGGAACACCCCGGTGGCCCCCAGGCTACTGCGCACGACAATGCCAAGCGCCAGGGTGGCGAGGATGCCGAGGATTACCCGCTCGCTGCCAAAACGCCTCGCCAGCCCCGGCGCCAAGGGAGCGAACAGGCCCAGGCACAGCACTGGCAAGGTGGTCAGCAAACCGGCCTGCGAGGCATTCAGCCCCAAGCCTTCGGACACCTGGCCCAGCACCGGCGCCATGCTCGACAATGCCGGGCGCAGGTTCAATGCCACCAGCACCAGGCCGAGCAACAACAGCCAAGGCCGCTGTATCTGTACCGGCTGCTGTTGGACCTGCTCGTCGTCAGCCTCGGCGTCGATCAGCAACTCATCGAGGTCCCGCTCGCTCGGTGGGGTGTTACGGGTGATGGAATCAGCCATGGCCTTCTCGGAGTCAGGATTCGATAAGGGTACGGCTCAGGCGCTTGGCCTGCTCCGCATCGCGTTGCTCGATTGCGGCAAGGATCTGCCCATGCAGGTCGAACGTGGCCTGGCAGCGCGGCACGGTTGCCATGTTGTGCTGCAGCGCGGCAGCCACCACCCCGGAAAAGTACCGGTACAGCTCACTCAAGGCCGGGTTATGGGCGGCATCTACCAGGCGCTGGTGAAACACCAGGTCGCAGGCCACATAAGCATCGATATCACCGTGAAAATGCCCGGCACTGTTGGCCAGGGCATCACGCAGCGCCTGAAGATCGGCGTCGGTTCGGCGCAGCGCGGCCAGGCCGATGGCCTCGGCTTCGAGGATGTGCCGGGTTTCACGGGCCTGCTCGGGCGTGCAGCGTGACATCGCCTGCACCGCCTGTAGCGGGTCCTGGGCCGTGCGCAGGTAGCTGCCATCCCCCTGGCGAATCTCCACCAGGCCACTGAACGCCAGCACACGCATGGCCTCGCGTACGGTGTTGCGGCTTATGCCCAACTGCAGGGCCAGTTCCGGCTCGGTCGGCAAACGCTGGCCAACCTGCCAGTCGCCCAGCAGGATGCGTTCTCGCATGCGCTCGACGGCCAGTTCGACCAGGGAGCGCTTGGTCAATTCGGTGCTCATGAAACTCAACCAATCATCCGATGAATCTGCTCAGCATAATGTATACCGGCAATACAGCAAACATTGATGGTTTCTGGCGATAGTGGAAATCCCTGTGGGAGCGGGCATGCCCGCGAAGAATCCAACGCGATGGATGGCACCGGCGTTGCCGGTGTTCGCGGGCACGCCCGCTCCCACAAGGGCCGCGTCACGGCAGCTTGCAATACCGTTAGTTCAATGCATCAAGCAGCGCCTGGTTCATCTCTGGCGTACCGATGGTGATGCGCAGGAACTGGGCAATGCGCGGCTGCTTGAAGTGGCGCACGATCACGCCCTGCTCGCGCAGGCGTGCAGCCAACTCACCGGCATCGTGCTGCGGATGGCGGGCGAAGATGAAGTTGGCCGCCGACGGCAGCACTTCGAAGCCCTTGGCCCGCAGTTGCCCGACCAATACCTCGCGGCTGTCGATCACCTTGCGGCAGGTTTCTTCGAAGTACTCGCGGTCCTCGAACGCCACCGCTGCGCCGACGATCGCGGCACGGTCCAGCGGGTAGGAGTTGAAGCTGTTCTTGATCCGCTCCAGCGCTTCGATCAGGTCCGGGTGGCCAACCGCCAGGCCAACCCGCAGCCCCGCCAGCGAGCGCGACTTCGACAGGGTCTGGGTGACCAGCAGGTTGTCGTAGCGGTCCACCAGGCTGATCGCTGTTTCGCCCCCGAAGTCGATGTAGGCTTCATCCACCACCACCACCGAATCACGGTTGGCCTGCAGCAACTGCTCCACCGCCTGCAGCGGCATCAGGCAGCCGGTCGGCGCGTTGGGGTTGGGGAAGATGATGCCGGCGTTGGGCTTGTTGTAGTCCTCGATGCGGATCTGGAACTGCTCGTCCAGCGCCACCTGCTCGAAGGCAATACCGTAAAGACCGCAGTAGACCGGGTAGAAGCTGTAGCTGATGTCAGGGAACAGCAGCGGTGCGTCGTGCTGGAACAGGCCGTGGAAGATGTGCGCCAGCACCTCGTCCGAGCCGTTGCCGACGAACACTTGTGCCGGCGTGACGCCGTAGTACTCGGCCACCGCCTGCTTCAGCCGGTCACCGTTCGGGTCCGGGTACAGGCGCAGGTTGTCGTTCAGCTCGCCGCGCATGGCTTCCAGCGCCTTGGGCGACGGGCCGTAGGGGTTTTCGTTGGTGTTCAGCTTGACCAGGCGGGCCAGCTTGGGCTGCTCGCCCGGCACGTAAGGCACCAGGTCCTTGACGAAGGGGCTCCAGAATCGACTCATGCTCAGTTCCCCTTCTCTTGGGTCAGAATGCGGTATTCGGCGCTGCGGGCGTGTGCGGTCAGCGACTCGCCACGGGCCAGGACCGAGGCGGTGTGGCCCAGCTCGGACGCGCCCTGCTCGGAGCAGAAAATGATCGACGAACGCTTCTGGAAGTCATAAACCCCCAGCGGCGACGAGAAACGCGCGGTACCGGAGGTCGGCAGCACGTGGTTGGGCCCTGCGCAGTAGTCGCCCAGCGCTTCGCTGGTGTGGCGGCCCATGAAGATCGCGCCAGCGTGGCGGATGTGCGGCAGCCAGGCCTGCGGGTCGGCGACCGACAGTTCCAGGTGCTCCGGGGCAATGCGGTTGGCCACTTCCATGGCCTGCTGCATGTCACGCACCTGGATCAGCGCGCCACGGCCATTGATCGACTTCTCGATGATCCCGGCACGTTCCATGGTCGGCAGCAGCTTGTCGATGCTGGCTGCAACGCGGTCGAGGAAGGCGGCGTCCGGGCTGACCAGGATGGCCTGGGCATCTTCGTCGTGCTCGGCCTGGGAGAACAGGTCCATGGCGATCCAGTCCGGGTCGGTCTGGCCGTCGCACACCACGAGGATTTCCGATGGGCCGGCGATCATGTCGATACCCACCTGGCCGAACACGTGGCGCTTGGCGGTGGCGACGTAGATATTGCCCGGGCCGACGATCTTGTCCACCTGCGGCACGCTTTCGGTACCGTAGGCCAGCGCGGCGACAGCCTGGGCGCCACCGACGGTGAACACACGGTCGACACCGGCGATGCAGGCAGCCGCCAGCACCAGTTCGTTGACCTCGCCACGCGGGGTCGGCACCACCATCACCACTTCGGCCACGCCAGCAACCTTGGCCGGAATGGCGTTCATCAGCACCGACGACGGGTACGACGCCTTGCCACCCGGCACGTACAGGCCGGCGCGGTCCAGCGGGGTGACCTTCTGGCCAAGCACGGTGCCGTCGGCCTCGGTGTACTGCCAGGAATCCTGCTTCTGCCGCTCGTGGTACATGCGCACACGATTGGCGGCCTTTTCCAGGGCTTCGCGCTGGCCAGGGGTAATGCGGGTCAGCGCCAGTTCCAGGCGCTCGCGACCGAGGATCAGGTCATCGATGGACTTGGCATCGACACCATCGAAACGCTGGGTGAATTCCACCAATGCCGCATCGCCACGCTCGCGCACGGCCTTGATGATGTCGAGCACGCGCTGGTTGACCGCGTCATCGGACACACTTTCCCAGCTCAGCAGATGATCCAGATGTCGGGCGAAATCCGGATCAGCAGCGTTGAGACGGGCAATTGCAGTGGACACGGTCATGGCGAGGGCCTCGATTATTGGCGAATGCTCAGGCGCCCTAGGCTACCAGTCCATCCGCGCGGGCACCCGAGAAAAATGGCTATGACGCGGATAGACGGGCGCGGCAGCGAAGGCCGCGCGCAGTCGGTAGAGAGTCAGCCGCGGTGTCGCGATTCGACCGCTCCGCGCAGCGTGTCGATCAGGCTCTGGATACGGGCGTGCTGCATTTTCATGGAGGCCTTGTTGACCACCAGGCGCGAGCTGATCGTGGCGATCAGTTCCTGGGGCTCCAGGCCGTTGGCACGCAGGGTGTTGCCGGTGTCGACCACGTCGATGATCTTGTCGGCGAGGTTGATCAGCGGAGCCAGTTCCATCGAGCCGTACAGCTTGATGATGTCGACCTGGCGGCCCTGTTCGGCGTAGTAGCGCTTGGCTACGTTGACGAACTTGGTAGCCACGCGCAGACGGCCCTTGGGCTCGGGTGCGCCGACCACGCCAGCGGTCATCAGCTTGCAACGGGCAATCTGCAGGTCCAGGGGCTCGTAAAGGCCCTGGCCGCCGTACTCCATCAGCACATCCTTGCCGGCCACACCCAGGTCGGCGGCACCATGCTCGACATAGGTAGGCACGTCGGTCGCACGCACGATCAGCAGGCGCACATCGTCCTGCGTGGTGGGGATGATCAGTTTGCGGCTCTTGTCCGGGTTCTCGGTCGGCACGATACCGGCCTCGGCCAGCAACGGCAGGGTATCGTCGAGAATACGGCCTTTGGAAAGCGCGATGGTCAACATTGGAACGTCGGTCCTTAAGCGGCTACTGCTGGCCGGGCGTCGAGCCCGACCGCATTCAATTCGTTAGGCACATCCTGTGAAAGCGGGCAAATCCCACCCCCACAGGATGCACCAGGCAGACGACTAGCCCGGTACGCGACGGATCTTCGCGCCCAGCATCTGCAGTTTTTCTTCGATGCACTCGTAACCACGGTCGATGTGGTAGATGCGATCGATCAGGGTATCGCCTTCGGCTACCAGCGCCGACAGCACCAGGCTGGCGGAAGCACGCAGGTCGGTGGCCATTACCGGGGCACCCTTCAGCGCCTTGACGCCAGTGACGATGGCAGTGTTGCCTTCGACCTGGATCTGCGCGCCCATGCGGTGCATTTCGTAGACGTGCATGAAGCGGTTTTCGAAGATCGTCTCGATCACTGCACCGGTGCCTTCGGCAATGGCGTTGAGCGAAATGAACTGCGCCTGCATGTCGGTCGGGAACGCCGGGTACGGGGCGGTACGCAGGTTGACGGCTTTCGGCCGCTTGCCGTGCATGTCCAGCTCGATCCAGTCTTCGCCAGTGTTGATGTCGGCGCCAGCTTCCTTGAGTTTTTCCAGTACGGCTTCAAGGATGGTCGGATCGGTGTCCTTGACCTTGACGCGGCCGCCGGTCACGGCAGCGGCCACCAGGTAGGTACCGGTCTCGATACGGTCCGGCATCACGCGGTAGTTGGCCGAGTGCAGGCGCTCGACGCCATCGATGACGATGGTGTCGGTACCAGCGCCCTGGACCTTGCCGCCCATGGCGTTGATGAAGTTGGCCAGGTCGACCACTTCCGGCTCGCGCGCGGCGTTCTGCAGCACGCTGCGGCCCTTGGCCAGAGCAGCGGCCATCATGATGTTCTCGGTACCGGTCACGCTGACGGTGTCGAAGAAGAAGTGCGCACCGCGCAGGCCACCCTCAGGTGCCTTGGCCTTGATGTAGCCGCCTTCGACTTCGATCTTCGCGCCCATGGCCTCGAGGCCACGGATGTGCAGGTCGACCGGGCGCGAACCAATTGCGCAACCGCCAGGCAGGGCCACTTCGGCCTCGCCGAAACGGGCAACCATCGGGCCCAGCACCAGAATCGAGGCGCGCATGGTCTTGACCAGCTCGTAAGGTGCAACCAGTGTCTTGATGGTGCGAGGGTCGATCTCGACCGCCAGCTTTTCGTCGATCACCGGCTCGATGCCCATGCGGCCGAAGAGCTCGATCATGGTGGTGATGTCGTGCAGGTGCGGCAGGTTGCCCACGGTGACCGGGCCGTCGGCCAGCAGGGTCGCCGCCAGAATCGGCAGGGCTGCGTTCTTCGCGCCCGAAATGCGGATCTCGCCATCAAGGCAAGCGCCGCCAGTAATAATCAGTTTGTCCATTGGAATCTCGCCGCCACGTTGGCTCAGGTGCGCTCAGCCCAGGCTGCGCTGCTGAAAAATTTCATGGTTACCGCATGGATGCTGCCATTGGCGATCCACGGATTCAGGTGAGCATAGATCGCCTGCTGGCGTTTGACCGGGCTCAGGCCAGCCAACTCGTCGCTGATCACGTTCAACTGGAAGTTGCAGCCTTCGCCTTCAACTTCGACCCGGGAACCCGGCAATTTCTCTTCAAGGAAGCTTTTAACTTCTACGGCCTGCATGCTCAACCTCAATCGGCGCCCGATGCGCACGGGTCGGCCATCATACAAAAAAGCCCCTCGCCTGCGAAGCCCAACGAGGGCTTCGCTGACCGAGGGGCCATCATCCGTGCCGGGCCATCAGGTTGCCAGCACTTCATCGAGGTCATAGACCTCGGCAATTTCCCGCATGTCGTCTGGCATGCTGCGCACCTGGCAACCCTTGCCTGCGGCCTCGGCATCGCGCATGAAGGCCAGCAGCAACGACAGGCCGACACTGGTGGAACGCTGCACTGCCGAACAATCGAGCACCAGCTGCGCCTCGCGGCAGGCCGCGATCAGCGCCTTGCCCTGCTTGCGCAGGACCGGCCCGCTGCGGTAGTCCAGCACGCCGGCCAGGCGCAGCACGCCCGGCTCGGCCATGCTTACACCGGCCTCACTCATTTGACGGTCTTCTCTGGCGAGTTGTCGGCGGCCTGCTTGGCCTTGGCCACTTCGCCGGCCCAGCCGTCGATGGTCTTGTCCAGGTCGTTGCCATTGCGCTGCATGGCGTCGGCGAACTGGTCGCGGAACAGCTTGCCGATGTTGATGCCGTTGACGATCACGTTACGCACCTTCCACTCGCCGCCGATGTTTTCCAGGGTGTACTGCACCGGATACACGGCACCGTTGTTGCCGGTGACCTTCATACCAACGCTGGCGCGCTTGCCGTCATCAGCCTTGGCCGGGTCGACGGTGATGCCCTGGTTGTTGTACTCGAGCAGGGCATTGCCATAGAACTGCATCAGGCTGCGCTTGAAGTTTTCCTGAAAGCGCTGCATCTGCTCGGGGGTAGCCTTGCGCGAGTACTTGACGGTCATGATGCTTTTGGAAATACCGTCAGCGTCCACCACCGGGCCGAGGATGCGGTTCAGCGCATCATAGAAGGCATTGGGGTTGGACTTGTACTGTTCCTTGTTGGCCTTGAGGTCGCCCAGCAGTTCAGTGGTGGTGCCCTGAACCACATCGTGTGGCGTCTGCGCAGCCACGGTCAGCAGGGGCAAGGCTGCCAGCAGGACCAGCAGGCCACGTCGCAGGATGGAAATCATGGAAACTCCTTAATTAGCTGGTTGCGCTTCTTTCGGTTCCTTGCCAACGGAGTTGAGCAGGAACTTGCCAATCAGATCTTCCAGCACCAGTGCCGACTGGGTGTCGTGGATGGTCCCGCCGTCCTTGAGCACCTGGTCCTCACCGCCCACGCTGATGCCGATGTACTTCTCGCCAAGCAACCCGGCGGTCAGGATCGAGGCAGTGGAGTCGGTCGGCAGGTTGTCCACCGACTTGTCCAGCTGCAGCGTCACCCGACCGGTGTAGGAATCGCGGTCCAGATCGATGGCGGTAACCTTGCCGATGGTCACACCGGCCATGGTCACTTTAGCTCTGACCGTCAAACCGGCGATATTGTCGAAGTAGGCATAAACTTTATAGGTATCGCTGCTCGGGCTGGCCGACAGCCCGCTGACACGCAGGGCGAGCAGCAGCAGCGCCAGGATCCCGGCCAGGAGGAACAGGCCGACACCGATTTCCAGGGTGCGGTTTTGCATCAGAAATCTCCAAACATCAAGGCGGTCAGAATAAAGTCCAGACCCAGCACTGCCAACGAGGCATAGACCACGGTCTTGGTGGTGGCACGGCTGATCCCTTCTGAGGTGGGCTCACAGTCATACCCCTGGAATACGGCGATCCAGGTCGTGACGAAGGCAAATACCAGGCTCTTGATCAGCCCGTTGAGCACGTCGTCGGTGAACGAAACACTGTTCTGCATGTTGGCCCAGAACGAGCCCTCGTAGACGCCCAGCCAGTCCACCGCCACCCACGAGCCACCCCAGATGCCGACCACGCTGAAAATCAGCGCCAGCAACGGCAGCGAGATGAAACCGGCCCACAGGCGTGGCGCGACGATGTACTTGAGCGGGTCGACGCCGATCATTTCAAGGCTCGACAACTGCTCGGTGGACTTCATGTTGCCGATTTCTGCGGTCAGCGCCGAACCGGCACGGCCGGCGAACAGCAACGCCGTCACCACCGGGCCGAGCTCACGCAGCAGGGTCAGGGCGACCATCTGCCCCACCGCCTGCTCCGAGCCGTACTTGGTCAGGATGCTGAAGCCCTGCAGCGCCAGCACCATGCCGATGAACACCCCGGACACAACGATGATCGCCAGCGACAGCACGCCCACCGAGTACAGCTGCTTGGTCAGCAGCTGGAAGCCGCCGCCGATGCCGCCACGGCCGATCAGCGCATGGAACAGGAACAGGCAGGAGCGCCCCAGCACCGCCAGCACGTCGATGGCCGAGCGCCCCAGCAGGCGGACACGTTCGAGTAAGGATTTTCTGCGCATCAACGCGCTCCCAGCAGGTCGGCGCGGTAGTCAGGCGCAGGGAAATGGAAAGGCACCGGGCCGTCCGGGTCGCCCTTCATGAACTGACGAATGCGCGGGTTATCCGAGCCCATCAGCTCGTCAGGCGTCCCCTGGCCCAGCACCTGGCCGTCACCAACCACATAGATGTAGTCGGCGATGCTGGCGGTTTCCGCCAGGTCGTGGGAAACGACGATGCTGGTGATACCCAAGGCATCGTTGAGCAGGCGGATCAGACGCACCAATACACCCATGGCGATCGGGTCCTGGCCGACGAACGGCTCGTCGTACATGAGAATCTGCGGGTCCAGGGCAATCGCACGGGCCAACGCCACACGGCGTTTCATGCCACCGGACAGCTCGTCGGGCATCAGGTCGATGGCACCGCGCAGCCCCACGGCCTGCAGCTTCATAAGCACGATATCGCGGATCATCTCATCCGACAGCTGGGTATGCACGCGCAGCGGGAACGCGACGTTCTCGAACACATCGAGATCGGTGAACAGCGCGCCGCTCTGGAACAGCACCCCCATTTGCTTGCGGGCGTCGAACAGGTCGCTGCGCGACAACGTCGGCAGGTTCTGCCCGGCAACCCAGACCTCACCGCTGGAGGGGCGCAACTGCGCGCCCATCAGGCGGAGCAACGTGGTCTTGCCGCAACCCGATGGCCCCATGATGCCGGTGACCTTGCCGCGCGGGATGCGAATGTCGACGTTGCTGAAAATGCTGCGCGAACCACGTTTGAAGGTAACCCCCTTCAACTCGACCGCGTAGGCGCTATCCACACTCATCTAGACTCCTTGCTGGTGCAGCCTCGTCCTAATGGACGTCGGCCTCCACCTGGAAGGCACAAGCGCCCCTGGCAGGCCGAATAGCGGCGAACTATAGCACCGCTGACAGCGCCGCCCCAAGGTCGGCTAGCGAGTCGTTCAGCCCTGCGACAGGCTGGCGAGACATTCACCACGGCAATCGAAAGCGTGAGGGTTTCTTTCATTGCAGCTATAATCGCCGCCTTTTCATCAGGCATTGCTTTTTCGACATGAGCCAATCCAGCGAGCTGATCCAATCCGCCCAACGCACCCTGCGCCTGGAACTCGAGGCCGTAGAGGCCCTGCTGGCGCGCATCGACGACAATTTCGTCAAGGCCTGCGAACTGATCCTGGCCAGCAAGGGCCGGGTCGTCGTGGTCGGCATGGGCAAGTCCGGGCACATCGGCAACAAAATCGCCGCCACCCTGGCCAGCACCGGCACACCGGCATTTTTCGTGCACCCGGCCGAAGCCAGCCATGGCGACATGGGCATGATCACCCGCGATGATGTCATCCTTGCCCTGTCGAATTCCGGCAGCACTGCCGAAATCGTCACCCTGCTGCCGCTGATCAAGCGCCTGGGCATCAAGCTGATCAGTCTGACCGGCAACCCGGACTCGCCCCTGGCCCAGGCTGCCGAGGTCAACCTCGACGCCCGCGTCGAACAAGAGGCCTGCCCGCTGAACCTGGCCCCCACCTCCTCCACCACCGCATCGCTGGTGCTGGGCGACGCGCTGGCCATTGCCCTGCTCGAAGCCCGCGGCTTCACCGCCGAGGACTTTGCCTTCTCGCACCCGGGTGGTGCACTGGGCCGCCGCCTGCTGCTCAAGGTGGAGAACGTGATGCACGCCGGCGACGAACTGCCCCAGGTGCCCCGCGGCACCCTGCTCAAGGACGCACTCCTTGAAATGTCCCGCAAAGGCCTGGGCATGACCGTGATCGTCGAAGCCGACGGCAAGCTGGCCGGGATCTTCACCGACGGCGACCTGCGCCGCAGCCTGGACCGCAACATCGACGTCCACACCACCCTGATCGATCAAGTCATGACCGTGCACGGCAAGACGGCCCGCGCCGAAATGCTCGCGGCCGAGGCCCTGAAGATCATGGAAGACCACAAGATCGGCGCCCTGGTGGTGGTGGACCGCGAGGACCGCCCCACCGGCGCCCTGAACATGCACGACCTGCTGCGCGCCGGCGTGATGTAAAGGAGCAATGGAATGAACCAGGACCTCATGCAACGCGGCAAGAACATCAAGCTGGCAGTGTTCGACGTGGACGGCGTGCTCACCGACGGGCGCCTGTACTTCCTCGAGGACGGCAGCGAGTTCAAAACCTTCAACACCCTCGACGGCCAGGGCATCAAGATGCTCATGGCCTCGGGCGTGACCACCGCGATCATCAGCGGGCGCAAGACCCCGGTGGTCGAGCGCCGGGCGAAGAACCTCGGCATCCCGCACCTGTACCAGGGCCGCGAGGACAAACTGGTGGTGCTGGACGGCCTGCTCGCCGAACTGGGCCTGAGCTATGCTCAAGTGGCCTACCTTGGCGACGACCTGCCCGACCTGCCGGTGATCCGCCGGGTCGCACTGGGCATGGCGGTGGCCAACGCCGCGCCGTTCGTTCGCCAGCACGCCCATGGCGTGACCCAGGCACGTGGCGGCGAAGGCGCGGCCCGTGAATTCTGCGAACTGATCATGCAGGCCCAGGGCACCCTGGACGCTGCCAACGCCAACTACCTGTAAGGCTGCCCATGTTCAGCAAGAAAGCCCGCAACATTGCGCTGCTCGCGGTGATCGCCGCCCTGCTGGTGGCGATCGGCTACTGGAATGTCAGCCCGGAAAGCTTCCTCGACAAGCCTGTGGCCCAGGTCGACGAAAGCGCCATCGACTACTACGCAGTCAACGCCCACAGCGTGCAGTTCCTGCCCGACGGCAAGCTGCAGTACGAAATGACCGCTGACAAGGTCGAACACCTGAAAGCCAGCGAAATCACCCTGCTGACCACGCCGGACCTGCACCTGTACCGCGGTACCGAATACCCGTGGCACGTACAGAGCACCCGCGCCGAGGTCAACCCGGACGGCAGCGAAGTCGAACTGATCGACAACGTACGGGTCGCCCGCACCGACGAAAAGCAGCGCGAAATGATCATTACCAGCTCACGCATGACCGTGTTCCCGCAGAAGCAATATGCGCAGACCGAGCAAGCCGTTAGAATCGACGGCGCCGGTGGCACAACTACGGGCAAAGGAATGAAAGCGTATTTGAAAGAAGGCAAGATGGACTTGCTCTCTAACGTAAGAGGACAGTATGAGGCTCGTTAAAACCCTCCCCCTTTTGCTCAGCCTGAGCGCAGCACTGGGAAGCGCGAGCGCCCTCGCCCTGCCGAATGACCGTGACCAGCCTATCCGCATCCAGGCCGACAACGCCCACCTGGACGACAAGCAGGGCGTGGCCACCTACACCGGCGACGTGATCATCACCCAGGGTTCGATGATGATCAAAGGCAACACCGTGACCATCACCCGTTCCGCCTCCGGCGACATCGACGTGGTGACCTCGGTGGGCAACCTGGCCTACTTCGAGCAGCAGCAGAGCGCAGCCAAGCCGGACAAGATGAAAGGCTGGGCGGTGACCATCCAGTACCAGTCGCAGAAGGACATGGTGATCCTCACCGACCGCGCCAAGGTCGAGAACGAAGGCAACACCACCGAAGGCGAGAAGATCGTCTACAACACCCAGACCCAGGTGGCGACCGCCGGTCGTGGTGGCAACGTGACCTCGCCGCGTCAGCGTATCGACATGGTGATCCAGCCCAAGAAGAAGGCCGAGTAAATGGCAACCCTCAAAGCCCAGCACCTGGCCAAGAGCTACAAGGGGCGGCAAGTCGTACGCGACGTCAGCCTGTCTATCGACAGCGGCCAGATCGTCGGCCTGCTCGGCCCCAACGGCGCCGGCAAGACCACCTGCTTCTACATGATCGTCGGCCTGGTCCAGGCCGATCAGGGGCGCGTGCTGATCGACAACCTCGATGTCAGCCACCAGCCCATGCACGGTCGCGCCCGCGCGGGCATCGGCTATCTGCCGCAGGAAGCCTCGATCTTTCGCAAGCTGTCGGTGGCCGACAACATCATGGCCATCCTCGAGACCCGCAAGGACCTCGACCGCGACGGCCGGCGCAAAGAGCTGGAAAGCCTGCTGCAGGAATTCCACATCAGCCACATTCGCGACAACCTCGGCATGAGCCTGTCCGGTGGTGAGCGCCGCCGCGTGGAAATTGCCCGCGCGCTGGCGACCGCACCCAAGTTCATCCTGCTGGACGAACCGTTTGCCGGTGTCGACCCGATTTCGGTCGGCGACATCAAGCAGATCATCCATCACCTCAAGGCCAAGGGCATCGGTGTACTGATCACCGACCACAACGTGCGTGAGACCCTGGATATCTGCGAAACCGCCTATATCGTCAATGATGGCCGGCTGATCGCCGAAGGCGACGCCGAAACCATCCTGGCCAACGACCTGGTCAAAGAAGTTTACCTGGGCCACGAGTTCCGGCTCTGAGCCCGGCACGCGCCTGGAGTACTGGCAAATAGCCCTGGAACCTGGGGTAAAGTGTTACGGTACTCTAGGCAAACGCTACAATTTAAGGCATAAAACTTGCTTGATCTGGCGCCCCGGCGCCCTCGTGTAGTGGATGGCGCATGCGCGCCGGCGAACAAGGTATTAAGCCCCAGCCATGAAACCATCGCTCGTCCTAAAAATGGGCCAGCAACTGACGATGACACCGCAGTTGCAACAGGCCATCCGCCTGCTCCAGCTCTCCACCCTGGACCTCCAACAGGAAATCCAGGAAGCGCTGGAGTCGAACCCGATGCTCGAACGTCAGGAAGACGGCGACGACTTCGACAACAGCGACCCGATGGCGGACAACGCCGAGAACAAGCCGGCCGCTGAAGTCCAGGACAACAGCTTCCAGGAAAGCACGACCAGTGCCGACACCCTGGAAGACGGTGAATGGAGCGAGCGCATCCCCAACGAACTGCCGGTCGACACCGCCTGGGAAGACATCTACCAGACCAGTGCCAGCAGCTTGCCGAGCAACGACGACGACGAGTGGGACTTCACCACCCGCACATCGGCCGGCGAAAGCCTGCAAAGCCACCTGCTGTGGCAACTGAACCTGGCTCCGATGTCCGACACCGACCGCCTGATCGCCGTCACCCTGATCGACAGCATCAACGGCCAGGGCTACCTGGAAGACACCCTCGAGGAGATCTGCGCCGGTTTCGATCCGGAGCTGGATATCGAGCTGGACGAGGTCGAAGCGGTACTGCACCGCATCCAGCAGTTCGAGCCAGCAGGCGTTGCCGCCCGCACCCTTGGCGAATGCCTGTTGCTGCAATTGCGCCAGCTGCCCGCCAGCACCCCGTGGATGGCGGAAGCCAAGCGCCTGGTCACCGACTTCATCGACCTGCTCGGCAGCCGCGACTACAGCCAGCTGATGCGTCGCATGAAAATCAAGGAAGACGAGCTGCGCCAGGTCATCGAGCTGGTACAAAGCCTCAACCCGCGCCCCGGCTCGCAGATCGAGTCCAGCGAGCCTGAGTACGTGGTGCCCGACGTCATCGTACGCAAGGACAGCGACCGCTGGCTGGTGGAGCTGAACCAGGAGGCCATTCCGCGGCTGCGCGTAAACCCGCAGTACGCTGGCTTTGTGCGCCGGGCCGACACCAGTGCCGACAACACCTTCATGCGCAACCAGCTGCAGGAAGCGCGCTGGTTCATCAAGAGCCTGCAAAGCCGCAACGAAACCCTGATGAAGGTGGCCACGCAGATCGTCGAGCACCAGCGCGGCTTCCTCGACCACGGCGACGAAGCGATGAAGCCCTTGGTGCTGCATGACATAGCCGAAGCGGTGGGCATGCACGAGTCGACCATTTCGCGGGTAACCACGCAGAAATACATGCACACCCCGCGTGGCATCTACGAACTGAAATACTTTTTCTCCAGCCACGTCAGCACCTCCGAAGGCGGAGAATGCTCGTCTACGGCTATCCGCGCGATCATCAAGAAACTGGTTGCGGCGGAAAATCAGAAAAAGCCATTGAGTGACAGCAAGATCGCTGGTTTACTGGAGGCACAAGGCATCCAGGTAGCCCGTCGCACCGTCGCCAAGTACCGCGAGTCCCTCGGCATCGCACCGTCGAGCGAGCGCAAGCGACTGATGTAGCCCCTGAGATGTGCCACAGCGTTTGTGGGGCAGGTGCAAGACCTGCCTCTTTATGCACGGGCAACAAAGGAGAAGCTGTATGCAAGTCAATATCAGTGGACAGCATGTAGAAGTCACCCAGCCACTGCGCGATTATGTGCTTGAAAAGCTCGCTCGCGTGGAAAGTCACTTCGACAAGATCACCAACGTGCAGGTCATCATGAAAGTCGAGAAGCTGCAGCAGAAGGTCGAGGCGACATTGCAGATTCCCGGCGGCGAAGTGGTTGCCAACGCCGAACACGAAGACATGTATGCAGCGATCGACGCCTTGGCCGACAAGCTCGACCGCCAACTGAAAAAACACAAGGAAAAACAGCAAAGCCTGCTGCAAGGTGCAGCTGCCCGCTGATCCCCCTCATCCATGATCCGACTTGAAACCATCCTGACCCCCGGCCGTTCCCTCGTGAACGTGCCGGGCGGCAGCAAGAAGCGCGCCCTGGAAAAGGTCGCCACCGTCATCGCCGAACAAGTGCCCGAACTGGAGATGCAAGACGTCTTCGAAAAACTGGTCGCCCGGGAAAAACTCGGTTCGACCGGTTTCGGCAACGGCATCGCCATCCCGCACTGCCGGCTTGAAGGATGTTCCGCTCCGGTCAGCGCCCTGCTGCACCTGGAAGCGCCTATCGACTACGACGCCATCGATGGCGCGCCGGTGGACCTGCTGTTCGTCCTGCTGGTGCCAGAAGCCGCCACCGATGCCCATCTGGAATTGCTGCGCCAGATTGCCAGCATGCTCGATCGCAAGGAGGTCCGTGATCGCCTGCGTGCGGCCACCAGCAGCGAGGCCCTGTTCCAGGTTGTCCTGGACGTACAGAACGAGCACTGAACATGCGCCTGATCATCGTCAGCGGCCGGTCCGGCTCCGGCAAGAGCACCGCCCTCGATGTCCTGGAAGACAACGGTTTCTACTGCATTGACAACCTGCCCGCCGGGCTGCTGCCGCAACTGGCGGAAAATGCGCTGATCAACACCGAGTTGCAGCAACCCAAGGTCGCCGTGTCGATCGACGCGCGCAACTTGCCCAGCCACCTGACGCGTTTTCCCGAGTTGCTCGAAGAAGCCCGCGCCCGGCATATCCAGTGCGACGTGCTGTACCTGGATGCCGACGAAGACGTACTGCTCAAGCGCTTCTCGGAAACCCGCCGACGCCACCCGCTGACCAACGCCAACCGCTCGCTCGCGGAAGCGATCCGGGTGGAAAGCGAATTGCTGGGGCCGATTGCAGACCTGGCCGACCTGAAGATCGACACCACCAGCCTGAACCTGTATCAGCTGCGTGATTCGATCAAGCTGCGCCTGCTCAACCAGCCCGAGCCTGGAACGGCGTTCCTGGTCGAGTCGTTCGGTTTCAAGCGAGGAATGCCGGTCGATGCCGACCTGGTGTTCGATGTGCGCTGCCTGCCCAACCCCTACTGGAAGCCCGAGCTGCGTGAGCACTCCGGCCTCGACCAACCGGTGATCGACTACCTGGCCGCACAGCCGGATGTCGAAGAGATGTTCAACGACATTTCCAGCTACCTGCTCAAGTGGCTGCCCCGCTTCGCCGCCAGCAACCGTGCCTACGTCACCATTGCCATTGGCTGCACCGGCGGCCACCACCGCTCGGTGTACATCACCGAACGCCTTGGCCAACTGCTGCAGCAATCCCTGAAAAACGTCCAGGTCCGCCACCGCGACCTCTAGCCCAAGGATCCGCCCCACGATGCCCGCCCGTGAAATCACCATCATCAACAAGCTGGGTCTGCATGCCCGGGCGGCAGCCAAGTTCGTCGGCGTTGCCGGCCGCTTCCCCTGCCAGGTCAGGGTTGGCCGTGCGCCGGACAAGTTGGTGGATGGCAAGAGCATCATGGCGGTGATGATGCTGGCGGCCGGCAAGGGCACCCAGGTGCACCTGCATACCGAAGGCGAGCAGGACGTTGATGCCATGGATGCGCTGGTCGAGCTGATCAACAACTTCTTCGACGAAGGCGAATGAATTGCAAGCGGTACGCTTACCCTGTGGGAGCGGCTTTAGCCGCGAAGAATCCAACGCGGTGCATGGCACCGGCTGCGCCGGTGTTCGTGGCTAAAGCCGCTCCCACAGAGTCCCCGCTAATTCAATGAGTTATGTGCCGCTCCCACAGCGAAACCGGTGAACACCCCATCATCCGGCGCAAACCGATGCACACCCCCAAGCTGGCCAGGCCAGGTCCAACCAGGCGAAGCCGCGCGCCAATAGCAATGCAGTGCCTGCGAGCAACAGCAAAGTCCCAAGCGTCATGCGAAACAGGCGAAACAGGCGCACGCGGCTGACGGACATCATCTGGGAGCGCATACCGGGGAGACTCACTTCAGGGTTTCGAGGTAGCGGCGCTCCACTTCCGCCCAGTCAATGACGTTGTGAAAGGCACCGATGTATTCCGGACGACGGTTCTGGTACTTTAGGTAATAGGCATGCTCCCACACGTCCAGGCCGAGGATTGGCGTGTTGCCGTGCATCAGCGGGCTGTCCTGGTTGCCGCTGCTTTCCACTACCAGCGTTTTCTGCGGGGTCACGCTGAGCCAGGCCCAGCCACTGCCGAAGCGGGTCAGCGCAGCCTTGGTGAAGGCCTCCTTGAAGGCATCGAAGCCGCCCAGTTGGGCGTCGATGGCCTGCGCCAGAGCACCCTGCGGCTCTCCCCCGCCCTGCGGCGACATCACGGTCCAGAACAGGCTGTGGTTGGCGTGCCCGCCGCCATGGTTGGTCACCGCACCACGCAGGTTTTCCGGCAGTTGCCCGACCGCGCCGAGCAGTTTTTCCACCGGCCACTCAGCCCACTCGGTGCCTTCGATGGCGGCGTTGAGGCCAGTGACGTAGGTCTGGTGGTGCTTGGTGTGGTGGATTTCCATGGTCTGCGCGTCGATGTGCGGTTCCAGCGCAGCGTAAGCGTAAGGCAGTGCAGGCAAGGTATGGGGCATATCAGTGAATTCCGTAGGCATGGGTTGGGCGATGACCAACGCGGCCACCGCTGGCGCTTGGGCCGTGACTCAGTGTCAGATACCACCGGCGGTGAGTTTTTCCGGGTCCAGTAGCGCTTCCAGCTGGTCACGCGATAGGTCGGTGTGCTCCAGCGCCACGTCGATGATCGGACGGCCCTGCTTGTAAGCGGTCTTGGCGATTTCAGCGGCCTTGAGGTAGCCGATGATCGGGTTCAGCGCCGTGACCAGAATCGGGTTGCGTGCCAGGGCTTCCTTGAGCTTGCTTTCGTTGACCTTGAAGCTGGCGATGGCCTTGTCGGCCAGCAGGCGGCTAACGTTGGCCATCAGCTCGATGCTCTCCAGCAGGTTGCGGGCGATCACCGGCAGCATCACGTTCAGCTCGAAGTTGCCGGACTGGCCAGCGATGGCAATGGTGGCGTCATTGCCGATCACTTGGGCGGCGACCATGGCGGTGGCCTCTGGAATCACCGGGTTGACCTTGCCAGGCATGATAGAAGAGCCCGGCTGCAGACCTTGCAGCTCGATTTCGCCCAGCCCGGCCAGCGGGCCAGAGTTCATCCAGCGCAGGTCGTTGGCAATCTTCATCAACGCCACGGCGGCAGTCTTGAGCTGGCCGGACAGGGCCACTGCGGTGTCCTGCGAGCCGATCAGGGCGAACAGGTTTCGCCCGGGGGTGAACTCGACCTGGGTCAGGCCGCTGAGCTGGCGGGCGAAACCGGCAGCGAACTGTGGGTGGGCATTGATGCCAGTGCCCACAGCGGTGCCACCCTGGGCCAGCGCCTGCAGGCTGGGCAGGGTCGCTTCGATGTGTGCCTTGGCGCCATTGATCTGTGCCGCCCAGCCATCCAGCACCTGGCTCATGCGCACCGGCATGGCGTCCATCAGGTGAGTGCGGCCGGTCTTCACGTACTGATGCACCTGTGCCGACTTGGCCTCGATCACCTGTACCAGGTGCGCCATGGCGGGCAGTAGCTGCTCGTGCAAGGCCAGGGCGGCGCTGACGTGAATCGTGGTCGGGATGATGTCGTTGCTGCTCTGGCCGCAGTTGACGTGGTCGTTGGCGTTGACGGCCTCACCCAGCACGCGGCTGGCCAGAGTCGCGATCACCTCGTTGGCGTTCATGTTCGAGCTGGTGCCGGAGCCGGTCTGGAACACATCCACCGGGAAATGCTGGATGAAGTCACCCGCCAGCAATTGCTCGACTGCCGTGACGATGGCCTGGCCCTGCGCGGTCGACAGCTGTTCCAGTTCGACGTTGGCCTTGGCCCCGGCAGCCTTGGCCAGCAGCAGCGCTCGAACGAACTGGGCCGGCATGCGCTGGCCACTGATCGGGAAATTGTCGACCGCGCGTTGGGTCTGGGCACCGTACAGGGCCTGGGCCGGCACCTGCAGTTCGCCCATGCTGTCACGCTCGATACGGGTATCACTCATCATCAAATCCTTGCATCAGTTCATCGGGAGAAATCGACGGCAGCAGGCGGCAATTGGCCAACTGCAGGGCGTAGGGCTGCCAGCGCTGGTTCTGGGCCTCGCGGTCGAGGTTGCGCAGGTCCAGCAGTGGTCGCCAGGCCTGGTCCAGGCACAGGCAGCGCCAATGCCAGGGCAGCATGCGGTCGCAGGCGGTATCCAGCAGCAGGCGGAAGGAGGTCAGCGCCACCGTCCATGGCGAGGTCTCGGTGCAGCACACCAGGTAACGGCCTTCAGCCAGGTAATGCTCGATCAGGCGCGGTTCGTCGGGCTCCAGCGCACAGCGGATGCGTCGGCTGAGCCAGCGCCAGTTTTCCAGGTAGGGCAGTTCGCGGAGGACCGGTTTCATGAACATCATCGCCGAGTTACTAGTTAATGATATTCATTATTAAGTGATAAATAGAGTCACTTCAATATAGATGATGGAACAAAAAACCCGGCATGGGGGCCGGGTCTTCGGTTTCATTGAAAATTCTGTAGTGCCTGCACCGGCCTCTTCGCGGGTAAACCCGCTCCTACAGATTCTGCATAAGACTGGAGCCTTATGCGATTCCTGTAGGAGCGGGTTTACCCGCGAAGAGGCCGGTACAGGCTATGAATCAGCTACCTGCCACAGTCATCCGCTCGATCAGCACCGACCCGGTGTGAATGTTGCTTCGGGTCTCAAGATCGCTGCCGATCGCGACAATCTGCTGGAACATGTCTTTCATGTTCCCGGCAATGGTCACTTCCTGCACTGCGTGCTGAATCTCGCCATTCTCGACCCAGAAGCCCGCCGCGCCACGGGAATAATCCCCCGTCACCATGTTCAGGCCATGCCCCATCAACTCGGTCACCAGCAGCCCGCGGCCCATGCGCCGGATCAGCGCCGCCTGGTCTTCGACACCATGGCTGACGAACAGGTTGTGCACACCACCAGCGTTGGCTGTGCTTGGCAAACCCAGCTTGCGCCCGGAATAGGTACCTAGCAGGTACGACACCAGCTCACCCTTGTCGACGAACGGCTTGGCATAGGTAGCCAGGCCATCGCCGTCGAATGCGGCACTGCCCAGTGCCCGCGGAATGTGCGGACGCTCGTCGAGGGTCAGCCAGGTGGGGAACAGGCGCTGGCCGATGGTCCCCTCCAGGAACGACGACTTGCGGTACAGGTTGCCGCCGGAGATGGCCGACAGGAAGCTGCCGAACAAGCCACCTGCCAGCTCGGCCGAGAACAGCACCGGCACCTCGCAGGTCGGCACCGGACGCGCACCCAGGCGGCTGGCGGCACGCTGGGCAGCGCGCACGCCGATGCTACGCGGGTCGGCCAGCAGGTTGCCCTGGCGGTTCACGTCGTACCAGTAGTCACGCTGCATCTGGCCGTCGCCTTCGGCGATCATCACGCAGCTCAGGCTGTGCCGGGTCGAGGCGTAGCAACCGATGAAACCATGGCTGTTGCCATACACGCGGCAACCCTGGTGGGTATTGAGGGTGGTGCCGTCGGCATTGAGGATGCGCGGGTCGGCGTCGAACGCCGCCGCTTCGCAGGCCAGGGCCATCTCGATGGCCTTCTCTGGCTCGAGGTTCCAGTCGTGGTACAGGTCCAGGTCCGGGATCTCGCGGGCCATCAACGCTGCGTCGGCCAGGCCGGAACATTCGTCTTCGGAGGTATGCCTGGCAATCGCCAAGGCCGCGGCGACGGTTTCGCGGATCGCTTCCGGGCCACTGGCCGAGGTGCTCGCCGAGCCTTTGCGCTGGCCCACATAGAGGGTGATACCAAAGCCCTGGTCGCGATTGAATTCGACCGTCTCGACCTCTCGTTGACGTACCGTGGTGGACAGGCCCTGCTCCAGCGACACCGCAACTTCGCAGGCGCTGGCCCCCTGACGGCGCGCCTCGGCGATGATCGCCTCGACCTGCTCCTGCAATGCTGGCAGGTCCTTCGGACCTACGCTCTGGACTGCACTCATGGTTCTCTCCACTCAAATTCTGCGTTCGGCGAGGGTCATTCTACGACCGGGCCGGACAAGCGGCCCCCGACTGGTTATCATGGCGGCGATTTCTAGCGGACTGCCACCATGGTTGATTCAAACGACGACGCCTTCGACGGCGAAAAAAGCAAAACCCAGATCAAGCGCGAGCTGCATGCGCTGGTCGAACTCGGCGAGCGCCTTACCACGCTCAAGGCCGATACCCTGGCTCGCCTGCCGTTGACCGACGAGCTGCGCAAGGCCCTGACCGAAGCCAGCAAGCACACCGCTCACGGTGCCCGCAAACGCCACATGTCGTTTGTCGGCAAGCTGATGCGCGTGCAGGATCTGGATGCCATCCACGCCCTGCTCGAACAGATGGACAGCTCGACCCGCCAGTACAATGAGCGCTTCCACAGCCTGGAGCGCTGGCGCGACCGGTTGATCGACGGTAATGACGAAGACCTCGAACGCTTCGTCAACGAATACCCCGACACCGACCGCCAGCAGCTGCGCTCGCTGGTACGCCATGCCCAGCACGAGAAGGCCCGGAACAAGCCGCCTGCCGCCGCGCGCAAGGTGTTCAAGTACATCCGCGACCTCGACGAGCTGCAGCGCGGATTGCGCTGATCGCCCTGGGGCCGCTTTGCGGCCCATTCGCAGCACAAGGCTGCTCCTACAGAAATACGCGATCCCTGTAGGAGCAGCCTTGTGCTGCGAATGGACCGCAGAGCGGTCCCTGAAGCCATCACGCCCCTGTACCGCCTACGGTGATCGCATCCAGCTTCAAGGTCGGCTGCCCGACGCCCACCGGCACCGACTGCCCGTCCTTGCCGCAAGTCCCTACCCCGCTGTCCAGCGCCAAGTCGTTACCGACCATCGACACCCGGCTCATCGCCTCCGGGCCGTTGCCGATCAGGGTCGCCCCCTTCACCGGCGCGGTAATCTTGCCGTCTTCGATCAGGTAGGCCTCACTGGTCGAGAACACGAACTTGCCGCTGGTAATGTCCACCTGGCCACCGCCGAGGTTGGCGCAGTAGATACCCTTCTTCACCGAAGCGATGATTTCCTGCGGGTCGCTTTCGCCCGCACGCATGTAGGTGTTGGTCATGCGCGGCATCGGCAGGTGCGCGTAGGATTCGCGGCGGCCGTTGCCGGTCACCGCCATGCCCATCAGGCGCGCGTTCAGCTTGTCCTGCATGTAGCCCTTGAGCACACCGTTCTCGATCAATGTGGTGCACTCGGTCGGGGTGCCTTCGTCATCCACGCTCAGCGAGCCACGGCGGCCTTCGAGGGTGCCGTCGTCGACAATGGTGCACAGGCTCGACGCCACTTTCTCGCCAATGCGGCCGCTGAACGCCGAACTGCCCTTGCGGTTGAAGTCACCTTCCAGGCCATGGCCGACAGCCTCGTGCAGCAGCACGCCCGACCAGCCCGAACCCAGCACCACCGGCAGGGTACCAGCCGGTGCCGGGATCGCCTCCAGGTTCACCAGGGCCTGGCGCAGCGCTTCGCGGGCATAGCCCATGACCCGCTCTTCGGTGAAGAAGCGGTAGTCGGTACGCCCGCCACCGCCCTGCCCGCCACGCTCGCGGCGGCCGTTCTGCTCGACGATTACGCTGACATTGAAGCGCACCAGCGGGCGCACGTCGGCGGCCAGGCTGCCATCGGCCGCAGCGATCAGGATGCGTTCCCATACCCCGGCCATGCTCACACTGACCTGCTGGATACGCGGGTCCAGCGCGCGGGTGGCGGCGGCGACACGCTTGAGCAGCTCGACCTTCTCGGCACGGCTGAGCACATCCAGCGGGTTGTCCGCCGGATAAAGGGCAGTCACGTCCTGGCTGCGGAAGGCCTGCACCTTGCCGTTCTGCCCGGCACGGGAGATCGAACGGGCGGCACGGGCGGCCGAGGTCAGCGCTTCGAGGTTGATTGCGTTGCTGTAGGCAAAGCCGGTCTTTTCACCGGACTGGGCACGCACGCCCACGCCCTGGTCGAGGTTGAAACTGCCCTCTTTGACGATGCCGTCTTCCAGCGCCCAGGTTTCCGAGATCTGGCCCTGGAAATACAGGTCGGCGGCGTCGATGCCGGGGCCGGCCAACTCACCCAGCACGCTCTGCAGGCTGTCCAGGGTCAAGCCGCCTGGGGCCAGGAGCTGCTCGCTGACGGTGGATAACATCTGGCTCATAGTCACTCCGAGGTGTGCGCAGGCCGCAACGCGCCCTGCGAGAAAAAGCGCCGGTGCGATACCACCGGCATGCGCGCCCGGATGGACGCTTGTTCGTCAATGTCGCGTTCGGCGAGCAATACTGCTTCACCTTGCGCCTGTTCAGCGACGATGCGCCCCCAGGGGTCGACGATCGCCGCATGGCCATGGGTTTCCCGTGGCCCCGGGTGGGTGCCGCCCTGTGCAGCAGCCAGCAGGTAGCACTGGGTCTCGATGGCCCGGGCGCGCACCAGCACTTCCCAGTGCGCCGCGCCCGTTACCGCAGTGAAGGCGGCTGGCGCAGTGATAAGTTCCGCGCCGGCGGCGCGTAGTGCGCTGTACAGTTCGGGGAAGCGCAGGTCGTAGCACACGCTTAGCCCCAGCCGCCCTACTGGCGTATCGGCCACCACTACCTGGGCGCCGTGGGCATAGTCGTCGGACTCGCGGTAACGGCCACGATTGTCGGCAACGTCCACATCAAACAGGTGCAGCTTGTCATAGCGTGCCGCTACCTCACCGTGTTCGTCGATCAGCAGCGAGCAGGCATGGGCCTTGGCTTCAGGTTGGCCGACCGGTGGCAATGGCAAGGTACCGGCGACAATCCATAACTTGAGGTCGCGGGCGGTGCGTTTCAACCATGGCAGGATCGGCCCTTCGCCCAACGCTTCGGCGCGGCCGATGGCAGCGGCGTCCTTGCGGCCCATGGCAGCGAAGTTTTCCGGCAGCACCGCCAGCCGTGCGCCGCCAGAGGCGGTCTGCTCCAACAGGGCACCGGCGCGCTGCAGGTTGGCCAGCACATCGTCCTGGCTGACCATCTGGATTACCGCTGCCTTCATGGGCACTCCTAGCGGGATTTCTCGAAAGGTTTCACAAATGTGATTCTAGGCTCTTTCACCGGACCTTCGACACGGTAGTGCACGCTGGCGAAGCGTGACACCCGGTCACCGATCAGCCGGTCCACCAGGAACAGCGCCCCGCCCACGGCTGGCGCGCCGACAATCAGGGCTGCCAGCGGCAGGTTGTTGGTCACTGGCAGACTTACCTGCAGGTTGGTATCGACCCGGTCGCGCACCAGGTCCAGTGTGCCGTCCAGCTCGAAGTTGCTCGACGGGCCGGTCACAGCGATTGGCTCGCGGGTCACATAGACACCGTCACTGGCTACCAGCAAGCCTTTGACACGGTCGTAGGCCAGGCCCTTGTCGAACAGGTCGGAGAAGTCCAGGCGCAAGCGCCGGCCGATGGAGTTGAAGTTCAGCAGGCCGAACACCCGCAGCGCCTGGGCACTGCCCTCGACCTCAACGAACTGGCCGGTGCGCAGGGCTGCGTCCATGCTGCCGGAGAAGCGCTTGAGGCTCACCGAGGCCGGCGAACCCGGCCAGCGGCCATCCACATCCAGGCGGAAGTCGCGGCTGGTCACGGTCGGTGCAAAGCCCCAGGCCTTGAGCACATCCGCCAGGTTCTTGCCGTCCAGGCGCCCTTTGTACCAACTGCCGGTTTTTCCCGGTTCGCCTTCCCAGCCACCGCCACCATCGATACGCAGGCCTTTGAAGTCGAGGTCTATATCGCTGGCGGTCACGCCACGCGCGGTCGGCCGCAGCTTGAGCGACGCACTGCCGTACAGGTCGTCACCGCGATAGAGCTTGTCAATGCTCAGGTCCAGCGCCGGAACCTTGCGCGGGTCGAACGAAGCCAGCGGGTCCGGGCCCTCCTCGGCCTGTGCCTCTGCCTGCTTTTCCGCCGCGCTGGCGGCGGGCAGGCGCAAGGTCTGCATGCGCACCACCATTGGCGCGCCCTTGGCATCCGGCACCCGGGCGTTGCCGATGACTTCCTTGCTATCGAGGCGCAAATCCCAGGCGGGGCCGCCACGGGCCAGGCGCACCACGGCCTGGTTCAGGTCCAGGCCAAAGGCTTTCAGCTGGCCGATGCTCAGGTCTACGCCTTGCAGGTTCTGCCTCGCGCTACCGCCCGGGTCATCGCCGGCCAGGCGCGCCGCCTGTTCCTGCCAGGGCCCCAGGTCCAGCGTCTCCAGGTGCCCGCGCACTCGCAGGCCCTGGCCGGCAGGTACCTGGGCGTCACCGGTGCCCAGCAGCAACTCGCCACGGCCCTGCCCCAGCTTCTCGGCCGGCGCGGCGTAGGCAAAGCGGGCAAGGTCGGTGTAGGCGACATCGAAGCGCCGCTCCGGCCCCTGCAGGGTCATGCTGAAACGGGTGTCACGGGTATCGGACGCTGCCTTGCCAAAGGGTGCTGGCAGGTCGATGGCCAGGCCCTTCAGGCTGGAATTGACGCTCAGGCGGTTGTCTCGGCTACCCAGGCTGACCTGCAACTGGTACGGCAGGTCGCCGGAAGCCGGCAAGGCCTGGTTGAACTGCAGCCAGTCGGTCAGTGCCTTGAGCGACACCTGGCCGCTGGCGTTGACGCGTGTCTGCATCTGCCCGGGCTGGCCTTCGGCGGTGATTTGCGCCGTCACCGGCTTGCCGAAGGCCTGCAGGCTGATGCCCTTGCCGCTCAGGCCCTTGTCCAAATCGAAACTGAAGTCACCCTTCAGGCGGCTCAACTCCAGGCTCGGCGGCGCCACCTTCAGCCGGGCATCGTCGGTGGCAAAGTCCACCTGCACTTTCGGCCGCTGCCCGCGGGCCAGCGGAATGTCGAGCTTGACCTTGCCCTTGAGCGGCCCCTCGCCCTCCCAGCCGGCAAATATCTCGCCAGTGCCGATTGGCGCCTCCTTGAGGATCTTCAGGCCATCGCCCAGGCTCCCGTCGAAGTCACCATCGAGGTACAGGTGGCTTTGCTGCCCCTCGTCGACATGCGGGATATCGACGCTCACATTACTGACCTTGGTGTCGAGGAGTACGCCACGCTGGGCCTTGATGCGCACACCACTGTCCTCGATGAACACATCGCCATCCACGTGCTGCACCTGCGGCCAGCCCGGCTGGAAGTCCAAGGCTGCATCACGCACCTTGAAGAACAGGCTGATGCTGCGGGCTTCCGGCGCGACACCATGGTTCAGCGAGCCTTGGTACTGGAAGTAGCCTTCGTCCACCGTGCCTTTGACGATCGCACTGCGCAGCCATTCGTCGAGTGCCGGGCTGAGCACCTCGGGCAGGTACTTGGCGGTGTAGCGGCCATCGCCTTCGGTCAGGCCGACGCGCAGGTCCATGTAGTCTTCACGGCCTTCTTCGAACAACAGGCGAATGAGGAAGTCACCGGCGATCTTGCCCTCCTCGCCCAGTACCTTGAGGTAAGGCGCGGCCAGGGTGAAACCCTCCTTGTCCAGGGCCCAGGTCAGGCGCGCATTGGCCTTCTGATAATGCCAGGGTTTGGCGAAGATCGGGTACAGGTGCAGCATGAACGCATCGGTATCAAGGCGTAGTTCGCCATGACCAAGGTCTCCGCTGATGCTGCCGCTGACGTTACCGGCTGCCGGGGCATTGTGATAGGCATCGAAACCGACCTTCTCCAGGTTGGCTTCGAACTGCAGGCGCTGGTCACCCTCAGCCTTGGGCCGGGCTATCAGACGCACATTGCGCAACGCGCCGGTCACATTCAGGCCATCGACCACAGCCATGACCTTGTCCGGCAGTGGCGCCAGGGCATCGACGAGCGGTGTCAACGGCGTGAGGTCGAGGCGGTCGGCCTGCACGTTCCAGCTTTCCGCGGCAGCGTCCTCGCCTGGACGCTGCTGCAATTGCAGGTGCGACTCCCAACGGGTCTTGCCGACGTCCATGGCCAGGGAGTCGACTACCACATCGAAGCCTTGTTCCTGGCGCTGGAACCAGGCACCCAGGGCCAGGTTGTTCAGCCTGGCCGCCTTGCGCCCGGCATAGGCACCGTGCAGCTCCGGTGCATTGAGGCGTACAACGGCCTGCTGCAACTGCCCCTTGCTCCAGTCGACCCAGAACTCGCCGCCCGCCCGCAGGGCGTCGGCATGCCACTGGCCCAGCAGGCGTGGTGGCAGCCAACGCGCCCAGTCACTCTGTGGCAGGCTCAGGTAGGCTTCAACCTGGCCGTCGCGCCAGGCGCTGGGCGTGGCACGACTGCGCAGGTTCAGCGAAAGCGGTTGGCCATCGGGCAGGGTCGCGCGCAGGTCCAGGGCATGGCGCGAAGCTCCGGCCTGCAGGCCAACGCTCACATAAGTGAGGGTCAACGGGTCACGCTGCCAGGGGTGCAGGGTGACCTGACTGTCGAACACATCGATGCGGCCCAACTGGCGCAGGCGCTGCAACAACTCGGCAGGGTCAAGCGGCGCATCGTCCTTCTTCGGCAGGCCTTCGAGGCTCCAGGCGCCCTGCTCGTTCTCGCGCAGAATCAACTGCAGGCCGCCCAACTGAATGCGTGCCAGGCGTACTTCTCGGGCAGTGAGGCTAGCCCAGACATCGGGGACTACCTTGACGTCGTCCAAGCGCAGGACCGTGGCCCCCTCGCCCAGTTGCAGGTCGCGCACCCGCAGCACCGGTGCCAGGCCGCTCCAGCGGCCTTCCAGGGCACCAACGTGCACGGGCAGGCCCAAAGCCTGCTCGGCCTTGCTTTCCACATCGGCGCGATACTCGGCCACCAACGGCACCAGTTCGCGGCCGAGGCTGACATACAGTGCCACCAGTACCGCCAGCAGGGCGCAAACGCCCAGCCCCCAGCGGGTCAAGGCGACAAGAACGCGGGTCAGACGTCCCATGGCCATTGCCCTCCAGGTCGTTTATCCATGATGGCCCGTAGCCCCGGATTTTCCAGCCCGGGCCACCTGCGGCGCGTTTCAGAAGGCCTCAGAGCAGCACCACATCGTATTGTTCCTGCGAATACATCGACTCCACCTGGAAACGAATGGTTCGGCCGATAAAGGCCTCCAGCTCCGCGACGTTACCGGATTCTTCATCCAGCAACCGATCGACCACCTTCTGGTTGGCGAGCACGCGGTAGCCTTCGGCCTGATATGCACGGGCCTCGCGCAGGATCTCGCGGAAGATTTCGTAACAGATGGTCTCGGGGGTTTTCAGCTTGCCACGGCCCTGACAGGCCAGGCAGGGCTCGCACAGCACCTGTTCCAGGCTTTCGCGTGTGCGCTTGCGGGTCATCTGCACCAGGCCCAGCTCGGTGATGCCGATGATGTTGGTCTTGGCGTGATCGCGCTCCAGCTGCTTTTCCAGCGTGCGCAGCACCTGGCGCTGGTGCTCCTCGTCTTCCATGTCGATGAAGTCGATGATGATGATGCCGCCGATATTGCGCAGGCGCAGTTGCCGGGCGATGGCGGTGGCGGCCTCGAGGTTGGTCTTGAAGATGGTCTCTTCAAGGTTGCGATGGCCGACGAAGGCGCCGGTGTTCACATCGATCGTGGTCATCGCTTCAGCCGGGTCGACCACCAGGTAGCCACCGGACTTCAGCGGCACCTTGCGCTCCAGTGCACGCTGGATCTCGTCCTCGACGCCATACAGGTCGAAAATCGGCCGTTCGCCCGGGTAGTGTTCGAGGCGGTCGGCGATTTCCGGCATAAGTTCGCCAACGAACTGCGTGGTCCTCTGGAAGGTTTCCCGCGAGTCGATGCGGATCTTCTCGATCTTCGGGTTGACCAGGTCACGCAAGGTACGCAGGGCCAGGCCCAGGTCCTCGTAGATGACCGTGGGCGCACCGCAGGTCTTGATCTGGGTGCCGATCTGCTCCCACAGGCGGCGCAGGTAGCGAATGTCCTGCAGGATCTCTTCAGCGCGTGCGCCTTCGGCGGCGGTACGCAGGATGAAGCCACCGGCGTCCTTGATGTTCTCGCTTTCCATGCAGTCGCTGACTACCTGCTTGAGGCGCTCGCGCTCGGCTTCGTCTTCGATCTTCAGGGAAATGCCGACATGGCTGCTGCGCGGCATGTATACCAGGTAGCGCGACGGGATCGACAGCTGGGTGGTCAGGCGCGCGCCCTTGGTGCCGATCGGGTCCTTGGTCACCTGCACCACCAGGGCCTGTCCCTCGTGCACCAGAGCGGTGATGTTCTCTACCGCCGAGCCTTCGCGCTGGGATATTTCCGAGGCATGGATGAATGCCGCGCGCTCCAGGCCGATGTCGACGAAGGCCGCCTGCATGCCCGGCAGCACACGCACCACCTTGCCTTTGTAGATATTGCCGACGATGCCCCGGCGCTGGGTGCGCTCGACATGCACTTCCTGCAGCACCCCGTTTTCCACCACCGCCACGCGCGACTCCATCGGGGTGATGTTGATCAGGATCTCTTCACTCATGGCAGGCTCTCGTCAAAGGTCTTGGATAATGATGGATGGCGTATGCAGTGCTGGCTACCGCTGGTTTGTTACCTCTGGCGTATGCGCGGGCGATTGCCAGCAGGCAATGCCGAATTGGCCAAGCAGTTCGGCCGTTTCACTGAGGGGCAAGCCGACCACCGCCGAGTAGCTGCCGGAAAGGCCGGTGACGAACACCGCCCCCAAGCCCTGGATGGCATAGCCGCCGGCCTTGTCCGCGGGCTCGCCGCTGGCCCAGTAGCGTTGCGCTTCCTCGGCGCTGATCGCACGGAAGCGCACCTTGCTGGTGACGCACAGGCTGTGCACGCGCTGGCCATCGCTCAGGGCGACCGCGGTCAATACCTGGTGCTCGCGGCCCGAAAGGTCGGCCAGCATGGCCAGGGCATCTTCGCGGTTTTCCGGTTTGCCGAGAATACGACCATCGAGCACCACGGCAGTGTCTGCGCCCAGCACCACAGCCGGACCTTCGAGGCAGGCCAGGCCGGCGGCAGCCTTGGCCCGGGCCAGGCGCTCGACGTAGGCCGGTGCGCTTTCATCGGGCAGTGGGGTTTCATCGATGGGGGCACTGACGACACTGAACGGCACACCGATCTGGGTCAGCAGTTCACGACGACGGGGCGAGCCGGAGGCCAGGTATAGCGGGTTCATGCAGACATCTCCCTGTCAGTCGCGGCGGCGCCGTCAGTTGATATGCAAGCGTCGGCGCAGGTCGCGCAGGGCGAAACTGATCCACGGCCAGAGCAAGGCACTGATCACCGCCGACCAGACCAGCGCCAGGGTGGGCAGCCGGTTGCCGGTCAGCGCGCTGAGCCACAGCTGGATCAGTTGGGCAATGCCGAAGATCACCAGGATCACGAGGCTCTGCTGCCACATGGGGAACATGCGCAGGCGCTGCTGCAACGACAGCACCAGGAAGGTGATGAGGGTGAGGATCAGCGCGTTCTGCCCCAGCAGGGTGCCGTACAGCACATCCTCGGCCAGGCCCAGCACGAACGCGGTGGTCATGCCGACCTTGTTCGGTACGGCGAGGGTCCAGAACGACACCAGCAAGGCCAGCCACATGGGCCGGAACACTTCCATGAACTGCGGCATGGGCGAGACGCTGAGCAGCAGGCCGATGGCGAAAGTCAGCCAGATGACCCAGCCGTTGTTGCGGCGTGATGCAGCCATCATTGCCTCCGGGTGTGAGCGGGTGCGGCAGGCGCGGCAGCCGGCGTGGCAGGTGCCGCCGCCGGAGCTGCAGGCTGTGCAGCCGGGGCTGTCGGGGCCGCTGATGTAGCCGGCGCGGCAGGGGCGCTGCCAGCTGGTGCGCCCTGCTCACCCGTCGTGGCCGGCAGGCCTGCGGCCGAGGTGCCCTTGCGGTCAGCCTCTTCCTGGGCAATGGCGGCATCGGTGGCGCGCTGTTCCGGGCTGCGCCGGTCGCTGAACACCAGCAGCATGTAGCGGCTGCGGTTGAGCGCGGCGGTGGGGATGGCACGAACGATGGCGAACGGCTGGCCGGAATCGTGGATCACTTCGTTGACCGTGGCCACCGGGTAGCCGGCCGGGAACCGTTGCCCCATGCCGGAACTGACCAGCAGGTCGCCTTCCTTGATGTCGGCGGTATCGGCCACATGGCGCAGCTCCAGGCGTTCCGGGTTGCCGGTGCCGCTGGCGATGGCGCGCAGGCCGTTGCGGTTGACCTGCACCGGGATGCTGTGGGTGGTATCTGTAAGCAACAGTACCCGCGAGGTGTAGGGCATCAGCTCGACCACCTGGCCCATGAGGCCACGGGCATCGAGCACCGGCTGGCCGAGGAACACGCCATCACGTTCGCCCTTGTTGATCAGGATGCGGTGGGTGAACGGGTTGGGATCGACACCGATCAGCTCCGCCACTTCGACCTTTTCGTTGACCAGCGCCGAAGAGTTAAGCAACTCGCGCAGGCGCACGTTCTGCTCGGTCAGGGCCGCCAGTTTCTGCAGGCGCCCCTGCAGCAGCAGGGCTTCGGTCTTGAGCTTTTCGTTTTCGGCGATCAGTTCGGTGCGGCTGCCGAACTGGCCGGCCACACCTTGCCACGCACGCTGCGGCAGGTCGGTGATCCAGTACGACTCCATGAGTACCAGGCCCATCTGGCTGCGCACTGGTTTGAGCACGTCGAAGCGCGCGTCGACAACCATCAACGCGACCGACATCACCACCAGGACGAGCAGGCGAACGCCCAGCGAAGGGCCCTTGGAGAAAAGCGGTTTAATGGGCCGTTCCTCGTGGACGACTCAGGAGGTCATTGGACATGGGACAACGCACCAGCCTGGTTGCGGGTTGACGGATACGGCGCCCCGAACGGGCGCCAGCCCAGCACATACAGGTAGCACTGTGCGTACTACCTGTAAACCGGGCGCTCGTGAACAGCGAGCGGAATCACTCGCTGGAGAGCAGGTCCATCGCGTGCTTGTCCATCATCTCCAGGGCGCGACCGCCGCCACGGGCGACACAGGTCAGCGGGTCTTCGGCGACGATCACCGGCAGGCCGGTTTCCTGGGCCAGCAGCTTGTCGAGGTCACGCAGCAGCGCGCCACCACCAGTCAGCACCAGGCCACGCTCGGCGATGTCCGAGGCCAGCTCGGGCGGCGATTGCTCCAGGGCACTCTTGACCGCCTGGACGATGGTCGCCAGGGATTCCTGCAGCGCTTCGAGCACTTCGTTGGAGTTCAGGGTGAAGGCACGCGGTACGCCCTCGGCCAGGTTGCGGCCGCGCACGTCGACTTCACGTACTTCGCCGCCCGGGTAGGCAGTACCGATTTCCTGCTTGATGCGCTCGGCGGTGGACTCGCCGATCAGGCTGCCGTAGTTGCGGCGCACGTAGGTGACGATGGCTTCGTCGAAGCGGTCGCCGCCAACGCGGACGGATTCGGCATAGACCACGCCGTTCAGGGAGATCAGCGCGATTTCAGTGGTACCACCACCGATATCGACGACCATCGAACCGCGGGCTTCTTCGACCGGCAGGCCGGCACCGATGGCGGCGGCCATCGGCTCTTCGATCAGGAACACTTCACGGGCACCGGCACCCAGCGCCGATTCGCGAATGGCGCGGCGCTCTACCTGGGTCGACTTGCACGGCACGCAGATCAGCACGCGCGGGCTCGGCTGCAGGAAGCTGTTCTCGTGAACCTTGTTGATAAAATATTGCAACATTTTTTCGCAGACGCTGAAGTCGGCGATGACGCCGTCCTTCATCGGACGAATGGCAGCAATGTTGCCAGGCGTACGGCCCAGCATGCGCTTGGCTTCGGTACCGACGGCGACGACGCTTTTCTGGTTGCCATGGGTACGGATGGCAACAACCGAGGGCTCATTCAGGACGATACCGCGCTCACGCACGTAAATAAGGGTGTTGGCAGTACCCAGGTCGATGGACAGATCGCTGGAAAACATGCCACGCAGTTTCTTGAACATGGGAAAGTGACCCTGGGGAAAGCGTGGGTAAAAAAGTGCGGCAAACTCTAACAATGGCAGGGATTTTGGGCAAGGAGCCAATATGTTAAATTGGCTGTTTTTCCGAGCACGCCAGCAGAATTTCGCGGCCGTTAGACCGCCAGAAAGCTGACATGTTCCTCACTGCGGACCCGAATTCCGGTCTTTGTTTCCCCTGGAGATCCCCATGGCGCTTGAACGCTGCGACGTGGAAAAGATCGCCCATCTGGCCCGTCTGGGCCTGAATGATGGCGAACTGCCACGCATTACTGACGCACTGAACAGCATTCTCGGGCTGGTCGACCAGATGCAAGCGGTCGACACTACTGGCATCGAGCCACTGGCCCACCCCCTGGAGGCCAGCCAGCGCCTGCGTCCCGACCAGGTCACCGAAAGCAACCAGCGCGACGCCTACCAGGCCATCGCGCCGTCGACCGAAAGCGGTCTGTACCTGGTTCCCAAAGTCATCGAGTAAGGGATAGTGCCTGCCATGCATCAATTGACCCTGGCCGAGATCGCCCGCGGACTCGCCGACAAGTCGTTTTCCTCCGAAGAGCTGACCGGCGCCCTGCTGGCGCGCATCAAGCAGCTCGACCCGCAGATCAACAGCTTCATCAGCGTCACCGAAGACCTGGCCCTGGGCCAGGCGCGTGCCGCCGACGCCCGTCGCGCCGCTGGCGAAACCGGCGCGCTGCTGGGTGCCCCGATCGCCCACAAGGACCTGTTCTGCACCAACGGCGTACGCACCAGCTGCGGCTCGAAGATGCTCGACAACTTCAAGGCGCCGTATGACGCCACCGTGGTTGCCAAGCTGGCCGAAGCCGGCATGGTCACCCTGGGCAAGACCAACATGGACGAATTCGCCATGGGTTCGGCCAACGAATCCAGCCACTACGGCGCGGTGAAGAACCCATGGAACCTTGAGCACGTCCCGGGCGGCTCGTCGGGCGGTTCGGCCGCGGCTGTGGCTGCACGCCTGCTGCCAGCCACCACCGGCACCGACACCGGCGGCTCCATCCGCCAACCGGCGGCACTGACCAACCTCACCGGCCTCAAGCCAACCTACGGCCGCGTGTCGCGCTGGGGCATGATCGCCTACGCCTCCAGCCTCGACCAGGGCGGCCCGCTGGCCCGTACCGCCGAAGACTGCGCCCTGTTGCTGCAAGGCATGGCCGGTTTCGACGCCAAGGACTCCACCAGCATCGAAGAGCCGGTGCCGGACTACAGCGCCAACCTGAATGCTTCGCTGCAAGGCCTGCGCATCGGCCTGCCGAAGGAGTACTTCGGTGCCGGCCTCGACCCACGCATCGCCGACCTGGTCCAGGCCAGCGTCAAGGAGCTGGAAAAGCTCGGCGCGGTGGTCAAGGAAATCAGCCTGCCGAACATGCAGCACGCCATCCCGGCCTACTACGTGATCGCCCCCGCTGAAGCCTCGTCCAACCTGTCGCGTTTCGATGGCGTGCGCTTCGGCTACCGCTGCGAGAACCCGAAAGACCTCACCGACCTGTACAAGCGTTCGCGTGGCGAAGGCTTCGGTGTCGAAGTGCAGCGCCGCATCATGGTCGGCACCTACGCCCTGTCGGCCGGCTACTACGACGCCTACTACGTGAAGGCGCAGCAGATCCGCCGCCTGATCAAGAACGACTTCATGGCCGCCTTCAACGACGTCGACCTGATCCTCGGCCCGACCACGCCAAACCCGGCCTGGAAGCTCGGCGCCAAGAGCAGCGACCCGGTCGCCGCCTACCTGGAAGACGTCTACACCATCACCGCCAACCTGGCGGGCCTGCCGGGCCTGTCGATGCCGGCCGGCTTCGTCGATGGCCTGCCGGTCGGCGTGCAGCTGCTGGCGCCATACTTCCAGGAAGGCCGCCTGCTCAACGTCGCGCACCGCTACCAGCAAGTGACCGACTGGCACACCCGCGCCCCCAACGGCTTCTGAGGAATTCACACATGCAATGGGAAGTTGTGATCGGGCTGGAAATCCACACTCAGCTCGCCACCCAGTCGAAGATCTTCTCCGGCAGCGCCACCACCTTCGGTTCCGAGCCGAACACCCAGGCCAGCCTGGTTGACCTGGGCATGCCTGGCGTACTGCCAGTACTGAACCAGGAAGCCGTGCGCATGGCGTGCATGTTCGGCCTGGCCATCGATGCCGAGATCGGCAAGCGCAACGTGTTCGCGCGCAAGAACTACTTCTACCCGGACCTGCCCAAGGGCTACCAGATCAGCCAGATGGACCTGCCGATCGTCGGCAAGGGCCACCTGGACATCGCCCTGGAAGACGGCACCATCAAGCGCATCGGGGTAACCCGCGCGCACCTGGAAGAAGATGCCGGCAAGAGCCTGCACGAAGACTTCAGCGGCTCCACCGGCATCGACCTGAACCGTGCCGGCACCCCGCTGCTGGAAATCGTCTCCGAGCCCGACATGCGCAGCGCCAAGGAAGCCGTGGCCTACGTCAAGGCAATCCACGCGCTGGTGCGTTACCTGGGCATCTGCGACGGCAACATGGCCGAAGGCTCGCTGCGTTGCGACTGCAACGTGTCGATCCGCCCGAAAGGCCAGGCCGAGTTCGGCACCCGCTGCGAGATCAAGAACGTCAACTCGTTCCGCTTCATCGAGCGCGCGATCAACAGCGAGATCCAGCGCCAGATCGACCTGATCGAGGACGGCGGCAAGGTGGTACAGGAAACCCGCCTGTACGACCCGAACAAGGACGAGACCCGCTCCATGCGCAGCAAGGAGGAAGCCAACGACTACCGTTACTTCCCCGACCCGGACCTGCTGCCGGTGGTGATCGAGGACAGCTTCCTCGAAACCGTCCGCGCCGGCTTGCCGGAACTGCCGACGCAGAAGGTCGAGCGCTTCCAGAACCAGTACGGCCTGTCGGCCTACGACGCTAACGTGCTGGCTTCCAGCCGCGAGCAGGCGGACTACTTCGAGGAAGTGGTGAAGATCGGTGGCGATGCCAAGCTGGCTGCCAACTGGGTCATGGTCGAGCTGGGCAGCCTGCTGAACAAGCTGGGCATCGAGATCGACCAGGCGCCGGTCAGCGCCGCACAGCTGGGCGGCATGCTGCTGCGTATCCGTGACAACACCATCAGCGGCAAGATCGCCAAGACCGTGTTCGAGGCCATGGCCGCCGGTGAAGGCGATGCCGACAGCATCATCGAAAGCAAGGGCCTGAAGCAGGTCACCGATACCGGTGCGATCGACAAGATGCTCGACGAAGTGCTGGCGGCCAACGCCGAGCAGGTCGAACAGTACCGCGCAGCCGACGAGGCCAAGCGTGGCAAGATGTTCGGCTTCTTCGTCGGCCAGGCGATGAAAGCCTCCAAGGGCAAGGCCAACCCGGGGCAAGTGAACCAATTGCTCAAGGCCAAGCTCGAAGGGTGATTGTTTTACCCCTGTAGTCCTGCGAGGGCTTCGCCCTCGTTCGCGGCTAAAGCCGCTCCCACAGGTAAAGCGCAGCTCGCCAGTGCAGCGCCGTACCTGTGGGAGCGGCTTTAGCCGCGAATGGCCGCACCGGAGCATTCGAATTGCTAAAACGATCCCTGAGCACCCTCGCCCTCTTCTCCCTGCTGGCCGGCTGCGCCAGCCAGGACATCGACCCCGACGGTTACGACAAGACCGGCACCGCCTCCTATTACGGCTCTCGCCACCACGGTAAACGCACCGCCAGCGGCGAACCGTTCAACCAGCACGGCCTCACCGCCGCTCACCGCAGCCTGCCCTTCGGCAGTCGGGTACGGGTGACCAACCTGGCCAACCAGCGCAGCGTCGTGGTGCGCATCAACGACCGTGGCCCACACACCCGCGGCCGCCTGATCGATCTTTCACGTGCCGCCGCAGAAAAAATCGGCATGATCCGTAGCGGAACCGCGCGCGTGCGAGTACAAGGGCTTAGCGACTGACGCGACAGGAGTCCGACCATTTTCGACCTGGCTACCCTACCTACCTCCAGCCTCCTGCAACTGGGCATCGCCCTGCTGTTGCTGATCGGCGGTGCCGAACTGCTGGTTCGCGCAGCCCTGCGCCTGGCCCAGCGCCTGCACGTACGCCCGCTGATCATCGGCCTTAGCCTGGTGGCCTTCGGCAGCACTGCCCCGCAAATGACCGTGAGCCTGCAGGCCGCCTACCAAGGCGCGCCGGACGTGGCGGTGGGCAGCGTTATCGGCAGCAACATATTCAACGTATTGGTCATTCTCGGCCTGGCCGCACTGATCATCCCGCTGCGCGTGTCGCGGCAACTGGTGCGTCTGGACATTCCACTGATGATCGTCGCCAGCGGCCTGGTCTACGCGTTATCCGCCAACGGCCACCTGGGCCGGGCCGAAGGGGTGTTGCTGCTGACCGGACTGGTCGGCTACCTGGCAATGCTTTGGCACCAGTCGCGCCACTACGCCCGCACCTACCCCGCACCGACCACCGTCACCAGCAGCGCCGGGCGCTTCTGGTCGGGCACGCTGCTGCAGGTGCTGGCCGGCCTGGGCCTGCTGAGCCTGGCGGGTCACTTGTTGCTGGAAGCCGCCGTGGAGGTGGCCACCGACCTGGGCCTGTCCGAGCGCATCATCGGCCTGACCGTCGTTGCCATTTGCACCTCCCTGCCGGAACTGGCCGCTGCGCTGATCGCCGCCCTGCGCGGTGAGCGGGAAATTGCCGTGGGCACAGTGATCGGCAGCAACCTGTTCAACCTGCTGGCCGTGCTGGGCCTGACCGCGCTGGTCACTCCCGAGCCGCTGTCGATCTCGCCCAACGCCTTGGCCTTCGATCTGCCGGTAATGCTGGGTGTTGCTGCGCTGAGCCTGCCGGTGTTCTATTCCGGCTACCGCATCACTCGCGCCGAAGGCTTGGTGTTCCTCTGCCTGTACCTGGCCTATGGGCTGCACGTGGCGGCGTTTACCATGGGCATGCCACTGGCCGGCCGCCTGGAGCGGTTGATGCTGTTCTACGTACTGCCGGTGCTCGCCATGGTGTTGCTGTACACCACCGCACGAGCCTGGCGCCGCCAACACTAAGGAAAACAACATGGCTGATAGCAAGAAAACCGGCGAACAGATTCGGCGCCAGGTGATGGGCGATGCGTTCGTCGACCGCGCCCTGGGCAATGCCACCGACTTTACCCAGCCGCTGCAGGACTTCGTCAACGAACATGCCTGGGGCAGCGTGTGGGCCCGCGATGGGCTGCCGTTGAAAACCCGCAGCCTGATTACCCTGGCCACGCTGACCGCACTCAAGTGCCCGCAGGAGCTCAAGGGGCATGTGCGCGGGGCGCTGAACAATGGCTGTACGGTGGAGGAAATTCGCGAAGCGCTGCTGCATTGCGCGGTGTATGCGGGGGTGCCGGCGGCGATTGATGCGTTCCGTGCAGCACAGGAAGTGATCGACAGCTATCAAGGCTGACCCAGCCTTTTTCAGGCTCGGCCTCTTCGCGGGTAAACCCGCTCCCACAGGTACTGCACAGGTCTTAGAGCCTGTGGAATCCCTGTTGGAGCGGGCGTGCCCGCGAAGAGGCCGGTACTGTGTTACCTACCTGGCCTGGCGAGCCTTCTTCATCTTGAAGGCCACCCACAGCACCAGGATCCACCCCGGAATCAGCATCACCGAGATGCGAATCGGCGGGGTCAGGTACATCACCACCAGAATCAGCACGATGAACGCCAGGCACAGGTAGTTGGTTACCGGGTGCCCCCAGCTCTTGTAGAACGGGGTAATCCCGGCCGCCAGCTTGGCCTTGCGGAACTTCAGGTGGGTGATACTGATGCTCGCCCAGTTGATCACCAGCGCCGACACCGCCAGGGCCATCAGCAAACCAAAGGCTTCGCCCGGCATCAGGTAGTTGATCAGTACGCATAGCCCGGTGGCAAAAGCCGACACACCCAGCGCGGTCAGCGGCACGCCGCTACGGCTTACCTTCAGCAACTGACGCGGTGCATCGCCCTGGCTGGCCAGGCCAAACAGCATGCGGCTGTTGGCGTACACGCAGCTGTTGTACACCGACAGTGCGGCCGTCAGCACCACGATATTGAGGATGGTCGCCACCAGGTCACTGTCCAGTTCATGGAAGATCATCACGAACGGGCTGCCACCCTGCACCACCTTCTGCCATGGGTACAGCGACAGCAGCACCGCCAGGGCACCGATATAGAAAATGAGGATACGGTACACCACCTGGTTGGTGGCCTTTGGGATGCTCTGACGCGGGTTGTCGGCCTCGGCGGCGGTGATGCCCACCAGCTCCAGGCCACCAAACGAGAACATGATCACTGCCAGTGCCATCACTAGGCCGGTGACGCCGTTGGGGAAGAAGCCGCCGTACTGCCAGAGGTTGGCCACGCTGGCGTCCGGGCCGCCATGGCCGCTGGTCAGCAGCCAGGCGCCGAAGCCGATCATGCTGACGATGGCCACCACCTTGACCAGGGCGAACCAGAACTCCATCTCGCCGTAGACCTTAACCTGGGTGAGGTTGATCAGGTTGATCACCACGAAGAAGATCGCCGCCGTGGCCCAGGTGGGGAAGCCGGGCCACCAGTACTGCACGTAGATGCCCACCGCGGTAAGCTCGGCCATGCCGACCAGTACGTACACCACCCAGTAGTTCCAGCCCGAAACAAACCCGGCAAACTCGCTCCAGTACTGGTGGGCGAAGTGGCTGAAGCTGCCGGCCACGGGCTCTTCAACAACCATTTCACCGAGCTGGCGCATGATCAGGAAGGCCATCAGGCCGGCAATGGCGTAGCCCAGCAGGACGGAGGGGCCCGCCAGCTGGATGGTCTGGGCAATGCCCAGGAACAACCCGGTACCGATGGCCCCGCCCAGCGCGATCAGCTGGATATGGCGATTCTTCAGCCCGCGCTGTAACCGCTCGGGCGTGCTCTGGTCTTGCATGAAGTGTCCTTTAGCTCAGTGAGGCTGTGTTTTTGTGTTGTTTGCAGTCAAGGATCTAGATCCATCCGCCCCACTGCAAGATGAAAATACCAATGTTGGTGGTGATCGCCGCCATTAGCGTGGTAATCACGATGATCGATGCAGCCAGCTCATGGTTGCCGTTCGCCGCCCGCGCCATGACGTAGCTGGCAGCTGCAGTCGGGCTGCCGATGTACAGGAACAGGATGCCCAGCTCGGCGCCGCGGAAGCCGCATAGCCAGGCACCGAGGGTACCCAGCAGCGGTAGCCAGACCATCTTCACCAGGCTGGCGTCGATGGCCAGCCTGCCACTGTCGCGCAGTGCCGCCATCGACAGCGTGCCACCGATGCAGATCAGCGCCAGCGGCAGGGTCATCTGCGCCAGGTAATCGCCCGAGGTCAGCAGCCAGTTGGGCAGCGGCACCTGGCCGTAGGCCATGGGCGTGGCCACCAGCACACTGATGATCAGCGGGTTGCTGAAGATGCTCTTGCAAATGCTCCACGGGTCGGATTTCAGGTCCGGGCTGTAAACCGCCAGCACCACCGCCGACAACGAGTTGTACATGAGGATGACCAGGCCGGCGAGTACCGCCCCCAGGGAGATGCCGTAGTCGCCGTAGAGACTGGCGGCCAGGGCCAGGCCGATCACGCCGTTGTTGCCACGGAATGCGCCCTGGGTATAGATGCCCCGGTCGGCCAGCGGGCTGCGCCAGATGGCCATGCCCCAGGCAATGGCGAAGCCGGCCAGGGTGGCGACGATGAAATAGAGAAGGACGCCGGGTTTGACCGCCGTGGCCAGGTCGGCGTGGTAGATGCCGAGGAACAGCAACGCCGGCATGCACACGTTGAACACCAGTTGCGAGGCTACGCGGTTGAAATTGTCGTCGATCAGGCGGATACGTTTGAGCAGCACGCCCATGAACAGCATGGCGAAGACCGGGGCCGTGATGTTCAACGTCTGGATAAGAAGGGCGAGCATGCGCAAGCGATCCTGGAAGGGTTGCCGTTAGGGGGCTAATGATACGCCAACGGCCGGGACTTGCGGGGATCGCGGGGTGATAAAGAGAAGTTTCTGGCAGTTACGGCCCTTTCGCGGGTAAACCCGCTCCTACAGGTACTGCACAGGTCTGGAGGCCTGTGAACACCTGTAAGAGCGGGTTTACCCGCGAAGAGGCCGGCACTGCCAGTACTGAATCAGCGCCGAACCGGGCGCTTCTGCAGTTTGCGCTGCAAGGTCCGCCGGTGCATGCCCAGCGCCCGCGCGGTGGCCGAGATATTGCCCTCGTGCTCGTTCAGTACGCGCTGGATATGCTCCCACTGCAGGCGGTCGACCGACATCGGGTTTTCCGGCACCAGGCTGTCCAGGTCGGTGTGCTCTGACAGCAACGCAGCCAGCACATCATCGGCATCGGCCGGCTTGCACAGGTAGTTGCAGGCACCACGCTTGACCGCTTCCACCGCAGTGGCAATGCTCGAGTAACCGGTCAGGATCACCACGCGCATTTCCGGGTCCAGCTCCAGCAGCTTGGGCAGTAGCACCAGGCCGGAGTCGCCCTCCATCTTCAGGTCCAGCGTGGCGTAGTCCGGCAGGTCTTGCTGGGCCAGGATCAACCCTTCCTCGGCAGAGCTGGCGGTGCTTACGCGGAAACCGCGGCGGCTCATGGCCCGGGCCATGACCCGGGTGAAGGTGGCATCGTCATCCACCAGCAGCAGGTGCGGCAGCTCTTCGCCTTCGACCTGGTTTTCTTCGCTCATCATTCATCTCCTCGCTTGCCATAGGGCAGGCGCAGTTCGGTCAGGGTGCCACCCTGTTCATGACTATAGAGTTTCACCGAACCGCCCGCACGGGTCACGCTGGCCTTGCTCAAGAACAGGCCCAGGCCGAAGCCTTTGCCCTTGGTGGTAATGAAGGGTTTGCCGATGGCCTCGGCGATCGCCGGCGGCACGCCGGGGCCGTGGTCACGGATGCTGATGACGATGTCATGGGTGTCCCAGTCCAGGCGCACTTCAAGGTCGTCGGGGCAGGCATCGGCGGCATTGTTCAACAGGTTCAACAGCGCCTGGGTCAGGTCCGGCGGCGGGGTCAGGCGCGGCACCTGGCCGTCGCGCAAGCGCTGGAAGCGGTAGCTGGCTTCCGGGCGCATCAGGTGCCAACGGTTGAGCGCCTCGTCCAGCCATGCCGTGACATCCTGCTCCACCACGGCCAGGCGGCGGTTGGCTTCGGCGGCGCGTACCAGCTGTTGCAGGGTTTCCTTGCACAGCTTCACCTGGTCCTGAAGGATCTGCAGGTCTTCCTGCAGCAACGGGTCGGCGTGGTCCTGGCGCATTTCGTTCAGCAGCACGCTCATGGTCGCCAACGGTGTGCCCAGCTCATGGGCGGCACCGGCGGCCTGGGTGGCCACGGCCAGCAACTGCTCGTCGCGCAGGCTTTCTTCACGCCGCTCGGAACGCAGTTGCTCCTGGCGGCGCAGCTCTTCGGCCATGCGTGCGGCAAAGAAGGTGATCACCGCCGCGGCCAGGGCAATACTCAGCCACATGCCATACACCTGCATCTTGTCCCGCGCCATCGGCAGGCCTTCGAGCGGGTAGAACTGCACCAGCAGCAGGCTGTAGGCGGTCAGGGCAATGCCGGACAGGATCAGCGAATACAGCCACGGCAAGGTAACTGCGGCAATCGCCAGCGGCACCAGGTAATACGAAACGAACGGGTTGGTCGAGCCGCCGGAGTAGTACAGCAAGGCACTGTGGATCAGCAGGTCGCAGGCCAGCTGCAGGGCATATTCCAGCTCGGTGACAGGTAACGACAGGCGCAGGCGCAGGGCCGTGAAGGCGCACAGCAGCGAAGACAAGGCCAAGGTGCCGGCCAGCGACAGCCAGGGCAAAGGCAGCAGTTCGGTCCAGTAGGCGACGCCCACGGAGCCGGCCTGGGCAGCCAGGACCAGGACCCGAATGACGGTCAGGCGCCAGAGGTTCTGGCGAGTAGCGGACAGCGGTTGTACGGCGGCGAGCATGAGCTCTCCTGATGAGTGCTCCAGAAAAATCGGCTGGAGTATACCGAAGCCAGGCGCCTCGCTGCAGCGATGCGGCAAAGCGCCACACTTTGTCACAGGTTCATGATGGCACTTTTGAACCCACTACACTGTTGCCGGTCTGATGGGCCATGCGTGGAATGGATGGCCACAACCCACGCCTTATATTGCCAAGGAGTACCACATGCAAATCCCACGTCGCGGCACCGCCCTGATCCTGTCCTGCGGCCTGCTCGCCAGCCTGCCGGCGCTGGCTGCCGATGAGCCGCGCTACAATCAGGTCTCGCTGCGTGCCGAGGTCAGCAAGGAAGTGGCGCGCGACCTGATGGTCGTTACCCTGTACAGCGAAGCGCAGAACACCGACCCGGGCAAGCTCGCCAAGCAGATCACCGAGACCATGAACAAGGCCGTACAGCAGTCGCGCCAGGTCAAGGACGTGAAGATCAGCCAGGGTAGCCGCAACAGCTACCCGGTATATGACAGCAAGGGCCAGAAGATCACCGGCTGGCGCGAGCGCGCCGAGTTGCGCCTGGAAAGCGCCAACTTCCCTGCCCTGTCGCAGCTGACCGCCGACCTACTGCAAGAGCTGAAGATGGGGGGCATGGACTTCTCCATCGCCCCGACCACGCGCAAGGCCAGCGAGGATGCACTGCTCAAGGATGCGGTGGATGCCTTCAAGGCACGCGCGCAACTGGCTACCGAGGCACTGGGTGGCAAGGGCTACAAGGTGGTCAGCCTGAACCTCAACAGCAGCGGTTACCCGCGCCCTTACCTGCGCAGTGCGCCGATGGCGATGAAGGCCATGGGGGCTGATGAGTCGGCACCGGCGCCGGATATCGAGGCAGGGACCAGTGAAGTGAGCATGAATGCCGATGGCCTGATCGAAGTGCAGATGCCTTAAATTCACGAAACACCTGTGGGAGCGGGCTTGCCCGCTCTCATGGAACTGCACATGACTCATTGAATTAGCAGGGACCTTGTGGGAGCGGCTTTAGCCGCGAACACCGGCGCAGCCGGTGCCATGCACCGCGTTGGATTCTTCGCGGCTAAAGCCGCTCCCACAGGGTACACGGATCGCTTGCGAATCCAGTTCTCTGCCAAATCAGCATTTTCAGACATTTCCTACGCACCAATAAGGTGCTTCCTACGCCAATCCCGCCTCGAAATATCCCGCAAAAAGCCATCATTTTGCCTACGCAAACGTTTAACTTCTTCGAAAGTTATATCAATGCGACATCCATGTACGCCCGTACCACTTTTCTGGCGCCAACTATCCCTCCGCATATTGCATTGGGAACACCCCTGCATAAGTATCCGCAGGTCGGCTCACGAGGCCACCTCAATCGAAAAATGACAACAATGAGGCCACCATGCTCAAACACGCAGTCATTCCGTTCCTGCTAGGCGCAGGCTTGCTCTCCGGCGCACCGTCGGCCCTCGCAGCGTCCAACCTGGTGTTCTGCTCCGAAGGCAGCCCGGCCGGCTTCGACCCGGGCCAATACACCACAGGGACTGACTTTGACGCCTCGGCCGAGACCGTGTTCAACCGCTTGACCCAGTTCGAACGTGGCGGCACGGCAGTCATCCCGGGTCTGGCAACCAAGTGGGAAGTCTCCGACGACGGAAAGACCTACACCTTCCACCTGCGCGAAGGGGTCAAGTTCCACACCACCGACTACTTCAAGCCCACCCGCAACTTCAACGCCGACGACGTGCTGTTCACCTTCAACCGCATGCTCGACAAGGACCACCCGTTCCGCAAGGCCTACCCCACCGAGTTCCCATACTTCACCGACATGGGCATGGACAAGAACATCGCCAAGCTGGAGAAGCTCGACGAACATACCGTCAGGTTCACCCTCAACGAAGTCGACGCCGCATTCATTCAGAACCTGGCCATGAGCTTCGCCTCGATCCAGTCCGCCGAATACGCCGACCAGTTGCTCAAGGACGGCAAGGCCGCTGACATCAACCAGAAGCCGATCGGCACTGGCCCGTTCGTGTTCAGCAAGTACCAGAAGGACGCGCAGATCCGCTTCAAGGGCAACAAGGACTACTGGCAACCTGATGACGTGAAGATCGACAACCTGATCTTCGCCATCACCACCGACGCCTCTGTGCGCATGCAGAAGCTGAAGAAGAACGAGTGCCAGGTCACCCTGTTCCCGCGCCCTGCCGACATCCAGCCGCTGAAACAGGACCCCAAGCTGCAGATGCCGCAGCAAGCCGGTTTCAACCTCGGCTACATCGCCTACAACGTGATGGACAAGGTCAAGGGCAGCAACGAGCCCAACCCGCTGGCCCAGCTGAAGGTCCGCGAGGCGCTGGACATGGCCGTGGACAAGAAAAAGATCATCGAGTCGGTCTACCAGGGCGCCGGCCAACTGGCGGTCAACGCCATGCCCCCGACCCAGTGGTCCTATGACGACAGCATCAAGGACGTGCCATTCGACCCTGAAAAAGCCAAGCAACTGCTCAAGGAAGCCGGCATCAAGGAAGGCACCGAAATCACCCTGTGGGCGATGCCCGTGCAACGCCCGTACAACCCCAATGCCAAGCTGATGGCCGAGATGCTGCAATCCGACTGGGCCAAGGTCGGCATCAAGGCCAAGATCGTCAGCTATGAATGGGGCGAGTACATCAAGCGCTCCAAAGGCGGCGAACAGGGCGCCATGCTGATCGGCTGGAGCGGTGACAACGGTGACCCGGACAACTGGCTGGGCACCCTGTACGGCTGCGACGCCATGAACGGCAACAACTTCTCCAAATGGTGCTACAAGCCCTACGACGACCTGATCAAGCAGGCCAAGGCCACTTCCGACCAGGCCAAGCGCACCGAGTTGTATCAGCAGGCACAGCACATCCTCAAGGAGCAGGTGCCGATCACCCCGATCGCCCACTCCACCGTGTACCAGCCCATGAGCGCCAAGGTGAAGGACTTCAAGATCAGCCCGTTCGCGCTGAACTCCTTCTACGGCGTCAGCGTGGACAAATAGGCTAGCCAAGGCACCCGCCGAGCGGCGGGTGCCCCGCCAACCTCGTCCCCCTCCATGTCGTCCCGCCGCCATCCGCAGCGGGGTCGGCGACCTGTTGCCGCCATTCGTACCCCGAGGCGGCGCAAACAGACGTAAAAGGACTTGCCATGCGCCATACCACCCGAGTTTCCGCCCTGCTGGCCCTGGGCCTGATCAGCCAATCGCCGGCGCTGCTGGCCAACAACCTGGTGTTCTGTTCCGAAGGCAGCCCCGCCGGCTTCGACACTGCCCAGTACACCAGCGCCACCGACAACGACGCCGCCGAACCGATCTACAACCGCCTGGTCGAGTTCGAACGCGGCGGCACTGCCGTGCACCCTGCCCTGGCGACCCGCTGGGAGGTGTCCGAAGATGGCCTGCGCTACACCTTCCACCTGCGCGAAGGGGTGAAGTTCCACAGCAACAAGGCCTTTGCACCGAGCCGCAACTTCAACGCCGACGACGTGCTGTTCACCTTCAACCGCATGCTCGACAAGAACCACCCGTTCCGCCAGGCCTACCCGACCGAGTTCCCCTATTTCATCAGCATGGGCCTGGACAAGAACATCGCCCGTGTCGAAAAGACCGGTCCACTGACCGTGGTGTTCACCCTGAACAAGGTCGATGCCGCGTTCATCCAGAACCTGGCCATGAGCTTCGCCTCGATCCTCTCTGCCGAATACGCCGAACAGTTGATGACCAGCGGGCGCCCCAGCGACATCAACCAGCAACCGATCGGCACCGGCCCGTTCGTGTTCCAGCGTTATCAGAAGGATTCGCAGATCCGCTACAAAGGCAACAAGGCCTATTGGTCACCGCAGGACGTGAAGATCGACAACCTGGTGTTCTCGATCAACATCGACCCTTCGGTGCGCATCCAGAAGCTGCGCCGCAACGAATGCCAGGTCACCCTCCACCCGCGCCCCGCAGATCTCCCGGCGCTCAAGGCCGACAGCAAACTGCAGGTGCTGCAACAGCCTGGCTTCAACCTCGGCTATATCGCCTACAACACTCAACACCCACCGTTCGACCGGTTGGAAGTGCGCCAGGCAATGGACATGGCAGTGAACAAGCAGGCGATCATCCAGGCTGTGTATCAGGATTCCGGCCAGCTGGCAGTCAACGCCATGCCGCCAACCCAGTGGTCCTATGACGACAGCATCAAGGACGCCCCCTTCGATCCGGAAAAGGCCAAACAGCTACTGCAGCAGGCCGGAGTCAAGCCGGGCACCGAGATCACCCTGTGGGCCATGCCGGTGCAGCGCCCGTACAACCCAAACGCCAAGCTGATGGCGGAAATGCTCCAGGCCGACTGGAGCAAGCTCGGCTTCAAGGTGCGCATTGTCAGCTATGAATGGGGCGAGTACCTCAAGCGCATGAAAAGCGGCGAGCACGATATCGCCCTGATCGGCTGGACCGGGGACAACGGCGACCCGGACAACTGGCTGGGCACCCTCTACAACTGCGATGCCATCGGCAGCAACAACTACTCGCTGTGGTGCGATCCGCAGTACGACAGCCTGGTCAAGCAGGCCAAGCAGGTCACCGACCGCGCGCAGCGCACCGCCCTGTACCAGCAGGCCCAGCAGCGGCTCAAGCAGCAGGTGCCGATTACCCCGGTGGCACATTCAACGGTCAACCAACCGCTGAGCATCAAGGTTTCCGAATTTAAGGTCAGCCCTTTCGGGCGCAACGACTTTTCCGGTGTGAGTGTTGATTGATCTTTGACCCTCAAGGGCCTCTTCGCGGGTAAACCCGCTCCCACAGATACGGCGCACATGCCGAAACCTGTGGTGCCCCTGTGGGAGCGGGTTTACCCGCGAAAGGGCCGGCACAGCCAACACAACGCCCCGATTCTGCCCGGTGACCCCGGGCAACCCTGGCAACACCGCAGCAAGAAGCCCGGCCCACAAGGCCAGGCAATAACTAGAAGAACAGAAAGGGAGCTTTAACCTTGAGACTATTCACCTTGACCGCACTGGCGTTATCCATCAGTGCCTTATCCACCGTGACCCAGGCCGACCCGCAAAGCCAGGAATACGTGCCCATCACACTAAAAGGCAGCAGCGAGCAGGAGCAGGCCAGCGGCTTCGTCGACGGCCAGAGCCTGTCCGGCAGCACCCGCAACTGGTATGCCCGCGAGCGCGCCGCACGCGCCCCGCTGTGGAAGTACTACAAGAGCGACGGCACCCGCCACGACACCCACAGCCGCGAGAACTGGGTGCAGGGCACCATCCTCAACTACAGCTCCGGCTTCACCCAGGGCACCGTCGGCTTCGCCGTCGAAGCCGCCGGTTACAATGCCATCGCCCTGCTGCAGAACCGCGAGGACGTCGCCGGCCCCAACAACCGCACCCTGACCCACAGCGACGGCGACCCGGTCGGCCAGTGGAGCAAGATGGGCCTGGCCAACGTCAAGGCGCGGGTGTCCAACACCACGCTCACCGTCGGCCGCCAATCGGTGGACACGCCGATGATCGCCTACATCGGCAACCGCGCCCTGCCCTCGAGCTTCCAGGGCGCGTTCCTGCACAGCGCCGAATTCGACAACCTGAGCTTCGACCTGGGCACCTTCGACCGCGTCTCGCCACGTACCGAACAGAGCCTCAGCAAGTTCCGCACCGAGTACAGCGCCACTGGCGTGGAGACCGACCGCGCCAGCACCGCCGGCATCAACTACCAGCCGCTCAAGAGCCTGAGCACCAGCCTGTACGCCACCAAGGTCGACGACTTCTGGAACCAGTACTACTTCGGCGCCAACCACGTGCTCGGCGACAGCGCAGTGCTAAGCCTGAGCACCGGCCTGAACTACTACAAGACCGTCGACGCCGGCAGCAAGAAGATGGGCGAGATCGACAACGACACCTACAGCCTGTCGTTCGGCCTGACCCACCAGGCCCACACCCTCAGCGCCTCCTGGCAGCAGGTCAACGGCAACGAGTACTTCGACTACCTGCACGAAACCAACGGCATCTACCTGGCCAACTCGCTGCTGTCGGACTTCAACGGCCCCAACGAGAAATCGCTGCAGATTTCCTACGTGCTGAACATGGCGCCGTACGGCGTGCCGGGCCTGAAGTTCAACCTGTACAACGCCCGCGGCTGGGGCATCGATGGTACTCATTACCGCGGTACCGCCTACGACGTGAACGGCCTGGATGGCGAAACCCACTACGAGTGGGGCTTCGGCACCAGCTACGCGGTACAGAGCGGGCCATTGAAAGACACCAGCATCCGTGCCACCTACACCGCGCACCGCGCCAGCAAGGCCCAGGGCGATGGCAGCCTGGATGAGTTCCGGGTGGTTACCACCATTCCATTCAACATTCTCTGACCGCCGGCGCCACGGCCTGCTTCGCTGCGGGCCGTGGCGGCTACGCTGGAATCAATGCAAGCAGGGAGTTTCAACCCATGCAGAGAGCTTTCATGAAATCGCGGCCACTGCGCCTGGCCCTGGCCGCACTGCTTCTGGGCGGTGCCACGCAACTGGCGGCCAAACCATTGGTGGTGTGCACCGAAGCCAGCCCGGAAGGGTTCGACATCGTCCAGTACACCACTGCGGTCACCGCCGATGCCTCGGCCGAGACGGTGTTCAATCGCCTGGTCGACTTCAAGCCCGGTACCACCGAAGTCCAGCCGGCCCTGGCCGAGCGTTGGGACATTTCAGCCGATGGCCTGACCTACACCTTCCATCTGCGCCAGGGCGTGAAGTTCCACACTACCGACTACTTCAAGCCCACCCGCGACTTCAACGCCGATGACGTCCTGTGGAGCCTCAATCGCCAGCTCGATCCGAACCATCCATGGCATGACAAGACCAGCGTCGGATACCCGTACTTCGAGAGCATGGGCTTCAAGGACCTGCTCAAGTCGGTCAGCAAGGCCGACGAGCACACCGTGGTAATTACCCTTACCCGACCGGAAGCGCCGTTCCTGCGCGACATGGCCATGGGCTTCACCTCGATCTACTCCGCCGAATACGGCGACCAGTTGCTCAAGGCTGGCAAGGCTGCCGAGTTGAACAGCAAGCCGATCGGCACCGGCCCGTTCATCTTCCAGCGTTACAACAAGGATGCCCAGGTTCGCTTCAAGCCCAACCCGGACTATTTCCGCGGCAAGCCGCCGGCCGATGCGCTGGTCTTCGCCATCGCTACCGACAGCAATGTGCGCCTGCAGAAACTGCGCGCCAACGAGTGCCAGGTAGCGCTCTATCCCAAGCCCGATGACGTGCCGTCGATCAAGCAGGACCCGAAACTCAAGGTCGAGGAGATCGAGGCCTTGGTCACCGGTTACATCTCGATGAACACCGAACACAAATACCTGAGCGACGTTCGCGTGCGCAAAGCCATCAACATGGCCTTCGACCGCCAGACCCAAGTCGACCAGTTGTTCGGCAAAGGCAACGCATTGGTCGGCGTGAACCCGTACCCGCCGACCATGATCGGCTACAACAACGAGAACAGAAACCCACCCCGCGACCTGGCCAAGGCGCGCGATCTGCTCAAGCAGGCGGGCGTGCCCGAAGGTACGGTAATCACCCTGTTCACGCGCAACGGCGGCGGCCCGACCAACCCCAACCCGCGCTTGTCTGCCGAGATGCTGCAGGCCGACCTCAAGCAGATCGGACTGAAGCTGGACATCCGTGTGATGGAGTGGGCCGAAATGCTGCGCCGGGCCAAGAAGGGCGAGGCCGACCTGGTGTCCACCGGCTGGGCCGGCGACAACGGCGACCCGGACAATTTCCTCAGCCCGCTGCTCAGTTGCGATGCCGCCAAAAGCGGCGAGAACTATGCACGCTGGTGCAACCCCAAGTTCCAGGAGCTGATCAGCCGCGCCCGCGAAGTGATCGACAACGACGAGCGTGCAAGGCTCTATAACGAGGCATTGAAAGTGTACGATGACGAACAACCCTGGATCAGCATGGCCCATCCGAAGATGTTCACCGCCATGCGTGACAACGTGGAGGGCTACGTGATCAACCCTCTGACCAACAACAACTTCGCCACCACCAAGGTGAAGTAGAACAACAACGACCGCCGGCAACCCACACGGGAACCGGCGGCACCACCGTAGCGGGCTGATCGCCCCACGGCCTGATGAGGTAACCCCGACAATGTTGAGCTTTATTGCCCGGCGCCTTGGCCTGCTGATACCGACCTTTTTCGGTATCACCTTGCTGACCTTCGCGCTCATACGCCTGATCCCCGGCGACCCGGTGGAAGTGATGATGGGCGAGCGCAGGGTCGACCCCGAAATGCATGCCCAGGCCATGGAGCGCCTGGGCCTGAACAAGCCGCTGCCGGTCCAGTACCTGGACTACGTCGGCAAGCTGGCCCAGGGTGACCTCGGTGAATCGCTGCGCACCCGCGAGAGCGTGTGGAGCGAGTTCCTCACCCTGTTCCCGGCCACACTCGAACTGGCCTTCGCCGCCCTGCTGTTCGCTGGCATCGTCGGCCTGCTGGCCGGGGTGATCGCCGCGCTCAAACGTGGTTCGCTGTTCGACCACGGGGTGATGGGCATTTCGCTGGCGGGTTATTCGATGCCGATCTTCTGGTGGGGCCTGATCCTGATCATGTTCTTCTCGGTAAGCCTGGGCTGGACCCCGGTGTCCGGGCGCATCGACCTGCTCTACGACATCGAGCCGAAGACCGGCTTCATGCTCATCGACACCCTGCTCAGCGACGAGGAAGGTGCGTTCAAGGACGCGGTGATGCACCTGATCCTGCCGGCCATCGTGCTCGGCACCATCCCGCTGGCGGTGATTGCCCGCATGACCCGCTCGTCGATGCTCGAAGTGCTGCGCGAGGACTACATCCGCACCGCCCGCGCCAAAGGCCTGTCGCCGGCACGCGTGGTGTTCGTGCACGGCCTGCGCAACGCGCTGATCCCGGTACTGACCGTATTCGGCCTGCAGGTCGGCACGTTGCTGGCCGGTGCGGTGCTGACCGAAACCATCTTTTCCTGGCCGGGCATCGGCAAGTGGCTGATCGAAGCCATCGGTGCCCGTGACTACCCCGTGGTCCAGAACGGCATCCTGTTGATCGCCTGCCTGGTGATCCTGGTCAACTTCGTCGTGGATATCCTCTACGGCCTGGCCAACCCACGCATCCGTCATCAGCGCTGAGGCCTTCGCCATGACTAGCCCGATTCCGAAATCCGTCACGCCGGCCAGCCCGGTGGACCAGAGCCTGCTCTACCCCTCGCCATACAAAGAATTCTGGCAAGCCTTCGCCCGCAACAAAGGCGCGGTGATGGGCCTGGCCTTCATGTGCCTGGTAGTGTTCTGCGCGCTGTTCGCGCCGTGGGTTGCCCCGCACGACCCGAGCGAGCAGTACCGCGAATTCCTGCTGACCCCACCGGTGTGGCTCGAAGGTGGCAGCTGGCAGTTCATCCTCGGCACAGACGAGCTGGGCCGCGACCTGCTTTCGCGGCTGATCCAGGGCGCGCGGCTGTCGCTGCTGATCGGCCTGTCGTCGGTGGTGATGTCGCTGATCCCTGGCATCCTGCTGGGCCTGCTGGCCGGTTTCTTCCCGCAACTGCTAGGCCCGTCGATCATGCGCCTGATGGACGTGATGCTGGCCCTGCCCTCGCTGCTGCTGGCAGTGGCCATCGTCGCCATCCTCGGCCCAGGCCTGATCAACACCGTGATCGCCATCGCCATCGTGTCGTTGCCATCCTACGTGCGCCTGACCCGCGCCGCCGTGATGGGTGAGCTGAACCGCGACTACGTCACCGCCGCGCGCCTGGCCGGTGCCGGGCTGCCACGGCTGATGTTCGTCACCGTGCTACCCAACTGCATGGCACCGCTGATCGTGCAGGCCACCCTCAGCTTCTCCTCGGCCATCCTCGACGCCGCCGCCCTGGGCTTCCTCGGCCTTGGCGTGCAGCCGCCGACACCGGAGTGGGGCACCATGCTGGCTTCGGCCCGCGACTACATCGAGCGCGCCTGGTGGGTGGTGAGCCTGCCCGGCCTGACCATTCTGCTCAGTGTGCTGGCAATCAACCTGATGGGCGACGGCCTGCGCGATGCGCTGGACCCGAAACTCAAGAACGCCGCCTGAGGAGAACGCCATGTCACTGTTGCAGATCAACAACCTGAACGTGCGCTTCGGCGACGCCAATGCGGTACCGGTGGTCGATGGCCTGGACCTGACGGTGGAGGCCGGCGAGATCCTGGCCATCGTCGGCGAATCCGGCTCGGGCAAGTCCGTGACCATGATGGCCCTGATGGGCCTGATCGACGCCCCCGGGCGCATCACCGCCGACTCGCTCACCTTCGACGGCACCGACATGCTCAAGCTCAGCGGTCGCCAGCGACGCAAGGTAGTGGGCAAGGACATCGCCATGGTTTTCCAGGACCCGATGACCGCGCTCAACCCCAGCTACACCGTGGGCTACCAGATCGAGGAAGTGCTGCGCCAGCACCTGGGCCTGAAGGGCAAGGCCGCGCGCCAGCGTGCCCTGGAGCTGCTGAAGAAGGTCGAGATCCCGGCTGCGGAAAGCCGCCTGGACGCCTACCCGCACCAGCTGTCCGGCGGCATGAGCCAGCGCGTGGCGATTGCCATGGCGATTGCCGGCGAGCCCAAGCTGCTGATTGCCGACGAACCCACCACTGCGCTGGACGTGACCATCCAGGCGCAGATCATGGAGCTGCTGGTCAACCTGCAGAAGGAGCGCAACATGGCGCTCATCCTGATCACCCACGACCTCGCCGTGGTCGCCGAAACGGCCAGGCGGGTGTGCGTGATGTACGCCGGCCAGGCCGTGGAAGTGGGCCAGGTGCCGGAGCTGTTCGACGTGCCCGCCCACCCCTACAGCGAAGCGTTGCTGGCGGCGATCCCCGAGCACAGCATCGGTGCCGAACGCCTGGCCACCCTGCCCGGCATCGTCCCAGGCCGCTACGACCGCCCCGTGGGTTGCCTGCTGTCACCGCGCTGCCCGTACGTGCAGGACAACTGCCGGCGCCAGCGCCCGCCCCTCGATCCCCAGGCCCATGGCCTGGTGCGTTGCTTCTACCCGCTGAACCAGGAGGTGGCGTGATGGCCGTCGTTCTATCCGCCCGGGAGCTGACCCGGCATTACGAAGTCTCCCGCGGGCTGTTCAAGGGCCACGCCCTGGTCCGCGCGCTGAATGGCGTGTCGTTCGAACTGGAGGCCGGCAAGACCCTGGCCGTGGTCGGCGAGTCCGGCTGCGGCAAGTCGACCCTGGCCCGCGCCCTGACCCTGATCGAAGAGCCGTCGTCCGGCTCGCTGCAAATTGCCGGCACCGAAGTGAAAGGCGCCAGCAAGAGCGAGCGCAAGCAACTGCGCCGCGATGTGCAGATGGTGTTCCAGAGCCCCTACGCCTCGCTCAACCCACGGCAGAAGATTGGTGACCAGCTGGCCGAGCCGCTGCTGATCAACACCTCGCTGAGCAAGGCCGAGCGGCGAGAAAAGGTGCAGAAGATGATGGAACAGGTCGGCCTGCGCCCCGAGCATTACCAGCGTTACCCGCACATGTTCTCCGGTGGCCAGCGCCAACGTATTGCCCTGGCCCGGGCAATGATGCTGCAGCCCAAGGTGCTGGTGGCGGACGAGCCGACCTCGGCGCTGGACGTGTCGATCCAGGCCCAGGTGCTGAACCTGTTCATGGATTTGCAGAAGGAGTTCAACACTGCCTACGTGTTCATCTCGCACAACCTGGCGGTGGTGCGGCATGTGGCCGATCAGGTGCTGGTGATGTACCTCGGCCGGCCGGCGGAGATGGGGCCGAAAGAAGATATCTACGAAAGGCCGTTGCACCCGTATACCCAGGCGCTGCTGTCGGCGACGCCGGCGATTCACCCGGACCCTTTGAAGCCGAAGATCCGCATTGCCGGGGAGTTGCCCAACCCGCTGAACCCGCCGGATGGGTGTGCGTTTCACAAGCGCTGCCCGTATGCGACCGAGCGTTGTGCCAAGGAGGTGCCGGCGCTCAGGCAGGTGAGTACCCGGCAGGTGGCTTGTCACTATGCCGAGCAGTTTCTCTAGCCTTTAGATAGCCGGGGCTGCTTTGCAGCCCTTTCTCGACACAAGGCCGCTCCTACAAGGGACCGCGATCTCCTGTAGGAGCGGCCTGGTGTCGCGATGGGCCGCAAAGCGGCCCCACAATTTCAATGCATGAAGAACCAGATCAGAATAATCACCGGAATCGGCACCCCAATCATCCAGAGCAGTATCGAGCGCATGGCCTTTCTCCTTGTTCGATGTTGAACAGACCGGTGCACTCGCCATGCCATCCCTGTCAAAAAATCAGTCTCAACCAAATCAACGGCTTACGCCCCATACCGCTTGGCAGAACCGTGCAATATGCCGGATCCACACCCTTGCAGCTGGGTGTTCTGCAATGCACTATCAGGCTCATGATCGCCCACACCCTCCCCGACGGCCCCGAGCAGACCCCGCTCACCGCCGACACCGTGCTGCGCTACCACCTGTGCTGGAAGCGCCGCGACCTCGACGGCGTCATGGAGCTCTACCACCCCGACATTCAGTACCACGACTTCTTCCAGAACCGCGTGCTCGGCTACCAGGAACTGCGCGACTACGTGCGCGCCTGCCTGCCCCATGAAGCCGGCGAAGATATCGTGCACAGCGACCGCATCCGCGTCGACGGCTGTACCGCGTTCATCCAGTACCAGGTCACGGTCCAGGGCGGCGATGGCCTGGTGGCGTTCCAGTCCAGCGAGGCGATTACCGTCAAGGACGGCCTGATCTGGCAGGTCAACGAATATGCCACGCTGGTACACCGCAACGGCAGCGGCCACGCCAGCAGTGGCCCACGCCCGGCCACCAGCCGCCTGGGCCTGTCGCCGAGGCAGTTGTCGACCATGGCCCAGGACCTGGAACACTACTTCCAGCGCCAGCGCCCCTACCTGGACCCGGAACTGGACCTGCAGCAGGTGGCCGACGCCAGCGGCTACAGCCGCAACCAGATCTCCTACCTGCTCAACCAGGTGCTCGGGCAAAGCTTCTACTGCTACGTCAACCAGGCCCGCCTGCAGCACCTGATGGCCAGCCTTGATAACGACAGCATCGAGGCCACGATCGACGAGCTGGCGTTCAATGCCGGTTTCAACTCGTTGTCGGCGTTCTACAAGTGTTTCCGCGAACACACCGGGCTTACGCCCAATGCGTACCTGAAGCAAATTTCCCTGCGTGCACGCACGTAGGACAGCCGCCCGCCGACACCACTAGGATCGCCCACAGACCTTGACGGATGTGGAGCCGAACCCGATGCAACCCCTGCGCACGCTCAGCCTGTGGATGGACCAGCTCGACGAGCCGTTGTGCGCCCGCCCGGCCCTGCGCGAGGACCTGGACGCGGATGTATGCATCATCGGCGCTGGCTACACCGGCCTGTGGACCGCCTACTACCTCAAGCGCCAGGCGCCACAGTTGAACATCGCGGTAATCGACGCCAACATCGCCGGCTTCGGCGCTTCGGGGCGCAACGGCGGCTGGCTGATGGGCAACCTGCTCGGCGAAGACCGCCTGCTGGCCACCCTGTCACCGCAACAGCGCCGCGCCAGCATCGACCTGCTGCATGGCATTCCCTATGAAGTACACCGCGTACTGCATCGCGAGAGCATCGACTGCGACTACCGCAAAGGCGGCGTGCTGTACTGCGCCGCGCGCTACCCGGAACAGGAGCGCAGCCTGCGCGCCTACCTAGACGACCTTTATCGCCAAGGCATGACCGAGGACGACTACCGCTGGCTGCGCCCCGAACAGCTTGACGCTCAGTTGCGGGTCAGCAACGCCTATGGCGCCATCTACAGCCCGCACACCGCAACCATCCAACCCGCCAAGCTGGCGCGTGGCCTGGCCCGGGCGGTAGAAGCGCTGGGCGTACCCATCTACGAAAACACCCCAGCCATCGACTGGCAGCCGGGTGAGGTGCGCACCCCGTTGGCGCGCATCCGTTGCCAATGGACGGTACCCGCCGTGGAGGGCTATGCCGTCAGCCTGCCGCCACTGGGCAAACATCAGCTGCCGGTACAGAGCCTGTTGGTGGCCACCGAACCACTGCCGGAGGCCACCTGGCAACAGATCGGCCTGAACCAGGGCGAGGCGTTCAGCGAAAGCAGCCGCCAGGTCACCTACGGCCAGCGCACCGCCGACGACCGCCTGGTATTCGGCGCCCGTGGCGGCTACCGCTTCGGTGGCCGCCTGCGCGAAAACTTCAACCTCGACGAACAGGAAATCGAGCTGCGCCGCTACCTGTTCAGCGAGTTGTTCCCACAGTTGAAGCACGCACGCATCACCCATTCCTGGGGCGGCAACCTGGGCATGGCGCGGCGCTTCCGCCCGCACATGCTCTGCGACCGTCAACGCGGCATCGCCCTGGCGGGCGGCTACGGCGGCGAAGGCGTCGGCGCCACCAACCTGGGCGGGCGCACCCTGGCGGCGCTGATCCTCAACCAGCACAACGAACTGACCGCGCAACCCTGGGTACTCGACAACCGCCCGCTTTCAAGCCTGGCCAGCTGGCCACCCGAGCCCTGCCGCTGGCTGGGCTACAACGCGATCATCCAGAGCTTCGTCCACGAGGACCGGACCCTCGCCAACCCCGCCAGTGCGCCCTGGAGGCGGCGCCTTGCCAGCAATCTTGCGGACTTCATGGAAGGCTTCATGCGCTGATTTTTCCCCCTCACTGACACAGGATTTACCGGTCATGAGCATCACCCATTTCAAGAACACCGACAGCGCCGTGCTCGACAGCTCCAACCCGGTCGCGGTGCCGCTTGGCGACCCCGTTGCATTGACTTCGGTCACCTGCGTGGAACGCAGCGACGGCGTCGAAACCGGCATCTGGGAGTGCACCCCCGGGCGCTGGCGTCGGCAGATCGTGCAGCAGGAGTTCTGCCATTTCATCAAGGGCCGCTGCACCTTCACCCCCGACGGTGGCGAGCCCCTGCTCATAGAAGCCGGAGACGCACTGATGCTACCGGCCAACAGCACTGGCACCTGGGACATCCAGGAGACCGTGCGCAAAACCTACGTTCTTGTCTTCTGATCCGCTGATCGCCTGCCTTCGATAACAACACACAAAGCAAGGTAACCCCGACATGCGCACGCTCCTTCTCGCCCCCCTGATGCTGGCCGCCAGCGTGGCCGGCGCCGCCGAAACGGTGAAGATCTACAACTGGTCCAGCTACGTTGCCCCCGACACACTGAAGAACTTCCAGCAAGCCAGCGGTATCGTGCCCACCTACGACGTTTACGACAGCAACGAAACCCTCGACGGCAAGCTGATGACCGGCAACTCCGGCTACAACGTGGTGTTTCCGTCCAACCATTTCATGGCCCGGCAAATCCAGGGCAAGGCCCTCAAGCGCCTGGACAAGTCGCAATTGCCCAACTGGCACAACCTCAACCCGGTGCTGCTCAAGGCGCTCGAAGTGAACGACCCGGGTAACCAGTACGGTTTCCCATATCTGTGGGGCAGCACCGGCATCGGCTACAACATCGACAAGGTCAAGGCAGTGCTGGGCGACGATGCCCCGGTGGACTCCTGGGACCTGATCTTCAAGCCCGAGTACATGAGCAAGCTGAAAAGCTGCGGCGTCGCGGTATTGGACAACGGCCCTGAACTGTTACCGATCGCCCTGCACTACCTGGGCCTGCCACACCACAGCCAGGACCCGGCGGACTACGACAAGGCCAAGGCGCTGCTGATGCAGGTGCGACCGTACATCAGCTACTTCCACTCCTCGAAGTACACCGGCGACCTGGCCAATGGCGATATCTGCGTGGTGGTGGGCTTCTCGGGGGATGTACTGCAAGCGAAGAACCGCGCCGAGGAGGCGAAGAACGGGGTGAAGGTGGGCTACTCGATCCCCAGGGAAGGCGCGCCGATGTGGTTCGACATGGTTGCCATGCCGGCCGATGCACCGGATGAGAAGGCCGGGTATGCCTACATGGACTACCTGCTACAGCCGGAGGTGATGGCCAACATCAGCAACCATGTGCAGTACGCCAACGGCAACCTCAAGGCGGACGGGCTGGTGGATCCGGCGATGAAGGGTAATACGATGATTTACCCGAGCGAGGAAGTAATGGGCAAGCTGTATGCGCTGGAGGCGATGCCGGCCAAGATCGACCGTATTCGCACGCGGATCTGGACCAGTATCAAGGCCGGGAATTGATTTCGGCCTTAACACGGTCCCTGTGGGAGCGGGTTCACCCGCGAATGCGATGTTGAGTTTACCGACGCATTCGCGGGTAAACTCGCTCCCACAAGGGTCAGGAGCAGGCCCTGAAAATCAGTAGCAAGCTCTCGAAATCAGTGGTGCTCGCGGGTAGCGCGGAACTTGATGTCCGGCCAGCGTTCTTCCATCAGCGACAGGTTGACCCGGGTCGGCGCCAGGTAGGTCAGGTGCCCGCCACCGTCGATGGCCAGGTTCTCCATGGCCTTGTTCTGGAATTCCTCGAGCTTCTTCTTGTCGTCACAGCCGATCCAGCGGGCCGACCACACGGTGATCGGCTCGTAGGCGCACTCGACCTTGTACTCTTCCTTCAGGCGGCTGGCGACCACGTCGAACTGCAGCACACCGACTGCACCGAGGATGATGTCGTTGCTGCGCTCAGGGAAGAACACCTGGGTAGCACCTTCTTCGGCCAGCTGTTGCAGGCCCTGGCGCAGCTGCTTGGATTTCAGCGGATCCTTCAGGCGCACGCGGCGGAACAACTCCGGTGCGAAGTGCGGGATACCGGTGAAGCCCAGTGCCTCGCCTTCGGTGAAGGTGTCGCCGATCTGGATGGTGCCGTGGTTGTGCAGGCCGATGATGTCGCCGGCATAGGCCTCTTCCAGCTGCTCACGCTCGGAGGAGAAGAAGGTCAGCGCGTCGCCGATGCGCAGGTCCTTGTTGATGCGCACGTGGCGCATCTTCATGCCCTTCTCGTACTTGCCCGAGCAGATGCGCATGAAGGCGATGCGGTCGCGGTGTTTCGGGTCCATGTTCGCCTGGATTTTGAACACGAAACCGGTGAACTTCTCTTCCACAGGCTCCACGGTGCGCTCGTGAGCCACACGGCCCAGCGGGCGCGGCGCCCAGTCGACGACGGCGTCAAGCACATGGTCGACACCGAAGTTGCCCAGCGCGGTACCGAAGAACACCGGGGTCAGCTGGCCGTTGATGAACTCTTCCTGGTTGAACTCGTGGCAGGCGCCCTGCACCAGCTCCAGCTGTTCGACGAACGAATCGTACTGGTCGCCCAGGTGGGCACGGGCTTCGTCCGAGTCCAGCTTCTGGATGATCTTGGCTTCGGTGCGCTCATGGCCGTGGCCCGGGGTGTACACCACGATGTAGTCACCGGTCAGGTGGTACACGCCCTTGAAGTCGCGGTAGCAACCGATCGGCCAGGTGATCGGCGCGGCCTTGATCTTCAGCACGGCTTCGATCTCGTCCAGCAGCTCGATCGGGTCGCGGATGTCACGGTCGAGTTTGTTGATGAAGCTGACGATCGGCGTGTCGCGCAGGCGGCACACGTCCATCAGGGCGATGGTACGTGGCTCTACACCTTTACCGCCGTCGAGCACCATCAGCGCCGAGTCCACCGCGGTCAGGGTGCGGTAGGTGTCTTCCGAGAAGTCTTCGTGGCCGGGGGTGTCGAGCAGGTTGATCATGTGCTCGCGGTACGGGAACTGCATCACCGAGGTGGTGATGGAGATGCCGCGCTGCTTCTCCATTTCCATCCAGTCGGAGGTGGCGTGGCGGTCGGACTTGCGCGACTTCACGGTACCGGCGACGGCAATGGCCTTGCCCATCAGCAGCAGCTTCTCGGTGATGGTGGTCTTACCGGCGTCGGGGTGGGAAATGATTGCGAAAGTGCGGCGCTTCGCGACTTCGGCGGCCTGGTTGGTCATGGGAAATCGCCTGACTGGGGGATTAAAAAGGGGCGATATCATACCTGAAGTTGGGCCGGGACCAAAATTTGCTGAACCGGCGGTGCCTGTTCCGGCCTCTTCGCGGGTAAACCCGCTCCCACAGGTATCACACCGCCTTTGAAACCTGTGCAGGACTTGTGGGAGCGGGTTTACCCGCGAAAGCGCCCGCCCAGAGGCCACAAATTCGCCAGGCAATCGCTTTATCACGACAAATGGCCCAAGAGCAGTTATTTCAACGCCTACAGAGCACTAACCCGCTGCTTTTTCTCGTCAATTTTCCAACCAACCAGTGATTAACGCTGGCCAAATGCCGCCCCAGGTGGGAACCTTTACGCCCACGGAGACGTCCACTCCCCTGCAACCCGCTTCGGTTGGGGAGCTGGTTTCATCAGCATTTTCGGGCCCGACGGGGTTCGGCTCATGGCCTGATCGCAGCCTTCGGCGTGCGTCACGCTGCTACTCGCGAACACACCACCCGCCGCCAGGACTGGCCGGCAACCAAGAAGTGTGCTCGCCGACTACACAAGGAGTCCGCCTGTGGCAAAACGCTACGGAAAAGGGCTGTTGGGATGGGCCTCCGTGCTCGTCATCCTGGCCCTGCTGGTCCACTGGATCGGCATCGACACGATCGCGCGATATCGCGACGATCTTGGGTTCTACCTGCAAGCGCACCTGCTACTGGTGCTGGCTTCGATGGCGGCGGCGCTGGCCGTGGGCATCCCCGCCGGCATTGCGTTAAGTCGACCGCACCGGGTCGACAAAGCCGAACGCTTCATGCAGTTCTTCAACGTTGGTAACACCATCCCTCCCCTGGCCGTTCTGGCCATCGCCCTGAGTATCCTGGGCATCGGCGCCGGGCCCGCGATCTTCGCGCTGTTCCTCGCCTCCCTCCTGCCCATCGTGCGCAATACCTACGAGGGCCTGAAAAACGTCCCCGCCTCGCTCAAGGAAGCCGCCACCGGCATCGGCATGACTCCGCGCCAGCAACTCTGGCAGGTGGAGCTGCCCAACGCCGTGCCGATCATCGTTGGTGGCGTGCGTGTGGCCCTGGCGCTGAACGTCGGCACCGCACCGCTGGCGTTCCTGATTGGCGCCAACAGCCTGGGCAGCCTGATCTTCCCCGGCATCGCCCTGAACAACCAGCCACAACTGCTGCTGGGGGCTGCCTGCACCGCACTGCTGGCGCTGGCGCTGGACGCAGCGGTGAGTTTCTCCAGCAAGCGCTGGCTGGAACGTGGCCTGGCTGGATAACGAGAGGGAACGTATGAACAAGAGAATCGCCTTGTTGTTGGGCGCGACCCTGCTGTTCGCAGGATTTGCCCAGGCAGCGGAAAAACCACTTGTCCGTATCGGCGCGCGGGTGTTCACCGAACAGACCGTACTTGCCGAAATCACCGCGCAATACCTGCGCGCCAACGGTTTTGATGTGCGCGTCACCAGCGGCCTTGGCAGCAACATCGCACGCCAGGCCCAGGAAACCGGCCAGCTCGACCTGATGTGGGAATACACCGGCGTGTCACTGGTGTCGTACAACCATATCGACGAGCGCATGCCCAGTGCCGAGGCCACCTACGCCAAGGTCAAGGCACTGGACGCGAAGAAGGACCTGATCTGGCTGACCCCGTCGAAGTTCAGCAACACCTATGCGCTGGGCCTGCCCAAGCAGGTCGCCGAGGCTTATCCGCAGATCAACTCCATCAGCGACCTCAACCAGGTACTGCGTGACGAAAGCCACCGCAACCACCTGGTGGCGCTGGACACCGAGTTCGCCAACCGCCCGGACGGCCTGGTAGGCCTGAAAGCGATGTACGACCTGCAAGTGGGCCGCGCCAACATCCGCCAGATGGATGCCGGCCTGGTCTACACCGCCATGCACAACAACCAGGTGTTCGCCGGCCTTGTGTACACCACCGATGGTCGCCTGAACGCGTTCAACCTCAAGCTGCTGGAAGACGACAAGCACTACTTCCCCGACTACACCGCCGCCCCGGTGGTGCGCAAACAGGTGCTCGACGCCAACCCACAACTGGCCGGCCTGCTCAAGCCTCTGGCCGAGCAACTGGATGACGAAACCATGCGCCAGCTCAATGCCAAGGTCGACGTCGAACACCAGAACCCGACCACGGTGGCCGCCGCCTTCCTGCGTGACCACGCAATGCCTGCCGAGGTACAACCATGAGCCTGCTCGACACGTTCGCCCACCTCGACTGGGCCCAGGTACTGCAGCTGACCTGGCAACACATCATGCTGGTCGGCGTCGCCGTGGGCCTGGCGATCATCGTCGGCGTACCGCTGGGCATCCTGATGACCCGCTTCCCGGCCGTCGCCGGCCCATTGCAGGCCAGCGCCACGGTGCTGCTGACCATCCCCTCGATCGCCCTGTTCGGCCTGCTGCTGCCGTTCTACTCCAGGTTCGGCCAGGGCCTGGGGCCGCTGCCGGCGATCACTGCGGTGTTCCTCTACTCACTGCTGCCGATCATGCGCAACACCTACCTGGCTTTGACCAACGTCGAACCCGGCATCCGTGAAGCCGCGCGTGGCATCGGCATGACCTTCGGCCAGCGCCTGCGCATGGTCGAACTGCCCATCGCCGTGCCGGTGATCCTCGCCGGCGTGCGCACCGCCGTGGTGATGAACATCGGCGTGATGACCATCGCCGCCACCATCGGCGCCGGCGGCCTTGGTGTACTCATCCTTACCTCCATCAGCCGCAGCGACATGTCGATGCTGCTGGTCGGCGCCGTGCTGGTCAGCCTGCTGGCGATCATCGCCGACCTGCTGCTGCAAACCCTGCAACGTGCCCTGACTCCAGAAGGACTGCGCTCATGATCGAACTGAAGAACCTCAGCAAAACCTTCAACGTCAACGGCAAGGACGTCAAAGCCGTCGACTCGGTAAGCCTCACCGTCAACGAAGGGGAAATCTGCGTGTTCCTCGGCCCCTCGGGCTGCGGCAAGAGCACTACCCTGAAAATGATCAACCGCCTGATCACGCCCACTTCCGGCCAGGTGTTCATCAATGGCGAAGACACCACCGGGCTGGACGAGGTCACCCTGCGCCGGCACATCGGCTATGTCATCCAGCAGATCGGCCTGTTCCCCAACATGACCATCGAAGAAAACATCACCGTGGTGCCGCGCCTGCTCGGCTGGGGCAAACAGAAGTGCCATGAACGCGCCCGCGAGCTGATGCACATGATCAAGCTGGAGCCCAAGCAGTACCTGCAGCGCTACCCGCGCGAGCTGTCCGGCGGCCAGCAGCAGCGTATCGGCGTGATCCGCGCCTTGGCGGCGGAAGCGCCAGTGCTGCTGATGGACGAGCCGTTCGGCGCGGTCGACCCGATCAACCGCGAGATGATCCAGAACGAGTTCTTCGAGATGCAGCGGGCGTTGAACAAGACCGTGATCATGGTCAGCCACGACATCGACGAAGCGATCAAGCTGGGCGACAAGATCGCCATCTTCCGCGCCGGCAAGCTGTTGCAGCTGGACCACCCGGACACCCTGCTGGCGCACCCGGCGGATGATTTCGTCAGCAACTTCGTCGGCCAGGACAGCACCCTCAAGCGCCTGCTGCTGGTACGTGCGGAGGATGCGGCGGACAACGCGCCATCGGTGAGCCCGCAGACGCCGGTGAGCGATGCGCTGGAGCTGCTGGACGAGCACGACCGCCGCTACGTGGTGGTGACCGATGCGCAGAACAAGGCACTGGGCTACGTGCGCCGGCGTGACATGCATCGCCAGCAAGGGACTTGTGGCGACTTCCTGCGGCCGTTCAATGCCACGGCGTCGCATGATGAGCATTTGCGCATCCTGTTGTCGCGGATGTACGAGTTCAACCGGGCGTGGCTGCCGGTGCTGGATGCCGAGCAGGTGTTCTTGGGCGAGGTGACGCAGGAGTCGATTGCGGCGTACCTGAGTTCGGGGCGCTCGCGGGGGGCCAAGACCAGCATTGTCTCGCCGGCTGAGGCGGTGGTTTCGTAATAGCCGGGGGGCCGCAAAGCGGCCCCGGCAATCTCGGCTCAAAACCCAAGTAATGGATTGCCTGTGCCGGCCTCTTCGCGGGTAAACCCGCTCCCACAGGGTCGGTGCAAGGCTAAAGACCTGCGCGGTACCTGTGGGAGCGGGTTCACCCGCGAAGCAGGCGACGCGATGTCAGAACCCTACACTGGCCTGCACGTAAAAGGTCCGCGGCTCACCCACATAGATGCCGGCATTGTTGTCGCTGGAGCGAGTGAAGTACTGCTTGTCGAACAAGTTCTTCACCCCCGCCGCCAGCTTCAGGTTGGACATCTGGGGCCCGAACTCATACCCGCCACGGGCATGCCAGGTCACATAACCCGGAATATCGCCAAACTGCCCGTCCGCACTCGGCTCGGTGATGTAGTCGCCGTTGAAGCTGCCATCGGCATTGATCCCGGTACCCGGCGCGCGCTGCTTGGATTGGGCGTAGGCATCCAGGTTCCAGGTCCAGTGATTGACCGCGTAACGCACGCCGGCAGTGGCCACCTGGCGTGAATAGAACGGCAGGTCACGGCCCTCGAAGCCAGGAATGTCCCCTTCATAAGTAGCGCGGGTATAGGTATAGCCACCGCTCACCGACAGGCCTTCCAGGCGCGGGTCCAGCCCGTCCAGGTCATAGCGCACCGAGGCCTCGATACCCTGGTGCTTGGTCGCACCGAGGTTGGTCCAGCCCACATCGTTGCTGATGTACTGCAGTTCGTCATCGAAGTCGATGTAGAACGCCGTCAGCTCACCGGCAAAGCCGCCATTGTCATAGCGGGTACCGATTTCGTAGGTCTTGGCCTTTTCCGGCTCCAGGCCATTGGCCGTGCTGTTGCCAGTACCACCCTGGCCCAGCTGGAAGTACTGCAGGCTACCGAACGAGGTCTCGTAGTTGGCGAACACCTTCCACGCATCGGAGATGTGGTACATCACGCTCAGCGCCGGCAGCGGCTCGTTGCTGGTGATGCTGCGTTTCTTCTCCGGCACCGGCTGGCCGTTGGCACCGAGCACCGGGCGATCGCGCCAGTCGGTGTTGATATGCTCGAAGCGGATACCTGGGGTGATGGTCCAGTTACCCACGTCGATCTTGTCGTCGATGTAGTAGGCACTGGCCTCGGTACCACCGCTGCGGTCCTGGAACACATGGCCGTCGGAGCCCGGGGCGGGCGTCGGCACGTTGTCGATCAGCGCCAGGCGGGTCGACTGCTCACGCATCGCTTCCTTCAGGTAGCGGTAGCCCACGCTGACTTCCTGGGTGGTCGGGCCGGCGAAGAAGATCCGCGACAGCCGTGGTTCGATGGCAAAGGTGTGGTAGTTGCGCGGGTACGACGACAGGGTCTTCATGTCGCGCGAGGCAATGGAGCTGCCGCGGAAGCTGTCGGTGTAGTAGGTCAGCACTTCGAACTGGGTGGCGTCGTCGAGCTGCCGCTGCCACTTGAACGACACGTCCTTGCGCCGGCCGGCGAAGTAGTCGTAGTCGCGCAGCGACTGGTACGGGTTGCTGTCGTACTGCGCCTGGGTCAGGCCACCAGGCATGTCGGCACGGCCGTCGTAGTAGTGGAAGTTGAGCCAGAACTCGTCAACGTCGGTCGGTGCCCAGTGGGTCTTGAGGATGACATCGTCGATGTCGTTGCCATTGTTGCTTTCACGGTAGCCGTTGCCATTCACCCCGGTGTACAGCAGCGCCACGCCCATGCCGTTGTCCGCCGTACCGCCGACGAAGGCCGACTCGGTGTGCTTCCAGCCGCCATGCTGGGAGGTTTCCAGGGTGGTGGACAGCTCGGCCGAGGGCTTCTCGGGGATTGCCCGGGTAACGAAGTTGATCACCCCACCGACGTTCTGCGGGCCATAACGCACGGAACCGGCGCCACGCACCACGTCGATGCTGTCGAGGTTGCCCGAGGAAATCGGCGCCATCGACAGTTGCGGCTGGCCATAGGGGGCGAAGGCCGCCGGAATGCCGTCGATCAGCACCGTGGAGCGTGGCGACAGGCGCGAAGTCAGGCCGCGAACGCCCACGTTCAGCGACAGGTCGCTGCCGCCGGTACCGTTGGAGTCCTGCACCTGAACGCCCGGAATGCCGCGCAGCACGTCACGCACGTTCATTGCGCCCTTTTCCAGCATCGCCTCGCGGCGTACCACGGTACGCGCGCCGGGGTGGTTCTGCACCACGCTCTGCTGGGCATCGCCCAGCCAGTCACCCACCACCTTGACGTCGGTGGGTGCCAGCTCCAGGCTACCGGTGGTGAGGGTGCCATCGGCCTGGGCCGGCTTGACCACCACGGTGCCCTGGGACATCTCGTAGGTCAGGCCGCTGCCTTGCAACAACTGCTGCAGCGCCTGCTCGGGCGCCAGCTGGCCGGACACCGCCGGGGCCTGCTTGCCGGCCACCAGTTCGGGGTTGAAGAACAGCTGCAGGTTGGTCTGCTGGCCCAGTTGGTTCAGCGCCGATGCCAAGGATTGGGCCTGAATCTGAATAGTGGCGTCTGCGGCCTGGCTGTTGACGGCCACGGCGCTGACCGCAAGGGCCAGCGCCAGGGCGCGGAAGCGTGGGAAGGGATTGTTGTTGTTCACGTCGTCGAAACTTCCTGGAATACGGAATAAACGCCAACCGCATGCAAATGGAAATGCTTGGCAGTTGCAGCTGGCGGGGAAGACGAACGAGCGGAAAAAAACCTGAATCTATTTCGCGATTATTTCGCGCGAGCCATCTTCATGGGCCTTGATGGCCACTGGCAGGATGCTCGGCAAGGCACGCAGCAGTGCGTCGGTGTCATCGGTGCTGAAGGTGCTGGACAGCCGCAGCTGCGCGACTTTGCCGGGGGCGACCCGCAGCGGCTGGCTGCGGTAACGCGAGGCTTCGGCCACCACCTCGGCCAGGGTGGCGTTATCGAACACCAGCCTGCCTTGGCGCCAGGCAGTCAGGGCGCCGGTATTCACCGCATAGGGCGCGGCCACCTGGCCTTGTGCATCTATATGCGAGCCCTGGCCCGCCGTGAGCTGCGCCAGCGAGGCGCCTTTGCCCTGCACACGCACCGAGCCCTGCTCCACCGCCACGCGGGTGCTGGCCGGGTCCAGGCGGACGTCGAAACGGGTACCGGTGACAGTCACGCTGCCCTGGGCGGTGTCGACCACGAACGGCCTGCCACTGTCGTGGGCGACGGTGAACATCACCTCACCCGCCATCAGCCGGACATGCCGCTGGCCGGCGCTGAAAGCGACCTGCACTTGCGTGCTGCCGTTGAGCTCAAGGTGCGATCCATCCGGCAGTTCGACCTGGCGGCGTTCGTTGAAGGCGGTCTGCAAGCTGCCCTGGTGATTCAGTTGCTGGTAGTGCCAGCCGCCCCAGCCCAAGCCCAACGCCAGTGCGGCCACGCTGGCGGCCAAGGCCTGGCGCACGAAGCGCCGACGTGGCAACTGGCGTACCGGTGCCGGCTGGCACAGCGCTTCCAGGCGCTGGCGCGGGATGAACTCGGCGGCCTGCCACAGGCGGGCGAGCTGCTGGTACTCTTCACGGTGTCGCGCATCGCCTTCCAGCCAGGCGTGCAGCTGCGCCTGCAGCCCGGCATCGCGAGGTGCATCCTGCACCCGGGCGAACCACGCGGCCGCCTGCTCGCGGACGGTATCGGTACCGTGCTGTTTCATCGAAAAGGTCTCCTGACTCATCATGCCGACACATCCAGGTGCTCGCGCAGATGCCGGAGCGTGCGGATCATATACTTTTCGACCATGTTCTTGCTCAAACCCATGCGCTCGGCGATCTCGGCCTGGGTCAGGCCTTCGAGCTTCTGCCAGATGAACACCTGCCGGCAATTGAGCGGCAGTTCGGCCAACGCCCGCTCGACACTGTCGGCCAGCTCCAGTGCATGGCGGCGGTCCTCGCGACGGAAGCCATCCACGGCAATATTGCGTGCGGTCTGGTGCAGGTAGGCGCGTGGCTGCTCGACCTGCTCGCGCGGGTTTTCCAGTACCCGGACAAAGGCATCGTGGGTGAGGTCCTCGGCCTGCTGTCGACTGCGCAACTTGCGCGTCCAGGTGCCGATCAGCTCATGGTAGTGGTCGAGGAAGCCTTTGGGTCCGGACACGGTCGGGGTCATCAGGGAGGCAGACAAGGGTGCGAATAGTAATGTTTCTCATCAAGGACGGCAATTCCGCCAGTCGGTAACAAAAAATTTATCGTCTTTTTCATGCACGGCAGTGCCAGGGAAATGTGGCCATAAATATGAACACCTGAGGCCCCTTCACGGGCACGCCCGCTCCCATAGGAACCGCGAGATGCCTGTGGGAGCGGGCGTGCCCGCGAAGGAGCCAACGCGTTCCATTCCACTATTTTTTACGCTTGAAACACTCCGGGGAACATCAGCCGGTCACATGGGTCGGTTATTCAAATGGCAGGTCGTCGATCCGCGTCGATCACGCCCGGATTGCCTGTTGATTCTGCATTCTTCACGCCCTAAAGTGCGCGCCGAACGTCCATGCTGGAAACGATCCATCCGGCTCAAGTACTGAGTAGGCGAACCAAAGTGGGGATACGGAGGACGTTCAGTTTGCAGCCACTTAAATTTTCAGTTTGCCCATGGAGTCCCTGAGCATGTCGATCCAGGTCGAAGACTATTTCGCGCGTGACACCTTCCAGAAAATGAAGGCGTTTGCCGACAAGCAGGAAACCCCTTTCGTACTCATCGATACCCAGATGATCAGCCAGGCCTACGACGACCTGCGCGCTGGTTTCGAATTCGCCAAGGTGTACTACGCGGTCAAGGCCAACCCAGCCGTGGAAATCATCGACCTGCTCAAAGAGAAAGGTTCGAGCTTCGACATCGCCTCGATCTACGAGCTGGACAAGGTGCTGGGCCGCGGCGTCAGCGCCGACCGTATCAGCTACGGCAACACCATCAAGAAGTCCAAGGACATCCGCTACTTCTACGAGAAGGGCGTGCGCCTGTATGCCACCGACTCGGAAGCCGACCTGCGCAACATCGCCAAGGCCGCACCGGGTTCGAAGGTGTACGTGCGTATTCTCACCGAAGGCTCGACCACTGCCGACTGGCCGCTGTCGCGTAAATTCGGCTGCCAGACCGACATGGCCATGGACCTGCTGATTCTCGCCCGCGACCTGGGTCTGGTGCCTTACGGCATTTCCTTCCATGTCGGCTCGCAACAGCGCGACATCAGCGTGTGGGACGCCGCCATCGCCAAGGTCAAGGTGATCTTCGAGCGCCTGAAGGAAGAAGACGGCATCGAGCTGAAGCTGATCAACATGGGTGGCGGCTTCCCGGCCAACTACATCACCCGGACCAACAGCCTGGAAACCTACGCCGAAGAGATCATCCGCTTCCTGAAGGAAGACTTCGGTGACGACCTGCCGGAAATCATCCTCGAGCCGGGCCGTTCGCTGATTGCCAACGCCGGTATCCTGGTCAGCGAAGTGGTACTGGTTGCACGCAAGTCGCGCACTGCCGTCGAGCGCTGGATCTACACCGACGTGGGCAAGTTCTCCGGCCTGATCGAAACCATGGACGAGTCCATCAAGTTCCCGATCTGGACCGAGAAGAAAGGCGAGACCGAAGAAGTGGTCATCGCCGGCCCGACCTGCGACAGCGCCGACATCATGTACGAGCACTACAAGTACGGCCTGCCGCTGAACCTGGCCATCGGTGACCGCCTGTACTGGCTGTCGACCGGCGCCTACACCACCAGCTACAGCGCAGTGGAATTCAACGGCTTCCCGCCGCTGAAGGCTTACTACCTGTAATGCGAAACGGGGCCGAAAGGCCCCGTTTTCATTTGTGTACTCCTGTGCTGGCCTCTTCGCGGGCAAGCCCGCTCCTACAGGGACGGCGCTACATTGAAAACTGGCGCTGTACCTGTGGGGGCGGGCTTGCCCGCGAAGGGGCCGGCCCAGTCAACATCAGGCTTCGCGCCGCTCAAGCTCCTGGGCATAGCTCCCGGCAAAGGCCATCAACGCCGGCCCCGCCCCCTGCAGGGTCACCAAGGCACTGCGCAGGAAATTCATGTTCCCCTCGACCCGCGCCCGCTCCAGCCAGGGCCCGGCTTCCGCCACCTGTCCCCGCTCGACAAGCACCAGCGCCAGGCTGAACATGCCACGAAAGTCCCCCGCCTCGGCCGAGCGCCGATACCAGCGCACCGCCCGTGTCGGATTGGGCGCCGTGGCGATGCCTTGTTCCAGGTAACGCCCGTACAGGTTCATCGACTTGGCATGCCCCATGTGCGCGGCCTTCTCGTAGCACATCAGCGCCTGTGCCTGGTTGGCCGGTATGCCGCGCCCGGTGGCCAGCAAGTTGCCCAGGTTGTACAGCCCCCAGTCCAGCCCGGCATCGGCCGCACGCGCATAGTGAATGGCCGCCTGCGTCTGGCTTGGCTCACCGCCCCAGCCATGCTCCAGGCAACGGCCCAGCATGTTGTGCGCCATGGCACTGCCACCCTGCGCGGCGATGCCGAACCAGCGCCTGGCGACGGCTGCATCCGCCTGAATGCCGCGCCCGTCGAGCAGGATCTGCCCTAGCAGCAACTGTGCCTCGACCGCGCCCTGCCCTGCCGCCGCCAGGATCGCCTGGGCGGCCTTGCCAGGGCTTTCTTCCAGCATGGCCCGCAAACCGGCCACATCCACCACTTCCTCACGCCGCAACTGATAGGACACGGCTCAGACCTCGGCCCAGCGGCGCAGCAGATTGTGGTAGGTGCCGGTCAACTGCAGCAGTGACGGATGGTCCGGCACATCGGCAGTCAGTTGCTGGATGGCATTGTCCATCTCGAAGAGCAACGCCCGCTGGCTGTCCTCGCGCACCAGGCTCTGGGTCCAGAAGAACGCGGCATAACGCTGGCCACGGGTAACCGGGTTGACCTTGTGCAGGCTGGTGCCGGGGTACAGCACCAGGTCACCGGCGGGCAGCTTGACCTGCTGCACGCCATAGGTGTCCTGAATCACCAGCTCGCCGCCGCCGTAGCTGTCCGGATCGCTGAGGAACAGCGTGGAAGACAGGTCGGTACGCACCCGCTCCGGGTTGCCCTTGGGCTGGCGCAGGGCGTTGTCGATGTGGAAGCCGAAACTGCCGCCTTCGCGATAGCAGTTGATCAGCGGCGGGAACACCTTGTGCGGCAAGGCTGCAGACATGAAGCGCGGGTTCTGCCACAGGCGGTCGATCAGCGCGCTGCCAATTTCCTTGGCCAGCGGGTGGCCTTCCGGCAGTTGCAGGTTGTGCTTGGCCTTGGCCGACTGGTAGCCGGCCGTGATCTTGCCGTCGGCCCAGTCGGCCTGCTCCAGCGCCTCGCGGATACGGGCCAGTTCATCGGCGTGAAACAGGCCAGGGATGTGAAGCAGCATGGCGACAGCACCGTCGGAAAATGTAATGCGCCAATGATATTGATTCCCTTTTGCGCTTCACAAGCCCCAATTGCCGCTTAAGACGTTTCAGCTTGATGAAACCGTAAAGGCAAATTGTAAAGATTGTAAATTATTCACGAATGGTAACGAATCTCAATTGTGAGTCACAATTGCTTACATTAAGATCCGCGGCCTTACCACCTTGGGGAAGGTCCTTAGCAATGCGCCAGTACGTACCATCTGCAGTGAGTTCACCACGCCTGATCGTGTCTGCCATCGGCGTAGCCCTCAGCGCTTCGTCGGCCTACGCCGCCGACCCGGTCGCCAGCAGTGCTATCACCCTCGACGCCACCAGCGTCAACGGCAAGGCTGAACAGGCCAGCACCGATTACAAGGTCGACCAGGCATCCTCGCAGAAGTACACCGCGCCGCTGGTGGATACCCCCCGCTCGATAACCGTGATCCCGCAGCAAGTGATCAAGGACACCAACGCCCTGACGCTGCAGGATGCACTGCGCACTGTACCGGGCATCACCTTTGGTGCCGGCGAAGGCGGCAACCCGCAAGGCGACCGCCCGTTCATCCGCGGCTTCGACGCCCAGGGCGACACCTACCTGGACGGCGTGCGCGACACTGGTGCGCAAACCCGCGAAATCTTCGCCATCGAATCGGTAGAGGTAGCCAAGGGCCCGAACTCGGCCATCGGCGGCCGAGGCGCCGCCGGCGGCAGCATCAACCTGGTGAGCAAGCGCGCCCACCTGGGCAACTCGCTTGACGGCGCCTGGACCTGGGGCAGCGACCAGACCCAGCGCTATACCTTCGATGGTAACTACCAGTTCAGCGACTCCGTTGCCGGGCGCCTGAACCTGATGACCCACGAAAGCAACGTCGCCGGCCGCGACAAGGTCAACTACGACCGTTGGGGCATCGCCCCATCGCTGGCTTTCGGCCTGGGTACTCCGACCCGCGTGAACCTCGACTACTACCATCTGGAAAGCGACGACCTGCCGGATTCGGGCATTCCGTACACCATCCCGACCGCTGGTAGTACTGCCCGCACCTCGGCACACCCGAGCAAGCCGTACGACGGCGGCGACAGCGACAACTTCTATGGCCTGACCGGTCGTGACTTCCGCAAAAGCCGCGTGGATATTGCCACCTTTGCCATCGAGCACGACTTGACCGACTCGCTGACCATCAAGAACACCCTGCGCCATGGCAACAGCATGCAGGACTACATCCTGACCCAGCCTGACGACAGCAAGGGTAACGTCAACAACGGCAGCGTCTGGCGCCGCGCCAATACCCGTGTGGGCAACACTGCCACCACCACCAACCAGACCGACCTGTTCGGTGAGTTCTACCTGGGTGGCATGAAGAACAGTTTCTCGACCGGTATCGAGCTGAGCCGAGAAGAGAGCAAGCGCTCGAGCTATACCGTCGATACTGACACCGTCCCGGGCGGCACCGCCAACACCAACTGCACCCCAGGCATGATCGGCGCCACCAGCGGTTACAACTGCACCTCACTGAGCAACCCGAACCCGGACGATCCGTGGAACGGCAGCATCGCACGCAACTACGCGGGCACCGATACCAAGAGCAACACCCGCGCAATTTATGTTTTTGACACACTCGAACTGACGCCCGAGTGGCTGTTGAACATGGGCCTGCGCTACGACCACTTCGACACCCAGTACCGCACCTACGACGCCACAGGCGCCACCGTGGTGAACAGCAAGGGCGTTGTCTCCAAAGGCAAGGATACAAGCGAGTTCGTTACCGGCCAGCTGGGCCTTGTATGGAAGCCGGCCGAGAATGGCAGTATCTACGTTTCCTACGCCACCTCCGCAACGCCACCCGGAGCAATGCTGGGCGAAGGTACTGAAGGCAACCCGCTGGGCAACACCACCGACCGCGCCGGCAACTTGCTGAGCAGCGATCTGGAGCCGGAGGAAACCACCAACTACGAAATCGGCACCAAGTGGGACCTGCTCGACCAGCGCCTGTCCCTGGCCGCAGCGCTGTTCCGCACCGAGAAGGAAAACGCCCGCGTCCAGGTTGACACCACTACCTACGAGAACGTCGGCGAAACTCGCGTACAGGGCATCGAACTGTCTGCCAGCGGCAAGATCACCGAAAAATGGCAGGTATTTGCCGGCTACACCTACATGGAAGCTCGCCAGATAGACGGTGGTGCCGTGAACAAGGCCAACGACGGCAACCAGCTGCCGAACACGCCGAACAACAGCGCCAGCTTGTGGACCACCTACTCCATTACACCGAAGCTGACCGTGGGTGGCGGTGCCTTCTACGTGGATGACGTGTATGGCAGCGTGGCCAACACCACCATGGTCGACAGCTATGTACGCTACGACGCCATGGCCGCCTACAAGCTGACCAAGAACATCGACCTGCAGCTGAACGTGCAGAACCTGACCAACGAGGTGTACTACGACAAGGCCTTCTCTACCCACTTCGCCAACCAGGCGGCGGGGCGGACGGCTCTGTTGACCACCAGCGTCCACTTCTGATGCCGGGATCGGGTTGATCTGTTGAATGGGCTGCGCCTGTGCCGGCCCTTTCGCGGGTGAACCCGCTCCCACAGGTACTCCACTGGCCTCAGGTCCAGTGATATCTCTGTGGGAGCGGGTTCACCCGCGAAGAGGCCGGTACAGACAACACAAGCCTGACTGACTCGCCCACCCTGCCCCGTTCATTCCCGTGAGCGGGGCTTTTGCGTATCAAGGCATAATGCACGCCGCGCAGTGTGCGGCAGAAACACAAGGTGATCATGTGGTGAAGAAGACGCTGTTCCAATTGCACTGGTTCTTTGGCATCACCGCTGGCCTGGTGCTGGCCTTGATGGGTATCACCGGGGCTTTGTACTCGTTTCAGGACGAACTGCTGCGCGCGCTGAATGCCGATGTCCTGAAGGTCCAGGTGCGCCCGGAGGGCGTGCTGCCCCCGGCCGAACTGGTCCAGCGGGTCGAGGCCCAGCAGCACGACAAGGTGGCGATGCTGTGGGTCGATGTACGCGAAGGCAACGCCGCACGCGTCTTCTTTACCCCACCGCCAGGCGAGCGCCGTGGCCAGTTGCGCTACGCCGACCCGTACACCGGCGAACTCAAGGGAGAAGTGGCCGGGCAAGGCTTCTTCAACCTCATGCTCAACCTGCACCGCTTCCTGGCCATGGGCGACAGCGGCCGGCAGATCACCGGTGCCTGCACCCTGATGCTGGTGTTCTTCTGCCTCTCCGGCCTGTACCTGCGCTGGCCGCGCAAGGCGCTGGACTGGCGCACCTGGCTGACCTTCGACTGGGCCAAGAAAGGCCGCGCCTTCAACTGGGACCTGCACGCGGTGGCTGGCACCTGGTGCCTGCTGTTCTACCTGCTGTTCGCCCTGACCGGGCTGTTCTGGTCCTACGAGTGGTACCGCGACGGCCTGAACAAGCTGCTGGCCGACACGCCGGCCGCCGGCCAGCAGCAAAAGCGCGGCGAAGGCCGGGGCCGCCACGGGCCGCAGAAAATCGACAAGAACGCCCCGCCGCTGGTGGTCGACTACGACGCGATCTGGGCCAACCTCAAGGACGCTGCCGGCCCGGGCCTGGCCATGTACAACCTGCGCCTGCCACCGGTAGGCGGCCAGCCGGCCAACCTGTTCTACCTGCTGGATAACGCCGACCACCCACGTGCCTTCAACACCCTGGTACTGGACCCGGCCAGCGGCCAGGTGAAAAGACATGACCGCTACACCGACAAGTCCTTCAAGGCCCAGCTGCTCCAGAGCGTCTACGCCCTGCACGTGGGCGAATACTTCGGCCTGCCGGGGCGCATCATCGTCACCATCGCCAGCCTGACCATGCCGCTGTTCTTCGTCACCGGCTGGCTGCTGTACCTCGACCGCCGTCGCAAGAAGCGCCAGGTACGTGCCGCCCGTGGCAACGTCACCAGCAACACTGCCAGCGGCGACAGCTGGCTGATCGGCTTTGCCAGCCAGAGCGGGCTTGCCGAACAACTGGCCTGGCAGAGCGCCGGGCAGCTTCAGGCTGCCGGCCTGCCAGTGCAGGTACGCGCCCTGGCAGAACTGGGTGAAAGCGACCTGCGCCAGGCCCGACGTGCGCTGTTCGTGGTCAGCACCTTCGGCGACGGCGAAGCCCCCGACAGCGCCCGCGCCTTCGAGCGCAAGGTGCTCGGCCAGCCTTGGGCGCTGGACAACCTCAGCTACGCCCTGCTCGCCCTCGGTGACCGCCAGTATCCGCACTTTTGCGGCTTCGCCCGCCGCCTGCAGGCATGGCTGGGTGAGCGCGGGGCCAGCAGCGCATTCAGCCCGGTGGAAGTGGACAACGCCGACCAGGCCGCGCTGCAGCAGTGGCAGCAGGAACTGGCGCAACTGACCGGCGCCCAGCCAGTGGCCGCCTGGCAGCCGCCGAGTTTCGGCAACTGGTCGCTGGTGCGCCGCGAACTGCTCAACCCGGGCAGCCAGGGCCAGCCGGTGTACCTGCTGGGCCTGCGACCGGAGCAGCCCGCCAGCTGGGAAGCCGGCGACCTGGTGGAGATCCTGCCGCTCAACGGCCAGCCGAGGATCGACGCCTTCCTCGATGGCATGGCGCTGGACGGCGGGGCCAAGGTGCAAGTGAATGGCTTGGCCGAAACCCTCGCCCAGGCCCTGTCCGGTCGCCAGTTGCCGACCCGTCGCGATCACTTGGTCGGTTTGCAGCCGCAGGCGCTGGTCGACGCACTGGTGCCGATCGGCAGCCGCGAATACTCGATTGCCTCGATCGCCAGCGATGGTGTGCTGGAGCTGATAGTGCGCCAGGAACGCCATGCCGATGGCAACCTGGGCCTGGGTTCCGGCTGGCTGACCGAGTACCTGCCGCTTGGGGGTATGTTGAGCCTGCGTTTGCGACGCAACAGCAGCTTCCACCTGCCGGAAACGACTGCACCGCTGGTATTGATCGGCAATGGCACCGGCCTGGCCGGCCTGCGCAGCCTGCTCCGCGCGCGGGTGAATGCTGGCGAGCAGCGCAACTGGCTGCTGTTCGGCGAACGTAACCGGGCGCATGACCTGCTGTGCGGCAACGAGCTGCAAGGCTGGCTGGACAACGGCGACCTGGCACGCCTGGACCTGGCATTTTCGCGGGATCAGGCCGACAAGGTGTATGTGCAGGATGTGTTGCTGCAGCAGGCTGAAACGCTCAAGCGCTGGGTCGCGGATGGTGCCTGTGTGTATGTCTGCGGCAGCCTGCAAGGCATGGCTGCCGGGGTGGATGCAGCGCTCAACGGCATCCTCGGGGAAGCGGTTGTGCAACAGCTGATCGAGGATGGGCGGTATCGGCGGGATGTGTACTGATCGGAAACTGATGTAACCAGCACAGGCCTCTTCGCGGGTAAACCCGCTCCTACAGGTACTGCACAGAATTCAAACACTGTGGGGGACCTGTGGGAGCGGGTTTACCCGCGAAGAGGCCGGTACAAGCTGTCAGTGAAGCTCGAAGGTATCGGCATCCAGGTTGGCCGGGAACTTGGTCCGGTAGGCCGCCAGCTCTGCCGCGCTCAACACAGCGGTGAAAACACCGTCGGCCTCGCCGGCACTGAGCAGGCTCTCGCCCTGGAAATCCAGCACCTGGCTGTCGCCGGAATAGGCAAAGCCCTTGCCGTCGGTGCCCACCCGGTTCACCGCCGCCACATAGCACAGGTTCTCGATACCCCGCGCCGGCAACAGGCGGTTCCAGTGCTGGCGGCGCGCAGCCGGCCAGTTGGCGGTGTACAGCAACAGGTCGGTGTCCTGGGCATCGCGGCTCCACACCGGGAAACGCAGGTCGTAGCAGATCAGCGGGCGAATCCGCCAGCCCTTGAGCTCGAACTGCACCTGGCGCTCACCCGGGGTGTAATGCTTGTGCTCACCGGCCATGCGGAACAGGTGACGCTTGTCGTAGTGCAGGATCTCGCCATCCGGTCGGGCCCACAGCAGACGGTTGCGGTGGCTGCCATCGGCGGCCTGGATGATCACGCTGCCGGTAATCACCGTGTTGTACTTCTTCGCCTGGGCCTTCAGCCATTTGTAGGTCGGGCCGTTTTCCGGCTCGCACAGGCTTTCCGATTGCATGGAAAAACCGGTAGTGAACATTTCCGGCAGGATCACCAGGTCCACTTCGCCCACCTGCTCCAGCAGCTCTTCGAAGTGCGCATAGTTGGCCTCACGGTCGTGCCAGGCCAGGGTGGTCTGCACCAGGGCGACTTTCAGATTCGGCAGTGTACTCAGATCGCGCATAGTTTTTCCGCTGCCTGACGCAGCGTCTCCTCTCGTTTGGCAAAGCACAGGCGGACCAGGCGTTGCTCGGGGATGGGTTGCTGGTAGAACACCGACACCGGGATGGTCGCCACGCCGTGCTCACGGGTCAGCCACAGCGACATGTCGACATCGTTCAGGTCCGGGCGGATCTGCGAATAGTCCACCAGCTGGAAATAGGTGCCCGCCGTGCGGGTGAAGCGGAACCGCGAGCCCTCCAGCAAACCGCAGAACAAGTCTCGCTTGGCCTGGTAGAAGGCCGGCAGTTCATCGATATGCTCGGGGTGCTCGGCCATGAAATCGGCCAGGGCGCACTGCAGCGGGGTCACCCCGCAGAAGTTGACGTACTGGTGTACCTTGCGCAACTCGGCACTCAGCGCCGGCGGGGCGATCACGTAGCCGGTCTTCCAGCCGGTGACGTGATAAGTCTTGCCGAACGAGCTGACCACGAAGGCGCGCTGGTACAGTTGCTCGTGGGCCAACACGCTGGCATGGCGTACACCGTCATAGACCAAGTGCTCGTAGACCTCGTCGCTGACCAGGTAGATATCGCGGTCAGCGATAAGCCGCGCCAGTTGGTCCAGGTCTTCACGGGTAATCAGCGCACCGCTGGGGTTGTGCGGCGAATTGAGAATGACCATGCGCGTGCGCGGGCTGAGGGCATCGCTGAACTTCTGCCAGTCGATGCGGAAATCGCCATCGCTCAGCTGTACATGCACGCAGCGCCCACCAGCCAGTTCCACGGACGGCTCGTAGCTGTCGTAGCAAGGGTCGAAGACGATTACCTCGTCACCGGCATGCACCACAGCCTGGATGGCGCAGAAGATCGCCTCGGTGGCGCCAGGGGTGATGGTCACTTCCCGGTCGGCATCCACCTGCGCGCCATACAGCCGCGCGACCTTGGCCGCCACCTGCTGGCGCAGGGCCGGCAGGCCGGTCATCGGAGAATACTGGTTATGCCCTGCGGCCACATGCCGGCCGACTGCATCGAGCAGCGCCTGCGGGCCATTGAAGTCGGGGAAGCCTTGCGACAGGTTGAGCGCGCCCGTCTGCACGGCGAGCTGGGACATGGTGGTGAAGATGGTCGTGCCGACATTCGGCAGTTTGCTGCGGATCATGGAGCCCTCTTTCCTGGGGTGTATCCGGCACGGGGTGGAGTCCGAGCATAGCGGATCGAGCGGTCAGGAAAAAGGTTGAAACAATAGGGGGATTTGCGCTGGATCAAAGGGCCTCTTCGCGGGTAAACCCGCTCCCACAGGTCCTGCACAGATTTCGAAAACTGTGGGTCCTGTAGGAGCGGGTTTACCCGCGAAGAAGTCGACGCGGAATCAGCGCTTGTCGCGGCGCTTCTTCTCGGCCTTCTTGTGGTGCGACATCAGGCGGCGCTTCTTGTTGACCTGGCGGTCGGTGAGGGTGTTCTTCTTGCCCTCGTACGGGTTCTCACCGCCCTTGTACTCGATGCGGATCGGCGTACCGACCAGTTTCAGCACACGGCGGTAGGTGTTTTCCAGGTAACGCGAGTACGACTTCGGAATCTTGTCGGTCTGGTTGCCGTGGATCACGATCAGCGGTGGGTTGGCACCACCAAGGTGGGCATAGCGCAGCTTGATGCGGCGGCCGTTGACCAGCGGCGGCTGGTGCTCGCTCACGGCATCTTCGAGGATCTGCGTCAGGCGGCTGGTCGGCCAACGGGTTACCGCCGACTTGAACGCGGCCTGCACCGACTTGTACAGGTGGCCCACGCCGGTGCCGTGCAGGGCGGAGATGAAGTGGATGTCGGCGAAATCGACGAAGAACAGCCGGCGCTCCAGCTCGGTCTTCACGTAGTCACGCTCGCCCGGCTCCATGCCGTCCCACTTGTTCAGGGCGATGACGATGGCGCGGCCAGCTTCCAGGGCGAAGCCCAGCAGGTTCAGGTCGTGATCCACCACGCCTTCGCGGGCGTCCATGACGAAAATCACCACGTTGGCGTCCTTGATCGCCTGCAGCGTCTTCACCACCGAGAACTTCTCGACTTCCTCGTGGATCTTGCCGCGCTTGCGCACGCCGGCGGTGTCGATGAAGGTGTACTTCTCGTCATCGCGCTCGAACGGGATGTAGATACTGTCGCGGGTGGTGCCCGGCTGGTCGTAAACCACCACGCGCTCTTCGCCGAGCATGCGGTTGACCAGCGTCGACTTGCCGACGTTGGGGCGGCCGATGATGGCGATCTTGATGCCATCCTTCTCGCTCGGGCCCGGGATGCGCACCGCTTCCTCGCCTTCGGCGACTTCGGCGTCCAGCGCTTCCTCGACCTGGTCGCGTGGCAGGTGGCCGAGCACGGCCTCCATCAGCGCATTGATGCCGCGGCCCTGGGAGCCGGCTACCGGGATCGCGTTGCCCATGCCCAGCGGCGAGAACTCGGCGCGTGCCACATCGGCATCGATGTTGTCGATCTTGTTGGCAACCAGGATCGCTTCCTTGTTCCGCTTGCGTAGGTGCTCGGCGATCATCTGGTCGGCAGCGGTCATGCCGGCACGGGCATCGACCAGGAACAGCACATAGTCAGCTTCTTCGATGGCCATGAGCGACTGCTCGGCCATTTTCTCGTCCATGCCCACTTCGTCACCGGTGATACCGCCGGTGTCGATCAGGATGAAGGAACGACCCTGCCAGGTGGCATCACCGTACTGGCGGTCACGGGTCAGGCCCGACAGGTCACCAACGATGGCATCGCGGGTCTTGGTCAGGCGGTTGAACATGGTGGATTTGCCGACGTTTGGGCGGCCCACCAGGGCGATTACGGGAACCATTCGGCTCTCCACTCTTGAATTCTTGAAAATGCAAAGGCCGCTGCAAGGCAGCGGCCGGAGTTCGGGCGGCGTGTCCTACGCCGCGGCTTGAAGCCCGCCAAGGCTTCAAGCATAGCTTCAGCGGATGGTCAGTGCCTCGAGCTTGCCGCTGTTGCCGAAGACGTAGATGGTGTCGCCGACCACAAGTGGGCGGGCACGCAGGCCATCACTGTCGATACGCTCACGGCCGACGAAGCGGCCATCGACCTGGCTCAGCAGGTGCAGGTAACCCTCGAAGTCGCCCACCGCCACGTAGCTGGAGAACACTTCAGGCGCGGTCAGCTGGCGGCGAGCCATGGTGTCGTTGGTCCACAGGGCGCTGGACGAGCGCTCGTCGACGCTTTCGACAGTACCGGAAGCTTCGCTGACATAGACGTTACCGTAGCCTTGGGCGACACCCACGTAGCTGGAGGCATCACGCTGCCACAGCACGCGGCCGCTTTCCAGGTCCAGGCCCGCGACGCGGCCCTGGTAGGTGCTGACGTACAGGGTACCACCCGACAGCAGCAGGCCGCCGTCGATATCGACCACGCGGTCCAGCTCGGAACGGCCCTGCGGGATTGCCACACGGCTTTCCCACACCGGTACGCCGTTGTTGATGTCCACCGCCACCACCTTGCCGGTGGACAGGCCGGCGACGGCCAGGCGGTTGGTGGCGATCGGCGCGCCGGTGCCACGCAGGGTCAGCACGGCCGGGGTGTTTTCGTAGATCCAGCGGCGGTCGCCAGTGGCAGCATCCAGGCCGATCAGGCGATCGTCTTGGGTCTGCACCACCACCACATCACCGTTGTTGGCAGGCGGGGCCAGCACTTCGCTGGTCACGCGGGAGCGCCAGCGCTCCTCACCGGTGCTGGAGTCCAGGGCGATGACTTCACCCTTGAGGGTACCGATCATGACCAGGCCGTAGCCCACGCCGACAGCGCCGGAAACCGGCAGCTCGAGGTCCTTCTTCCATACCACGTCGCCGGTGATGCGGTCGAGGGCGAAGACTTCGCCGTTGACGTCGGAGGCGTAGATACGGTCGTTCTCGATGGCAGGTACGAGGGTGTTGTAGGTCTCGCCCTGGCCGTCACCGATCGAACGGCTCCACTGCTTTTTCAGCACCACTTCCTCGGTGAACTTGGTCAGCTCGGCCGGAGGCAGTTCCTTCTTGCTGTTGCTGCTGCAACCTGCGGCCAGTACGGCCAGGGTCAGCACTGCTGCATGTTTCCAACCGATCACTTACGCGTCCCCTTTGGCCAAGTCATCCAGCTTCAATTGCAGGCCACCGACCGCCGCCTCATCGGACAACGCAGCCTTGGCTTTCTCGTAAGCGCTGTGCGCGTCGTCGGCGCGACCCAGTTGCACCAGCAGGTCACCTTTCAACTCTTCGCGGCTGGCCAGGAAGGCTTTGTCGGCGTCGCCGTCGAGCAGCTTGAGGGCATCCTCGGCCTTGTTCTGGGCGGCCAGCACACGAGCCAGGCGCTGACGCGAAATCTCGCCCAGAGTGGCATCGGCCGGCTTGTCCAGCACGCTCTTCAACTCGGCAGCAGCGTCGTCGAGCTTGCCGCTCTCGACCGCGACCTTGGCAACGAACAGGCTGCCGTACTGGGCGTAGGCGGTACCACCGAACTCGCTCTTGAGCTTGCCGGCCAGTTCCGCGACCTTGGTCGCGTCAGGCTGGCCAGTCGGCGTCAGGCTGGTCTCCAGCAAGGCCTGGTACAGCTGCGAGGCACCTTGCGACTGATTGTTCTGGTACTTGTGCCAGGTATTCCAGCCCAACACCACTACGCCAGCCAACAGGGCACCGGTCAGCAGCGGCTTGCCGTTGCGGTTCCACCAGTCCTTGACCCCTGCCAGTTCATCATCGGTACTCGACACCCCAATACTCCTTTTCGCCTATTTGCTTGTTGAACCGCGTTACGCCTGCGCGATCGCGGTTTCCAGGTGCTCAGCCAGAGCATCCCAGGCAATGTTCTGTTGTTCGCCCTGACCACGCAGGGGCTTGAAGCCGATCTCTTGCTGGGCCAGCTCGTCGTCGCCGAGGATCAGGGCGAACAGCGCGCCACTCTTGTCGGCTTTCTTGAACTGGCTCTTGAAGCTGCCACCGCCGGCGTTGACTGCCAGGCGCAGGCCCGGCAAGCGGTCACGCAGGCTTTCGGACAGGCGCAGGCCGGCCAGCTCCGCCTGTTCGCCAAAGGCGCACAGGTAGACGTCGATCTGGCGGCTGATGGACTCGGGCACCTTGCCCAGGGTTTCCAGCAGCAGGATCAGGCGCTCGATGCCCATGGCGAAACCGACGCCCGAGGTCGGCTTGCCGCCCATCTGTTCGACCAGGCCGTCATAACGGCCGCCGGCGCAGACAGTGCCCTGGGCGCCGAGCTTGTCGGTGACCCACTCGAACACAGTCTTGCTGTAGTAGTCCAGGCCACGCACCAGCTTGGTGTTGATCACGAACGGGATGCCGGCAGCGTCCAGGCGGGCCTTGAGGCCCTCGAAGTGCACGCGCGACTCTTCGTCCAGGTAGTCTTCCAGCTTCGGCGCGCCGACCAGCACCGCCTGGGTGTTCTGGTCCTTGCTGTCGAGGATGCGCAGCGGGTTGCTCTTCAGGCGGCGCTGGCTGTCTTCGTCCAGTTGCTCCAGGCGCGCCGAGAGGAACTCGACCAGCGCATCACGGTAGCGTGCACGGGCTTCGCTGGTGCCCAGGCTGTTGAGCTCCAGCTTGACCGCGTCCTGGATACCCAGCAGGCCCCACAGGCGCCAGGTCAACATGATCAGCTCGGCGTCGATGTCCGGGCCATCCAGGTTGAACACTTCCACGCCAATCTGGTGGAACTGGCGGTAGCGGCCCTTCTGCGGGCGCTCGTGGCGGAACATCTGGCCGATGTACCACAGTTTCTGCACCTGGCCGTTGCCGGTGATGCCATGCTCGAGTACGGCACGCACGCAGGCGGCAGTACCTTCGGGGCGCAGGGTCAGCGAGTCGCCGTTGCGGTCCTCGAAGGTGTACATCTCTTTTTCGACGATGTCGGTCACTTCACCGATGGAGCGCTTGAAAAGCTCGGTGAACTCGACGATCGGCGTGCGGATCTGGCTGTACCCGTAGGTATCCAGCAGGCCGGCCACGGTGCCCTCGAAGTAGCGCCACAGTGGCGACTGTTCTGGCAGGATGTCGTTCATGCCACGGATGGCTTGTAGCGATTTGCTCACGAAAAGTCCTTACGAATTCTGTGTGTCAGCCACGGACGATCAGCGCCGCGTCGGCTTCGGCCTTTTCGGCCGCTTTCTGGCGGATGAGCTTTTCCAGTTCATCGACCAGGTTGTCGTTGGTCAGCTTCTGCGCCGGCTTGCCGTCGATGTAGACCAGGTTCGGCGTGCCACCGGTCAGCCCCACATGGGACTCCTTGGCTTCGCCCGGGCCGTTGACCACGCAACCGATCACCGCCACGTCCAGCGGCACCAGCAGGTCTTCCAGGCGCCCTTCCAGCTCGTTCATGGTCTTGACCACATCGAAGTTCTGCCGCGAGCAGCTCGGGCAGGCGATGAAGTTGATGCCACGCGAGCGCAGGTGCAGCGACTTGAGGATGTCGTAGCCGACTTTCACTTCTTCGACCGGGTCGGCCGCCAGCGAGATACGGATGGTATCGCCAATGCCTTCGGCCAGCAGCATACCGAGGCCGACAGCGGATTTCACCGTCCCCGAACGCAGGCCACCGGCTTCGGTGATGCCCAGATGCAGCGGCTGCACGATCTGCTTGGCCAGCAGGCGGTAGGCTTCGACGGCCATGAACACATCGGATGCCTTGACGCTGACCTTGAAGTCCTGGAAGTCCAGGCGGTCGAGGTGCTCGACATGGCGCAGGGCCGACTCGACCAGCGCCGCCGGGGTCGGTTCGCCATACTTCTTCTGCAGGTCCTTTTCCAGGGAGCCGGCGTTGACGCCGATACGGATCGGGATGCCCCGGTCGCGGGCGGCATCGACTACCGCGCGCACACGGTCTTCACGGCCGATGTTGCCCGGGTTGATGCGCAGGCAGTCGACGCCCAGTTCGGCCACGCGCAGGGCGATTTTGTAGTCGAAGTGGATGTCGGCAACCAGCGGCACGCTGACCTGCTGCTTGATGCGGCCGAACGCCTCGGCGGCGTCCATGTCCGGCACCGAGACGCGCACGATGTCCACGCTGGCATCGACCAGGCGCTGGATTTGCGCCACGGTGGCGGCCACATCGTTGGTGTCGGTGTTGGTCATGCTCTGCACCGCGATGGGGGCATCACCACCCACCGGTACATTGCCGACCCAGATTTTGCGGGATTCGCGACGTTTGATCGGAGATTCGCCGTGCATGATTACTGTCCCAACTTCAGGCGAGCGGTCTCGCCACTGGTGAACGGGGCAACATCGACGGCCTGGCCGTTGTAGCTGACCTGGGCGCCACGGGCAAAGCCCAGGCGTACCGAGAACGGCGGCTTGCCGGTCAGCTCGAGGTTGTCCCCCTTGCGCTTGATGGCGCTGAACAGCACCTTGCCGTTGCCGTCGGTGACCTGGGTCCAGCAATCGGCGACGAACTGGATGGCAACCTTGGCGCTGCCAGCTGGCACTGCGGCAGGGGCGGCAGCGGCCACGGCCGCTACCGGCGTAGCAGGTGCAACAGCCGCCGGGGCCGGGGCAACCGGTGCTACCGGCGCAGGCGCGGCAGCAGGTGCGCTGGCGATCGCTGGCACAGGCGCCTGCTGGGCCGGTGTCGGTACTACGGCAGCGGTATCGGCAGGTGCCGGGCTTGCCGGTGCCGGTACGGCGGTGGCAGGCTGCTCGGCTGCGCCCTGCTCAAGCGGCAGCGGCGCACTCTCAGGCTGCTGGCCAGCGGAAACAGCCTGGTCTTCAGGCTCATCGAGCGGGTGAATCTGGGTGGTGCCGTCGGCGCTTTCGACTTCGACGTGCTCCAGGGCAATCTTGGCCAGCTCCTTGCCACGCAGGCTGCCCTGGTCCTGCCACCAGACGAAGCCGCCGCCGACCACTGCCACCAGCAGCAGCAGGCTGACGCCACGCAGAATGTTGTGCGACAGGCGCACGGGCTCTTCGATACGGCCCAGCGAGTGCACGTCGCTGCCTTTGGCGTGGGTGCCGGTGTAACGGTCGAAGGCGTCCACCAGGGCAGCCTGGTCCAGGTCCATCAGCTTGGCATAGGCGCGGATATAACCACGGGCGAAGGTATGCCCCGGCAGCTTGTCGAAGGCGCCGGTTTCCACGTGGTTCAACGAACTGACAGTGAGGTTGAGCTTGCGGGCCACCTCGGCTTGTGACCAGTCCCGGTTCTCACGGGCCTGACGCAAAAGCTCACCGGGGTTCTGGCCAGGCGCTACTGCTACTTCGGGATGCGCGGCTTTCATCGTTGCTCCGACAGGTATTGCTGATATTCCGGCGTACCGGGATAAAGTCGTTGTAATTGCTGGCCCAGCTCGGCCAGTGTGCCTTGCTCGTCGAATACCCTGGCAAGGCGGCTGCCCAGCAGCAGGCTACGGGCATCGTGGTCGCTCAACTGGCTGAAACGATCGTAGTAGTCCCGGGCCGGCACATAATGCCTGTTTTCGTAGGACAACTCAGCCATTTCCAGCAACGCTTTCGGCTGCCGCTGGTTGAGTTGCAGAGCTTTCAGCAGATACGCATGCGCCTGGTCGCGGCGCTCGAGTTTCAGGGCGGTCAGGCCCAGGTTCTCGTAAACGCGTGAGCGCTCAGGATACAGGGTATCGGCGCTGGCAAGGCGAAACATCTGCTCGGCCTCGGCAAATCGGCCCTGAGCATAAAGGAAACTGCCGTAATTGTTGCGAATTCGCGTGTCGCCGGTACGTGCCTTCAGCGCCTTGCGGAAGTGCGTTTCGGCCAGCGCAGGCTCGCCTTCGGCCTGAAAGACCAGCGCCAGGGCGGCGTGCGCATCGGCATCACCAGCATCCAGGGCCAGGGCCTTGCCAAGCGGCGCCTTGGCCTGCTCGGTCAAACCCTGTTGCAAATAACCCAGCCCAAGCTGCACATAGGCCCGCCCCGCCTCTGCCCTGCCCTGGCGGCTGGCCAGGGGGTCGCCCGCGCCGCCCGACACGCAGCCGGCCAGCAGCGAAAGCGCAAGGATCGACAGCGCGGCGCGCAGGCTCATGGGCAAGGTCCCGGTCAGTGGCTGACGGGGCTGTCTTGCAGCTCGGCGTCCGCGGACAGCTGGCGCACAGCGATGTAGCGCTCGCTGCGGCGGGTGCGGTCGTTGACCTGGCCGACCAGCTGACCACAGGCAGCGTCGATGTCATCACCACGGGTGGTGCGGGTGGTGACGTTGAAGCCACCATGGTGCAACAGATCCTGGAAGCGGCGAATGGCGTTGTTGCTCGGCCGCTCGTAGCCCGAGTGCGGGAACGGGTTGAACGGGATCAGGTTGATCTTGCAGGGTACGTCGCGCAGCAGCTCGATCATTTGCGCAGCATGCTCAGGCTGGTCGTTGACGTCCTTGAGCAGGGTGTACTCGATGGTCAGCACGCGCTTGCCACCCAGGGTGGACATGTAGCCCATGCACGATTCCAGCAGCATCTTCAGCGGGTACTTCTTGTTGATCGGTACCAACTTGTTGCGCAGTTCGTCGTTCGGTGCGTGCAGCGACAGGGCCAGCGACACGTCGATGTGCTTGGCCAGCTCGTCGATCATCGGCACCACGCCCGAGGTGGACAGGGTGACGCGACGCTTGGAAATGCCATAGCCCAGATCTTCCATCATGATCTTCATGGCGGCGATGACATTGTCGAAATTCAGCAGGGGTTCGCCCATGCCCATCATGACCACGTTGGTAATGGCGCGGTCGATCTTGGCCGGAACGGTCCCGAAGGATTTGTTGGCAAGCCACACCTGGCCGATCACTTCGGCGGCGGTGAGGTTGCTGTTGAAGCCTTGCTTGCCGGTGGAGCAGAAGCTGCAGTCCAGGGCACAGCCGGCTTGCGACGACACGCACAGGGTGCCGCGATCGTCGGTGGGGATGTAGACGGTCTCGACGCAGCTGCCGGAGGCAACGCGGACCACCCACTTGCGGGTACCGTCGGCGGAAATGTCTTCACTGACCACTTCCGGGCCCCGAATCTCGGCAACGGCCTCGAGCTTTTCGCGCAAGGCCTTGCCGACATTGGTCATGGCGGCGAAATCGTCGACGCCATAGTGGTGAATCCATTTCATGACCTGACCGGCACGAAAACGCTTCTCTCCGATCGACTCGAAGAATTTTTCCATTTCCTGCAGGGTCAGGCCCAACAGGTTGATCTTGCCAGTCATGTCACTCATGGAATCACCCAAGACCTGCTTCGCTTAGCGAATGCGGTCGCACAGCTCGGTAGCGGAGAAGAAGTAAGCGATTTCGCGGGCAGCCGAAGCTTCCGAGTCGGAACCGTGAACAGCGTTTTCGTCGATGGAAACGGCGAAGTCAGCACGGATGGTGCCGGCAGCAGCTTCTTTCGGGTTGGTGGCGCCCATCAGCTCGCGGTTGGCCAGAACGGCGTTTTCGCCTTCCAGAACCTGAACGATGACCGGGCCGGAAGTCATGAAGGCAACCAGATCACCGAAGAAGCCGCGCTCTTTGTGTTCGGCGTAGAAGCCTTCGGCTTCGGCCTTGGACAGCTGCTTCATTTTCGAAGCGACGACGCGCAGGCCGGCTTTCTCGAAACGAGTGGTGATCTCGCCGATGACGTTCTTGGCAACGGCGTCAGGCTTGATGATGGAGAAAGTACGTTGAACAGCCATGGAAAACTCCAGAAAAATGAGTGTTGCGAAAAATTAAACCCGCGAATTATACGCGGGTTCCAGGGGATTGCCTAACCTGCAGGACGCGTTCAGTCGGCTTCTTCGATCCAGGCCGCCTGGATGGCCTCGAGCACTTTCTCACCGCCACGTGACGGATCGTCGCTGAATTCTGGCAAGGCCAGCACCCAGCGGTGCAGATCGACGAAATTCACATAACGAGGATCGACTTCCGGCTTGCTTTCTGCAAGCTGGATGGCGATCTCAAGTACATCAATCCATTTCAGGCTCATGGGTAAACCTCAGTGCGGCGCTTCGGCGGCGTGGTTGAGCGAATACTTGGGGATCTCGATGACCAGGTCCTGGTCAGCGACAACCACCTGGCAGCCGAGGCGCGATTGAGCCTCCAGGCCCCAGGCCTTGTCCAGCATGTCCTCTTCCAGTTCGTCGGCTTCTTCGAGCGAGTCGAAGCCCTTGCGCACGATGCAGTGGCAAGTGGTGCAGGCCTTGACGCCGCCGCAGGCGCTTTCCATCTCGATGTGATGGTCGTGGGCCAGTTCCAGGATGTTGGTCCCGGTCTCGACTTCCACGGTCAGCCCTTCGGGGCAGAACTTCTCGTGCGGCAGGAATGTCACCAGCGGCATCGGTTACTCCTCGATCTCATTCAGGTTGCGCCCGGCCAGTGCGGCTTTGACCGTCGAATCAAGGCGACGGGCGGCAAATGCGTCGGTCACCTGCGACAGACGCTTGGTCTGTTGCTCGATGGCTGAGCCATCGGTGCCGGCCAGCAAATCACGTAGTTCTTGCATCTGGAATTCGATGGCGTCGCGCTCGTCACTGCTGAGCAGGCGCTCGCCGTCGGCGTCCAGGGCGCCCTGTACTGCTTCGAGCAGGCGCTCGCCGTCAACCTGGTGCTCACGCAGCTGGCGGGCCTGCTTGTCGGAACCTGCGTGTTCGAAGGAGTCCTTGAGCATGCGGGCGATTTCGCCGTCGGTCAGGCCGTAGGACGGCTTGACCTGGATGCTGGCTTCCACGCCCGAGCCCAGCTCGCGGGCGGCGACGCTGAGCAGGCCATCGGCGTCGACCTGGAAGGTGACGCGGATTTTTGCCGCACCGGCGACCATGGCCGGAATGCCACGCAGCTCGAAGCGCGCCAGCGAGCGGCAGTCGCTGATCAACTCGCGCTCGCCCTGCAGTACATGGATCATCATGGCCGACTGGCCATCTTTATAGGTGGTGAACTCCTGGGCACGCGCCACCGGGATGGTGGTGTTGCGCGGGATCACCTTCTCCATCAGCCCGCCCATGGTCTCAAGGCCAAGCGACAGCGGGATGACATCCAACAGCAGCAGTTCGCCACCTTCGCGGCGGTTGCCGGCCAAGGTATCGGCCTGGATGGCGGCACCGATGGCCACCACCTGGTCGGGGTCGATCGAGGTCAGCGGGGTGCGACCGAACAGTGCTCCGACGGCTTCACGCACACGCGGTACGCGGGTCGAACCACCGACCATGACCACGGCACTGACTTCTTCCAGCTCGATACCGCTGTCACGCACGGCGCGACGGCAGGCCTTGAGGCTGCGGGCGACCATGGGCTCGATCATGGCTTCGAAGCCAGCGCGGCTCAGCTCGCCCTGCCAGGTGCCATGGCTGACGCTGACCACGTCGGCGTCGGTCAGGGCTTCCTTCGCGGCGCAGGCGGTCTGCAACAGTGCGCGCTGGGTGGCCGGGTCCAGGTCGGATGACAGCCCGGCCTGCTCGATGATCCAGCCAGCGATGGCGTGGTCGAAGTCGTCACCGCCCAAGGCAGTATCGCCACCGGTGGCCAGCACTTCGAATACGCCGGCAGTCAGGCGCAAAATGGAAATGTCGAAGGTACCGCCGCCCAAGTCATAGATGGCCACCACGCCTTCGGCGTTCTGGTCCAGGCCATAGGCCACGGCAGCGGCGGTCGGCTCGTTGAGCAGGCGCAGCACGTTCAGGCCGGCCAGGCGCGCAGCGTCCTTGGTGGCCTGGCGCTGGGCATCGTCGAAATAGGCCGGCACGGTGATAACCGCGCCCACCAGCTCACCACCAAGGGTGGCTTCGGCACGCTCGCGCAGCACCTTGAGAATATCGGCGGACACTTCCACCGGGCTTTTCGGCCCCTGCACAGTGTCGATGAACGGCATGTGCGACTCACCGCCAACGAAGCGGTACGGCAGCTGCTCGCCCAGTTGCTTGACGTCGGCCAGGCCGCGCCCCATCAAGCGCTTGACCGACAGCACGGTGTTCAGCGGGTCGCTGGAAGCGGCATCGCGTGCAGCCTGCCCCACTTCGTTGCGCCCTTCGAGGTAGCGCACCGCGGACGGCAGAATGACATTGCCCTGCGCGTCGGGCAGGGGCTCGCTACGGCCGCTGCGCAGTGCGGCGACCAGGGAGTTGGTGGTACCCAGGTCGATCCCCACCGCCAGGCGGCGCTGATGCGGCTGAGGGCTTTGACCGGGTTCGGCAATCTGCAGTAGGGCCATGCTTATCTGAATACCTTAGGTGCTATCACGGGCAGCACCGGGTTAATCGTCGAGGCGCTCTTCCAGTTGGCGCACTTCTTGGGCGAGCTTGTCGAGGAACTGCATGCGGCGCATCAGGCGTTCGGCCTTGTCGCGCTCGCCTGGGGCGTCCCAGCAGGCGGCAAAGTCCTCGTTCAGCGTGTCCTGGGCGACCTTCAGGCGCTTCTTGAACACGGCCACGCCATCGAGGTCGGCTTCGTCCTGCAATTCTTCGAGCTCTTCACGCCACTGCATCTGCTGCAACAGGAAGTCAGGGTCGTGGACCGTGACCTCCTGAGGCACTTCGTGGCCGCCGATGGCCAGCAGGTAGCGGGCGCGACGCGGCGCACTGCGCAGTGTCTGGTAGGCGTCGTTGAGTGCCGCGGACTTTTCCAGCGCCACGCGCTGCTCGCGCTCGGAGGCGTCGGCAAAGCGGTCGGGATGGACTTCGCGGGCCAGCTCGCGATAGCGAGTGGCCAGCTTGTCGAGATCCAGGCGGAAGCTTGGCTGGAGGTCAAACAATGCGAAATGACAAGGAGTGCCCACAGCCAGCCTCAAACGTTGAAGCTTTCGCCGCAGCCACACTCACCGCGCACGTTGGGGTTGTTGAACTTGAAGCCTTCGTTCAACCCTTCCTTGACGAAGTCCAGTTCGGTGCCATCGAGGTAGACCAGGCTCTTGGGATCGATGATCACCTTGACGCCATGGTTCTCGAACACCTGGTCCTCGTCCGCCAGCTCGTCGACGAACTCCAGCACGTAGGCCAGGCCCGAGCAACCGGTGGTGCGCACGCCCAGGCGAATGCCTTCGCCCTTGCCGCGCCCTTCCAGGGAACGCCGCACGTGGTTGGCGGCGGCTTCTGTCATGCTGATAGCCATCAGGACTCCTTACCTCGCAACAGGCGACTTAGATCAAGCCTTTCTTCTGCTTGTAATCGCGAACGGCTGCCTTGATGGCATCTTCGGCGAGTACCGAGCAGTGGATCTTGACCGGCGGCAACGCCAGTTCTTCGGCCAGCTGGGTGTTCTTGATGGTTTCGGCTTCGTCCAGGGTCTTGCCCTTCATCCACTCGGTGGCGAGGGAGCTGGAAGCGATGGCCGAACCGCAGCCGTAGGTCTTGAACTTGGCGTCTTCGATCACGCCCTGCTCGTTGACCTTGATCTGCAGGCGCATCACGTCACCGCAGGCCGGGGCGCCGACCATGCCGGTACCGACGTCCGGGTCTTCGGCGTTCATCTTGCCGACGTTGCGCGGGTTTTCGTAGTGGTCGATGACCTTTTCACTGTATGCCATGGTGCAATTCCTTCCTCATCAGGGAGCCGCTCTTGCCGGCGACTGCTTAGTGGGCGGCCCACTCGATCTTGGAGATGTCAACGCCGTCTTTGTACATGTCCCACAGCGGCGACAGCTCACGCAGTTTGTTCACGGCCTCGCAGACTTTCTGCGCGGCGTAGTCGACTTCTTCTTCGGTGGTGAAGCGGCCGAAGGAGAAGCGGATCGAGCTGTGCGCCAGCTCGTCATTGCGGCCCAGGGCGCGCAATACGTAGGACGGCTCGAGCGACGCGGAGGTGCAGGCCGAACCGGACGATACGGCGATATCCTTCAGCGACATCAGCAGCGATTCGCCTTCGACGTAGTTGAAGCTCAGGTTCAGGTTGTGCGGTACGCGGGCAGTCTTGCTGCCGTTGACGTACAGCTCTTCGAGGTCCGAGACCTGCTTGAAGAAGCGGTCGCTCAGGGCCTTGATGCGTACGTTTTCCGCGGCCATTTCCTGTTTGGCGATGGCGAAGGCTTCGCCCATGCCGACGATCTGGTGGGTCGGCAGGGTGCCCGAACGCATGCCGCGCTCATGACCACCGCCGTGAATGATGGCTTCCAGGCGTACACGAGGCTTGCGGCTGACGTACAGCGCGCCGATGCCTTTCGGGCCGTAGACCTTGTGCGCCGAGAACGACATCAGGTCGACCTTCAGCTTTTGCAGGTCAATTTCGACCTTGCCGGCCGATTGCGCGGCGTCAACGTGGAACAGCACGCCGCGCGAGCGGGTCAGTTCACCGATGGCGGCGATATCGTTGATCGAGCCGACTTCGTTGTTCACGTGCATCAGCGAAACCAGGATGGTGTCGTCGCGCAGCGCCGCCTCGACCATGGCCGGGGTGACGATGCCGTCTTCGCCTGGCTCGAGGTAGGTGACTTCGAAACCTTCACGCTCCAGCTGGCGAGCGGTATCCAGGACCGCCTTGTGCTCGATCTTGGAGGTGATGATGTGCTTGCCCTTGGTCTGATAGAAGTGCGCGACGCCCTTGAGTGCGAGGTTGTCGGACTCTGTGGCACCGCTGGTCCAGACGATTTCGCGCGGATCGGCGTTGATCAGTTCGGCAACCTGGCGGCGACCGTTCTCGACCGCTTCCTCGGCTTTCCAGCCAAAGACGTGGGAGCGCGAAGCCGGGTTACCGAAGTTCCCGTCGACCAGCAGGCAGTCGGCCATCTTCTGGGCCACGCGTGGGTCGACCGGGGTGGTCGCGGAGTAATCGAGGTAGATCGGCAACTTCATTTGTCTCTCCTATCAGGCGGTGGCGTCGCTCGTCGTCCCGGAGGGATCAATCGACGGCGGACGTCTCAATCTTGTCCAGCTGGGCGGTTCGGCCTGCGACACGACGCAGGTCCTGGCGCTGGGCGACTTCCTGCACCTCACGGCGCATGACGAGGTCGGCCAGGCTTATACCGCTGAGGAATTCATGGATCTGCTGGCTGAGGTCGCACCACAGGTGGTGGGTCAGGCAGGTATCACCGGCATGGCAGTCCCCGAGGCCCTGACAACGGGTGGCATCGACCGATTCGTTGACCGCATCGATGACCTGGGCCACCTGGATGGTTTCCATGCCCCGCGACAGCTGGTAGCCACCGCCTGGACCACGCACGCTGGAGACCAGGCTGCTGCGGCGCAGCTTGGCGAACAGCTGTTCCAGATAAGAGAGGGAAATGCCCTGGCGCTCGGAAATGTCGGCCAAAGACACCGGCCCATGCTGCGCGTGCAACGCCAGGTCGAGCATGGCGGTCACGGCGTATCGGCCTTTGGTAGTCAGTCGCATGGCTATTGGGTACCACGGGAGTTACAGGATGTGAGCGAGTATGCGATTCCCGAGCATTTAAGTCAACTATTAGACCTAGTGCTTTAGTCGGGTTTGCATCGGGGAGGCGGGCGCGATTGTAGCAGACAGGGGGCGTGAGCACACGCCCCGTATGTCACCATGATTTCAGCGCGGCGCAATCAATGTGACTGAGTGTCGCGCTGAGCCACCTGGGCAACTTCCTTGAAGTCATCTTCCGGCAGGGCTGGCAGTTCCTTGGCGCAGTAATCACTACCCATCTTGGTCAGGGCGCCGCACATGCCCTCCAGCCGTTCGTCAACTGCCTGCAGGTGGTCGAGCATCTGGCCGATGGCACGGGCCACCGGGTCGGGCATGTCGCCACTGACGCCATAGGCATCGAAGCCGATCTTCTCAGCCATGGCCTTACGCTTGGCCTCGACCTCGTTGTCTTCGCTCTTGACGATGATTCGCCCGGGGATACCAACCGCCGTAGCCCCGGCCGGCACGGCTTTGGTCACCACCGCATTGGAACCGATCTTGGCCCCGGCGCCGACGGTGAACGGGCCCAGCACCTTGGCCCCCGCCCCTACCACCACACCGTTTTCCAGGGTGGGGTGTCGCTTGCCTTTGTTCCAGCTGGTGCCGCCCAGGGTCACGCCCTGATAAAGGGTGACATCGTCGCCGATCTCGGCGGTTTCGCCGATGACGATGCCCATGCCGTGGTCAATGAAGAAGCGCCGTCCGATGGTGGCGCCGGGGTGGATCTCGATGCCGGTCAGCCAGCGGCCGAAGTTCGATACCAGGCGGGCCAGCCACTTGAAATCACGCTTCCACAGGGCATTGCCCAGGCGGTGCAGCCAGATGGCGTGCATGCCTGGGTAGCAGGTCAGCACCTCAAAGGCGTTGCGCGCAGCCGGGTCACGGTGGAATACGCTTTGAATATCTTCACGCAGGCGTTCGAACATCTGTCAGTCCTTCCGTTTATGCGGCTCGCCCCGGACCACTTTCTGGGTCTCGGTGAGGATGCCGCGCAAAATGCTCATTTCCGAACGCTCGACCGCCACCCGCCCATACAGCCGGCGCAGGCGCGGCATCAGGTGCTTGGGCTTTTCGGGGTCGAGAAAGCCGATACCGACCAGGGTCTTCTCCAGGTGGTCGTAGAACAGCTCCATTTCGTCCATCGTCGCCAGCTCGCTGGCGTCAACCTTCTCGACTTTGCCCGGCGCTGCACCGGCGGCCAGCCAGGCCATGCGCACCTCGTAGGAGAGCACCTGGACAGCGGCAGCCAAGTTCAGCGAGCTGAAGTCGGGGTTGGAGGGAATGTGCACGTGGAAGTGACATCGCTGCAGCTCTTCGTTGGTCAGGCCGGCGTGTTCACGCCCGAACACCAGGGCGATTTCCTCGCCACCGTTGGCATGCTCCACCGCCTTGGCCCCGCACTCGCGCGGGCCGATCAACGGCCAGGGGATGCTCCGCTCGCGGGCACTGGTGCCCATTACCAGGTTGCAGCCGACCAACGCCTGTTCGAGGCTGTCGACCACTTGGGCATTGTCCAGCACATCGTCGGCACCCGAGGCTCGGGCACTGGCATCCACGGCGGGGAACTCTTTCGGCTGCACCAGCACCAGACGCGACAAGCCCATGTTTTTCATGGCACGTGCAGCGCCGCCGATGTTGCCGGGGTGGCTGGTATTGACCAGAACAACACGAATATTTTGCAGCAAGGTGTTGTGCTCACAGATGCAGGAATCAGGGCCTTCGATCTTACAGAACCGACAGACGTAACGCCATGAAAGCAAATGTGACACTTCTGCCGCCAAAGTTTTCTGCTAGAATGATCGGCTTTCTTCTTTAACATCTCCAGGTGACCCGCCCATGCAGCCTATGCTGAATATCGCCCTGCGCGCCGCTCGCAGCGCCAGTGAACTGATTTTCCGCTCCATCGAACGCCTGGATAGCATCAAGGTCGATGAGAAAGAGGCCAAGGACTACGTCTCCGAAGTCGATCGCGCCGCCGAGCAGAGCATCGTCAACGCCCTGCGCAAGGCCTACCCGAACCACTCCATCCAGGGCGAGGAAACCGGCCTGCACGCGGGTAGCGGCGAAGAAGGCAAGGATTACCTGTGGATCATCGACCCGCTGGACGGCACCACCAACTTCCTGCGTGGCATCCCGCACTTCGCCGTCAGCATCGCCTGCAAATACCGTGGCCGCCTTGAGCACGCCGTGATCGTCGACCCGGTTCGCCAGGAAGAATTCACTGCCAGCCGCGGCCGTGGCGCCCAGCTCAATGGTCGCCGCCTGCGTGTCAGCTCGCGCACCAGCCTGGAAGGCGCCCTGCTGGGTACCGGCTTCCCGTTCCGTGACAGCCAGATGGCCGACCTGGACAACTACCTGGGCATGTTCCGCGCCCTGACTGGCCAGACCGCCGGTATCCGCCGCGCCGGCTCCGCCAGCCTGGACCTGGCCTACGTGGCCGCCGGCCGTTTCGACGCTTTCTGGGAGTCGGGCCTGTCCGAATGGGACATGGCGGCCGGCGTGCTGCTGATCCAGGAAGCGGGCGGCCTGGTGAGCGACTTCAACGGCGGCCATGACTTCCTCGAGAAGGGCCATATCGTTGCGGGCAACATCAAGTGCTTCAAGGCCGTGCTGACTGCCATCCAGCCGCACCTGCCAGAGAACATGAAGCGCTAAGCGCGGATTGCCGGCAAACAAAAAAGCACCCCTCGGGGTAATGCCAGTCAGTTAAGCTGACTGGCATTTTCATTTTCGGGTCGGATATTTTGC